>CAZEEJ010000054.1:0-29020 GCA_964511155.1 uncultured Planctomycetales bacterium | reverse complement strand
GAGGACTGCGAGGCGTCTCTGCCGCGCCTGCTGGAGGCCTATCCCACGAACGCGACCGCTCGGTTCCTGCGGGCTCTCAGTTGTGGCCAGCAGGCCGTGCCGCGCCAGGTGGCCGCCCGGCGGCTCGCCGCACGCGGGGAAACCGAGCAGCAGAAGCAGGAAGAGGACGCGGCCCACGAGCTCTACAAGCGCATGCATGCCGACCTGGACGTGCTGCTGCGCGACGGCCTGCCCAACCGCGAGGCCGTTCTCCTGCTGCTGGACGCGGTAACCCGGGTCAAGCTCGCGGGTATGCCGGACGTTCCCGAGGGTGAGCGGGCGGATCTGCTGGACCACGCTCGCCAGGCCCTGGAGCACTACCTTCAGCGGGCGGGCGAGCCGGGGCAGGTCAGCGCCGCCGGGCTGAACCGGGTCCGCGGCCGGTTCTTCCTGGGCGTCATCCTGTATCGTCAGGCGGTGCCTCCTGCCGTGGAGGGCCAGGCCCGGGCGGTCGACCCCGTACGGCTGGAGGAAGCCTACCGGGTGCTCTCGGTCATGGTGGATGAGTCCTCGCCCGAGCATGTCGAGGCGGTGTTGGCCGGTGCCTCGCCCGACGATCAGGCCCTGGCCCCCAACTGGCTGAGCTATCCGTATTTCTACCTCGGCCTGGTCCGTATCCAACAGGCCGGCCGTCAAACCAGCTTCGAGCGTGCCTCCGATATGCTCACCGAGGCGGAGGGCTACCTCGGGCAGGCCCGGCAATACGACACCGACGCCGACGGCGAATCGCGCAGCGGGGTCATCAAGGACCGGTCCGACGCCCTCATCGTCGAGATCCAGCAGGAACTCGCCAAGCCGCGAGCGCCGGCCGAACCCGTCGAGGATTTCCGGCTCGACTGGCAGATGGGCCTCACTTACGACACCAATGTGATCCTGCTCGGCGAGCGGACCGTAACCCCCCGCGACATCGGCCGCTCCCGCGACGTGCGCTTCGAGACCGGCGTGGCCCTCAGTTACACGCTTGATCTGGCCAAGGTCGATCCGGACCTCGACCGGTTTACCCTCGGGGTCGGCGGGCGGGCGTCCGGGAGTTGGCACGGGGACATCAGCAGCTACAACGAGCAGGACTACGGCGCCAGCATTGCCTTGCAGTACGAGTTGCTCAAGCCGAAGCGCGACGAGCAAGGCACCGAGCACGGGCCGCTCTACTTCACCGTCCAGTACGATTACGATTACTTCCTGCTGGGCAACGACGGCTTCCTGCGCAATAACCGCGTGACCCCGCGGTTCACCCTGTATACCTTCGATCAGCGGGCGACGACCACGGTCGGGCTGCGCTACGAGGACCGCAATTACCTCGAACCGCTCTACGACCAGCGGTACGACCGCGACGGCAACTACTTCGCCTTCTTCGTCAACCAGGCCTACGATGTGGTGGATATGTCTGCTCTCTACCGCCAGATCGGATGGGAGCCCTGGGGCCTGGACCACGATCCGCAGGAGGGCGATCCGGGATACCAGCGGTGGCTCCGGCCGTACATCGGGGCCGAGGTTGGCTGGGACGCCACCCGCGGCGAGGAATGGGATAATAAGAACTATCTCCTGGCGGCGGGGATCGAGACGCCGCTGCCTTACGGCGTGCTCTTCGACTTCCGCGGCGAGTGGCGATGGGAGAACTACGGGGGCACGCGGGGCGGCAGCCTTATCGACTTCCACCGTCGCGGCCGTGACGATTTCGTCCAGCGGTACGGGTTCGGCCTGGAACGGTCCTTCGTGCTGGTCCCCGGGCTGCCCGTCAACCGCCGCACCATCAAGGTCGATCGCGTCGTGCTGACGCTACGGGGCGACATCCAGTTCATCATCGACGATAGCAACGTGATGGACCGCTCCAGGCAGAACGTGTTCTCGTATGAACGTGCGCTCTACGGTTTCAGTCTCGCCTTGTCCTTTAACTGAGCGAGGTGGTTCGATGCGCTATGCCGTCCTGCTGTCCGGGCTTCTGGCGGTGATGCCTGCGCCGCTTGTCTGGGCGCAGGGGGCGGCCCTGGAGGGCGCCTGCACGGTCGTCATTCCGCCGGATACCGGTTTCATGCTGGATTACGCGTTTGATCCGCCCGGGCAGAACGACTTGCAGCAAGGGCAGCGGCTCCGGCCCGCGATGGGCGTTCGCACGGTCGGGGACAATGTCGCGATGGCCTACCTGGCGGCGGGGGAACCGGGGTCACCAGCCGCTCAGGCGAGCCTGTACCTCGACGCTGACAGCCAGATCCGTCTGGCGGGGGCGGATGTGCCTTACCGCCAGTTGACTGTTTCGCAGGGAAGCTTGCTGGTTCGGTACCAAGCGACCGATGGTGAGCCCCTGGCGGTTGTGGCTGGCGGGGGCTGGGTACGCCTGGCGGGCGGCACGCTCAGTGTGAACGTGGCCGGGAATCGGACGGAATGGGTCTTGATGTCCGCAGGGTCGGCGTCACGGTTTGACGGTGCTCCACCTGCCGGCGAGATCAAGGGCGCTCAAGGCGGCCAGTCCCTCGTGCCAGGCACGCTATCGCCCGCGGCTGCCGCCCTGATCGCCAAGCTCCACGGAGCTATGGGGCTCGACGCCCCGGCCGACTGGCTTGGGCGCGCGGAGCGCGGCGACCTCACCCCGACGGAAATCGAGGGCGTGGTCCTCGGTGATTTCGACGTGCCCGAGGTGCGGACAGCCGCGGTCGCCAAACCTTCAGCGCAGGTGGCGACGGTGAGTGCCGCGGCAGCCAACGTCCTGCCGCCTATCTCTATCGTTTCCGCGAGTCCGCCGCCGCAGCGGGTGTCCGGTGTCCAGGCCCTGTTGACCAGCGGGAATCCGGCCTCGGTGGTGGTGGGTACGCGTCTGGAGCGGGCCCGCGTCGTCGGCATCCCGCTGCCCAGCAACCTCAGCTTCAACCGCGTGGTCCGACCACCGTTGAACCTGAGTACGTCGATTGGTCAGCGGTAGGCCTGATGTGGCATCCCGCAACGATGGGAAACTGAACAAAGGGTGACGAGGAGTCTTGACCATGTCGAGATACGCAATCCGGGCTTTGGTATTGGTCGTGCTTGCTGCATTCGTGGCCTGTGCTCCGGTCGCCCCTACCCCGCCGGGCGACATTCCGGACGATGACCCCAATCCCTCACCCGTTCCGCCGATCAGCGCCGCGCCGGAGATCCGTGCCCCCCGGCCCACGGACTCCATCGCGGTGATCAGCAGCCGGTCCATCGTGCCCACCGGGGTCCTGGATCCATGTCAGTCCCCGGTGAGGATGAGCTTCGTGGCCCCGCTGGTCAATGATCCCGGCCCCAACGGCCCGGTTCAGAATCGCGTGGACGGTTCGCTGGTGGAGTATCGCATCGCCGAGGTCCGCAGGCCCGACGGTACCTTAGTTTTTGATTTCGCCGACCCGCCCGCCGGTGTCAACCCCGCCGGCTTCGGCACCCTGGCAGTCGTGTGTGACGACGGTAGTGTGCGGCCCCAGGGGCTTCGCAATCTCGGCAACCACGTGTTCGAGGCCGAGTATTACCCGCCCGATTTCGTCCCAGAGCCCTTGCAGGTGGTCATCGCGTTCTTTGGTCGGGCGGCGGCCCCCGCTCCAGCCCCCGCAGCCCGGCTGGTCGGCGATGATGAGTTCCTCCTGGGCACCTCGGTCATCGAGCTGCGCCCCCCGGACCGTCCCTTGTCCGTCAACCTGACCGTTGCTCCGAACGAGTCCATCGTCGTGCCCGGTGATGCAACCAAGCCCGGCACCGTCAACGCTACGCCTTCGACGCGACTGACCGCCTTCCTCGAAGGGGGCACCCCGAATGTGGATGATCCGGACGGTCTTTACCGGATCACCTGGCTGGTAAACGATAACCCCATCCTGCCGGCGACGGTCGTGCCGGGCCCGGTGGAAGCCGTCGACTCCGACGGCGACGGGGTCGATGATCGTTTCACCAGCACGTTGGATGTCACCGCCGGCCTATCGCTCATCGGTGCACCGCTCTTCCGGGCGGTGGTCGAGGACGCCCGCGGAAGTACCGCCAGCGCGGTGCTGGCCGTGACCGTGGCGGCGCCTCTGAATATCGTGCTGAACAGCAACCCCGCTCGGCCGCGGGGCGGCGACATCGTGGTTGTCTCCGCCAGCGCCAGCGGTGGCCTGCCGCCTTACCGGTACATCTGGTCCAACACCCTGGGGATCGGCTTCATCAACCAGGAGCCGGGCGAAGAAACGGACGCCACGTCGGTCGCCCTTCGTCTGCCCGACGACACGGAGCGATTCGATGTCGTGGTCGAGATCATCGACCAGCGCGGCAATCGGATCCGACATTCGCTGGCAGAGCAATCCGGCGAGGACGACGGCGTCGGCACACGCTGCAACCTCGGCGACGAGCCGACGGTCATCGCGCAACCGGCGGACGTCGGCGTGGGCGCCGGGCCGGCGACGTTCTCCGTCACCGCCCGGGCGGGGATTGACGGCGGCCTGTTCGCCATCACCTGGGAGCGCAATACAGGTATCGGGTTCCAGATCGTGCGGGCGGGCACCGATAGCGACATCGCCATCCCCAGCCCGGCGGTTGTGATCAATCCCGAAGCCACCACGCGCACCGTGACCGCGACGTTGATCATCAACAACGTCCGGCCGCAGGACCAGGTCGAGCCTGCGCTGTATCGCGCGATCATCACCAACGATTGCGGATCGGCCACCAGTGACGCGGCCCGACTTGACCGGACCGGGCCGACCACCACCGTCACCCTCGACCCGGCAACCCCGGGGCCGGTCAACAGTGCCGGTACCGTGAACGTGTTGGTGGCCTTCAGCGAGGACGTCACGGGCTTTGCTTCCGGCGACGTGGTTCTCAACCATACCGGTACGGCCGGCGGCACTGTCGGAGCGGTGACCGTGGTCGACGCCCGCAACTATATCGTGCCGATCAGTGACGTGGCCGGGGACGGCAGCTTCACGGTGACCGTGCCGGCCGGTGCGGCCCTGGACGGGGCGGGCAATTCCAACGAGGCCGGCACCGGGCCCGCTATCCAGGTCGATAACACCGCGCCAACGGTGGCTTCGATCACTTCGACCACTCCCGACGGAACCTACAACGCGGGCAGCGGGATCAATGTGACCGTCACCTTCTCCGAGCCCGTCGTACTGGCCGATGGAACACTCAAGGTCACGCTCAACACCGGCGGCGAGGTCAGCTTCGCCCCATTCGGGCCCGCGGACTCAGCCATCGGTACCTACGTGGTGCGCCCGGGCGACGCCACTCCGCAACTGGACGTGGACGACATCGCCCTGGACGGTGGCGCCACGCTCAGCGACGCGGCGGGCAACGCCGCGCTGGTTGCTCTCCCGGATGAAACCATCGCCGACGGCAGCGCCATCGTCATCGACACGACCGTCGCCTCGGTGGCCTCGGTGACCTCTACAACGGCCGATGGCACCTATGGTGCCGGCAGCAACATCAACGTGACGGTGACCTTCTCGGCGCCGGTCACGCTCCAGGGTGGAACGCTCGACGTTCGGCTCAACACGGGCGGTGGCGGCCGGGTGGTCTCGATCGCTCCCTTCGGGCCGGCGACCACCGCGGTCGGCGTCTACACCGTGGGCGCGGGCGATACCGCGTCGCCGTTGGACGTGCTGGGGCTGAGTCTCAGTGCCGGCACGTTGCGCGACGGCGGCGGCAACACGGTGCCGCTCACCCTGCCCGCTGCGACGATCGGCACGACCAGCACCATCATCATCGATACCCAGACCCCCAGCATCGTCTCCATCACCTCCACCACCGCCGATGGCACCTACGGCGTGGGCAGCGACATCAACGTGACCGTGACCTTCTCCGAGGCGGTCACGCTTGCCGGCGGCACGCTGGACGTTCGCCTCAACACCGGCGGAGCCGGCACCTTGATATCGATCCAGCCCTTCAGCCAGGCGCAGACGGCTGCCGCGACCTACATCGTGGCCGCCGGCCACAACAGCGCGGATCTGGACGCCACCGCCATCACACTGAGTGGCGGTACGCTCCGCGATGGTGCCGGCAACGCCGTGCCTGTTGCTCTGCCCGCCGTCACCATTGCCACCGGTAGCAGCATCGTGGTGGATACCACCCAGTCCGACATCGCCTCGATCAGCTCGACGACTCCCAATGGCGCCTACGGCGCCGGCGAGCTGATCAACGTGACGGTCACCTTCCAAAAGCCGGTCAGCCTGGTCGGCGGGACGCTGGACGTGACCCTCGACACAGGGGCGGTTGTGTCCATTGCCGAGTTCGGCCCAGCCATGAGCGCCTCGGGCACCTATAGCGTCCAGCCCGGCGACGACAGCCTGGATCTCGATGCGGTGGATATCGATCTCAGCGGCGGAACGCTTCGCGACCAGGCCGACAACAACGTCAACGTCGCCTTGCCTGGCTCAACCATTGCCGACACAAGTGCCATCGTGATCGACACCACCGCCCCCGAGATCCTCTCCATCACCTCGTCAACGCCCAACGGCACCTACAACGCCGGCACCGCCATCAACGTCACCATCAATTTCTCCGAGCCGGTGACCCTGTCTGGCGGCACCCTGGACGTCACCCTCGACACGGGCGCCGTCGTCTCCGTTCTTCCGTTCGTCCTTCAGCCGGTGGGCCTCACGACGTACATTGTCAGCCCCGGGCATAACAGCCCCGATCTGGACTCCACCGACATTGCCCTGGGCGCGGGGACCCTTCGTGACGCCGCCGGCAACGACGCGGTCGTGGCCCTTCCCGCCGGGAACACCATCGCCGACCTGAAGGCCATCATCATCAACACCAGCGCGCCGGGCATTCAGAATGTCGAAGTGCCCGCGGAGCGCACCGTGGACGTCACGTTTACCACGGAGATGAAAGAGCCCGGTGTGAGCACGGCCGCCAACTACACGGTATCGGGTACCGGCAAGGGTACCCTGGCCAACAACCCGGACTCGGTTACGGACCAGGGCGGTAACGTCTACCGCCTCGAATGGCTGGCGCCCGATGAGATGCGCAATGGCGGCGATATCACCATCACCGTTTCCGCCGTGGTTACCGACAGTGCCGGCAACCCGCTCAATAATCCCAACGTCTTCACCACCCTCGGAGCGGGACTGGGCACAGCGCCGACGATTCTCAGCGGCAACCTGGCTGCCAGCAACGCCCACGTCGATGTGATCATGAGTGAGGGCGTCTTTACGAACAGCAACGGCACCGGAGCACTGGTGGCCGGCGACTTCGGTTTGGTCTTTGCCCAGAACGGCGGGAACGCGACCAACGTCACCATCGCCAGCGTAACGACCACGGCCGGAGGCGCACTGGCCGGCGGCGAGACGGACATCCGGGTCAATCTGACCGTGACCGGCACCCCCAGCGGCGATGAAACGGTGACCATCACCCCCGCCGGGGCCAACGCGATCTTTGACGCCGCCGGCAATCCGATGGCCGCCGGCCAGACCACCGGAGCCCTGACGCTCAACGATCAGTTGCCGCCCACCATTGATAATGGTGCCGTCGCTGCCGATAACGCCCACGTCGACGTGACCATGAGCGAAGCGGTTTTCGCCAACAACGACGGAACGGGGGCGCTCGTGCCGGCCGATTTCACCTTGGTCTTTGCCCAGAACGGCGGGAGCGCGACCGCCGCGACCATCGACAGCCTGACCGATGACAACGGCGACCCCCTGGCCGGCGGTGAGACCGTGATTCGGGTGGTCCTGGACATCACCGGTCTGCCCGATGGGAACGAGACCGTGACCATCACGCCGGCCGGGGCCAACACGATCTTCGACGCGGTCGGCAACGCCATGGCCGCCGGTCAGACCACCGGTGCCCTGGCCCTCAACGACCAGTCGCCGGCGACGATTGATAATGGTGCCGTCGCTGCGGATAACGCCCACGTGGACGTGACTATGAACGAGGGCGTTTTCGCTAACAACGACGGGACCGGGGCGCTGGTGCCGGCCGACTTCACCTTGGTCTTTGCCCAGAACGGCGGGAACGCGACGGCCGCGACCATCGACAGTCTGACCGATGACAACGGGGACCCACTAGCTGGAGGCGAAACCGTGATTCGGGTGGTTCTGGATATCACCGGCCTACCCGACGGGAACGAGACGGTGACCATCACGCCGGCCAATGGCAACTCGATTTTCGATGCCGGAGGCAATCCTATGGCCGCGGGCCAGACCACCGGAGCCTTGGTGCTCAACGACCAGTTGCCGCCGACCATCGACAATGGCGCCGTTGCCGCGGATAACGCCCACGTCGATGTGACCATCAGCGAGGGCGCCTTCGCCAACAACGACGGGAGCGGGGCGCTGGTGCCTGCCGACTTCACCCTGGTCTTTGCCCAGAACGGCGGGAACGCGACTGCCGCGACAATCGACAGCCTGACTGATGACAACGGCGACCCCCTGGCGGGCGGCGAAACCGTGATCCGGGTGGTCCTGGATATCACCGGCGTACCTGACGGGAACGAGACGGTGACCATCACGCCGGCTGACGGCAACTCGATCTTCGATGCCGCCGGCAACCCGATGGGTGCCGGGCAGACTACCGGCGACCTGGCCCTCAATGACCAGTTGCCGCCGACCATTGATGGTGGCGTGGTGGAAGCGGGCAACGCTCACGTCGATGTGACCATCAGCGAGGGCGTCTTCGCCAACAACGACGGGACCGGCGCCTTGGTGGTCGCCGACCTCAATCTGGTGTTCGCCCAGAACGGCGGGACGGCTACCGACGCAACCATCGACAGCCTGACCGATGACAACGGGGATCCCTTGGTCGGCGGTGAGACCGTGATCCGGGTGGTCCTGAACATTACCGGCGTACCCGACGGGAACGAGACGGTGACCATCACGCCCGTCGACGGCAACTCGATCTTCGATGCCGCCGGCAACGCGATGGCCGCCGGCCAGACTACCGGGGCTCTGAATCTCAATCCGTAGTGCCTCAAGGAGCTAGAGTAATGCGGTGCAGATGCAGTCTTGATGCGATCACAGTCACCCGCTGGGCCGTGGCCCTGCTGGTCATGCTGTCGGCGGGCACGATGGGCGTGCAGGCTCAGGATCCCTGTCCCTCTCCCTTCGTGGTGGCCAACAACCTGGTGCCGCCCAACACCCGGCCGGTGCCGGTGCTCGGCCAACTCGACATCGACGGCGACGGCGTGCCCGACGGCGCTCCCGACACCGACGGCGATGGGTTGCCCGACAACTGGGAGGTGGGTGGCGCCGACCCCAGCTTCGTGGGCTTCCTCGCCCCGACGGCCATCGGGCCCGGCACCCCGCCCACGTTCCTGACCGCCCGGCTCACCGTGTCCACGGACGCCGGCCGTGCTGACACCGACGACGACGGCCTCACCGACTTCATCGAGGTCTTCGGCCTCAAGTACATCGACGACAACAACAACGGCCGACTCGACTTCATCTTCACCGATACCAACGGCAACGGCCGATGGGATCTTGGTGAGCCCATCGATCCGATCAGTGAATGGCTTGATCTGAATCTGGACGGCCTGCCCTCGATCGGGGAATTCCCCCTGGCCAACATTGACGCGGCCCTCAATCGCCAGCACGACTTTGACGGCTTCGTGTTTACCGATCCCAGCAATCCGGACACCGACGGCGACGGCATTCGGGACGGTTGCGATATCGATCCGCTGATCAATCCGGAGACGTTCGGCGTTCCGCTGGCCACCGGCTTCGTCCGTCCTTTCGCTCAAGAAGACGATGTCGATCTGGATAACGACGGCCTGGGCAACGGCTCGGACTTCGGCAATGACGTCATCCGCACGGTGGATTTCCCCACCGACATGGGCGTCCTCCTCAATCTGTTCCGGAAAGACCGCATCACCGCGGGCACCCTGCCGGAGTCTCTGGTCGAGGACCTGCTTGGTGCCGACTGGGATGGCAACGGTCTTTTCCGCATTACCGATACCCGGGGTTTCCGACGGCCGCAGATCGGCACCGAGGTGGACGCCGCGGGCAATGACTGCTTTCGTCAGTCCCTGGTCGATTCGCTCCAGCCGCGTTACGAGGAGCTCTTCCGCGTCGGGCCGCGCAAGCTCTACGGCGAGTTCCCCACCGAGGACACCAGTTGCGATTTACCCCCGAGCCTCGGCGCCTCCACCGTGGAGGGGACCCGCGTCGACGCCGGCACCGACTATGCCACGCTGCGGCAAGGCATGGGCTATCAGCTTCTCGTCCTGCCCGCGGATCGCGTCCCAATCACTTTCCCTGACGTACGCGTCTGGACGATCCTGTACGCCTGGCGGCAACCCGGGTTCGACATTGACGGTGACGGTTTCGTCGGCACACCGGAAGCCCAGTTTCAGCTCGATGATCGCCACCCGTTCGTTCCCGAAGAAGTGGACTTCGGGTTCGACGGGATCATCACCGTACCGCGGCAATTCCAGTGCGGACTGCTGGGTGCTCTGACCATGACCAGCATGTGCGTGGGCTTCGGCCTTCTGTGGATCGCCGGCCGCCGCCGGTTCCGTCCGCCGTTGCCGGGAGCGTGAACCATGGCCCGGGTGGGATCACTGGCGGTGCGTCCCGGTTGGCTGCTGGTCGTGAGTTGCGCCGCAGGCTTACTGGTACTGGTGCTCGCCTGTGCGGGCGATGAGCGGTCCTCAGAGGCGAGTCGGCCGGCACGTGCCGGAGCCGACCCCGAAGGCACAGGCCGGCCCGGCTACCTCGACGACGAGGCCGGAACCATGGCCGATGAGGACGCCCGGCAGGTGCAGCCTGCAGCCCCGCCTGGGGAGCAGCGCCGCCGTCCCGAGCCGATCCAGGAGCGGCCCGCCAGGCCGGTGGACCAGCCCCGGCTGAGGTAGATGCATGGTGTTCACCGGCTCGCAGGTCGCATGTAACGAGCTGTGAATGCACGACTTAGGTTCCGTCTGTTGCTTGCTCGTGCGGTGGGGCCGTCGCGCCGGACAATCCGGCGAGGTTCGGCCGCTATAATAGAAGCAAGGATCGCGGCCCCTTCCACGGCACGGGCGCTGCGGCACCCGCACTCGCAAGCTTGGAGTCCACATACTCGTGAGCTCGTTGACCGAGGCACTGTCGCCTGTGTCCCTGACCGCCCTGGCCGAGGCGGCCGCAGCCATCACCTCAACCCTCAAGCTCGACTCCGTCTTGCAGACCATCGCTCGGCTGGCATGCAGCGTCACCCGCGGTGAAGCCAGCAGCGTTTTTCTCCTGGACGCCCGCAGCAATCGCCTGACCGTTGTCGCGGCCACGGGCAGCCGCCGGGACGCGTTCATCGGACGCGAGTTCGATGCCCATCTGGGTATTCCCGGCCAGGTCATCCGCACTGGCACCCCCATCAGTATCATCAACGCCTGGCGCGACAACCGCTTCGTCAAGCAGATCGACCACCTCGCCAGTCTCCGCACCCATTCGATCATCGCCGCCCCGATGCTCCATCGCGGAGAGATGATCGGCGTCGTTGAGGTCGTCAACCGCCTCGATGGCACCGACTTCAGTGCCAGCGACCTCAAAATCCTACAGGTCTTCGCCACCCTCGCCGCCGGCGCTACCCAGAACGCCAGGGCCTACGCCGACCTGCAACTCAAGTACGAAGGCCTGCGCGACTCGGTGATGAAGAAGACGGCCATCATCGGGCAGTCTCCGCTGCTCCAGGATGTCTTGCGGCTTTGCGAACGCGTGGCTCCCAGCAACGCCACGGTGCTGTTACTTGGGCAGACGGGAACCGGCAAGGAGTTGTGCGCCCGTTATATCCACAGTGCGTCCCGCCGTCGGCATGATACCTTCGTTGCGGTCAACTGCGCCGCCCTCAGCGAAACACTGCTCGAGAGCGAGCTGTTCGGCCACGAGAAGGGAGCCTTCACCGACGCCCACGGGCAGCGCCGCGGGTGGTTCGAACTGGCCAACCGGGGCACCTTGTTTCTCGACGAGATCGGCGACATCAGCCGCGCCACCCAGGTCAAGCTCCTGCGCGTCCTGCAGGAGCGGGAGTTCGTCCGCGTCGGCGGCAACAAGCCCATTCCCTGTGACGTTCGCATTATCGCCGCCACCAATCGCAACCTGAAGAACATGATGGCCGACGGCCTCTTCCGTGACGATCTCTACTACCGCCTCAGCGTCTTCCCCATCCGCATCCCTTCGCTCCGCGAGCGGCACGAGGACATCCCGCTGCTGGTCGAGCACTTCATCAAACGCAGTGCCGATGAGTCTCGCCTGCCTCTGGTCCGCGTGTCCGCGGAGGCGATGGATCTGCTGAGGCGCTACCCCTGGCCGGGCAACATCCGCGAACTCCAAAACGTCATCGAGCGTTCCGTGCTCATGGCGGATAGTCAGCAGTTGCTCCCCGGCCACCTGCCGCCGGATATGCAGGCGGCGGTGGCCCAGGCCCCGGTCAGCGAGGATGCCAACACCCTTCAGGGCCAGGAGCGGGCCCTCATCCTCAAGGCTCTGGCGCAATGCGAGTGGAACCAGTCCAAAGCCGCCCGGACGTTGAGCATCTCGCGCGATTATCTGCGGCACAAAATGAAGAAATATGGGCTGCAGAAGCCCGTTGCCGGCGCGCCGTCGCCCGCCGACGGCGGCAGGTCGCGCCGTCGGTCGGAGAGCCCTGTGATGGGGCTGGCCGGTGGGAGCGGCGTCTGATCCCGACGGCGGCTCGCTGGCGACAGGAACTGCCGAATCCATAACTTTATGACTGTGAATAGGTTACAGACTTCAGGCTGTTGGGCGTGACAACCTCGCGCGGCACATCTATATAAGCCGCAAGCATTTAGGTTATCCTTTGCCCGGAACGGCGCCGATAATAGGCTCAACTGTCGGCCGCGGCCGCCGTGGCCCGTGTCGTGCAACTGGCTGGTAAGACTATGGTTGAAAAGGCCTGTAACCTCTGGCTTGAGCCGGCGGTCTACCGCTGTATCCTCACCAACGGATCGATCACCGCCGGCGGTGAGGCCATCCTCGAACACCGCACCGCTCAGGAGGCGGTATCCCGGTACGCCGGCCTGGCCCAGGACCTGGGCCATCTGCTCGCCTCGCGCGGCAACCACGCGCACGTGATCCGGCCCGGGGTCATCTCCTTCCCCGTGAGGCAGTCGCAGTATTCGCTTCCCAGCCTGGCCATCATCGAGCGCAGTGCCCGGCAGCTCGTCGATCTCGTCGGGATCCAGAAAACCCTGCTGCCCCGGCCGGGCTGCGACCCCGGGCAACTCCCCTGGGAGGAGGTCGCCAAGGCGCTCTCCTTCTTGCCCGACAACATCATCGTCGTGCAGTACGCCTGAGCGGGCGATTCCGCTCCGTCGCCGGATCGCCTCTCAGACCTGCGTCACCGCCACCCGGCCGAGAAGTTCATCCAGCGCGCGGGCCTTGCTGTGCACAAAAGGTACCGTGGACAGCTCGTGCTCGCTCTGGTCGTCTCCGAAGTAGAACACGAGCCGTCCGCTGCCCAACATCCCATACTCGACCACGTCCTCGATGACCAGCTTGAAGCGTGCCTGGGCCGTCGGATGCCGTTCCACTTCCTGAAGGAACCCGCGGTGGATGATGACCTCGTTGCGCTCGATGACCCAGTAATGAAACCGCGTGATCACCCAGGCGATGATCAAGTTGAACAGCAGCACGAGGGCGAGCAGGAAGTAGAAGGCGGAATTGGCGTAGACCTTGATGCTCAGGGCCCGACCGATGGCCTGCCAGGCGCCGCCGGCGATCTGCATGTTGATCACCATGACCGTCAGCACCAGCACGATGATGAGCAGGCAGACGATAATGAAGCCCCGCAGGCTCAGGTCGTACAGCAGCATGGTCAGGTTCAGCAGCAGGATGAAGAGGAAGCCCAGACCCACCAGGTGGGTGAAACTGAAGTCGGCGTCTGCGGCCGGCGGCTCCTGGGTGAGCATGATCGCGCCGCACAGGACGGCGATGAGCAGCGTCGGCAACATGAGGATGATCTTGGGCCATGAACGGATGACCAGCCGGGTGGGTTTACGGGTCTGTTCCGGGGCAATCTCGGCCATAGGAAGACTCCTGCCATACCGCGCGTCCGGGCGCGGGCTCGAGGCGGTTTCGCGCACGTCTCCTCAGAGATGCAAGTGTCGTGTCGGCAGGCGTGGCCGTCAAGGTGACCGGGGGGAAGCCACTGTCTGATGAGCGACCACGTGCACCTGGTGGGCATCCCGGCCGGTGCGGAGTCGCTGGCCAAGGCGGTCGGCCGGACGGACTACAAGCCCCCAACGAGCCCCAGCGAGCCCGAAGCACAAGCGACGGCTTCCCTTACGAGTCCGGAGCGCAAGCCTCCATACGAGCCCGAAGCGCATGCCTCCATACGAGCCCGAAGCGCATGCCTCCATACGAGCCCGAAGCGCAAGCGACGGGGACAGGGGAGCGCTAGCGACCGGCTAAACCCCTGGAGACCGCATCTGTCCGGCGAGTGATGAAGGGATACGCGGCATGGTCACGCCCCCGCCCCGCGCTTGCGCTTGGGGCTCGTAAAGCTTGCACTTAGGGCTCGTAGCTTGCACTTGGGCCTCGTTGGGGGCTTACACGTGCAACGGTAGTCCGGCCGGCCGTGGGCGGCAAACGAGGTGTCAGTCGTCAAGCGAGGTATCAGGCGTCTTCGGCCTCGGGACTCGGGGTCAGAACGGGTGGGGAGCCGGCGGCGGCTCGCTCCAGGATGCCGGATGCGGAGACGTTCTCAGCCAGCCGGCGGTAGGCCTGCACGACGTCCTGGCAGATCAGGTCGATGCGCTCGCGCAGGTCACGCCGCTCGCGCAGGATTCGCCCGGTGAGCAGGCGGAGACGGCGGTAGCGGGCGGCCTGACGCCGGCGCCGCAAGGCGGTGCGGAGCACCCCGCGCACCGTGCGCACCAGGTCCACCGGATCCAGGGGCCGGGGCAGCACGCCGCGGACCCCGATCCGCATGGCGTCGATGAGCTCCTCGGGCGCGGGGGAGTCGGCCATCAAGATGATCGGGCAGCGGTTGGCGACCCGAATGCGGCGGATCAGTTCGAGGCCGTCGGCGTCGGGAAGGGCCAGCTCGGTGAGCACGAGGTCGTGCCGGTGGCTCAGCTCTTCTCGCAGCGCCTCGCTCGCCCGGGAGACCCGGTTGATCTGCGCCTCCATGACCTCCAGCAGGCACTCCTCGATCATCTCCGCGAGGGCGGGGTCGTCTTCTACCAACAGAATACTGACGGAGCGTTTTGGCATGCTCGCTTCCTTGACCGGAAAGCAGAGGCAAGGCGATACCCGTGACAAAAAAGGCCGGCGGGCGCTTCAGCCGCGAGAGCGAGGAGGAGAGGAGGAGGAGAGAGATAGTGGCCTCTGCAACCCGCCTGGCCCGGATATCGGACTTTCCCCGGTACTACCGCCTTGTCACTGCAAACCCCGTTTCAGGCATCCAGCCCCGCATCGCCGCGTCCCTGGCTGCGGTGTTCCCCACAACAGGCCCATCCCTCAAGACGGGCGATCGGCGGGAATCGACACCAGAACAACCGTCCCTTCCCGTGGTCGACTCGCCAGACGGATACGCCCCCCGTTCACCTCCGCGTACCTCGCAGCGCGGGAGAGCCCGAGGCCTCGGCCCCGGCCGGCCGGCCGGTGAGAGAAGAACGGATCCATCGCCCGTTCAAGCACCTCGGCCGTCATTCCGACGCCATTGTCCTCGACCCTGACCACGAGCATTTCATCGGTCACATCCGCGCGGCAATTGATGAGCAAACGTGCCTTAGGGTTTTCACTCATCGCCTCAACGGCGTTGCGAATCACTTCGTCAAATAACTTCCGTATCTGGGCGGCGTCGGCCCGGGCGAGCGGCAAATCGTCCGATAGGCTCAGGCGAAATTGTTCTTCGGTGAGCGCGTTTTTGCCCAGCCAATCGCGGCGCACCTCGGCCAATAACCCGCCGATCGACCACGTGCTGACCGCGGGCAACGCCGGCTTGGCGTACTCCATCAACTCGGTGACGATCGCGCTGGCGCGATGGGCGTGCTCGGCGATCACCTCCGCCGCCCGCCGGGTTGGCTCGTCTTCGGTTCCCTGCCCGAGCAACTGGGCACGGCCGGAAATCACCGCCAGCGGGTTGTTCAACTCGTGTGCCGCACCGCCGGCCATCTCGCCGACCATGGCCAGCGAACGCATCCGGGCGACCGCCGCCTGCGAGTCGACCAGACGCCGGTTCATCTCCAGGAGCTCATCGTTGAGCCGGCCGGCCCGAGCACGCGCCTCCGCCCCATGCAGCCATGAACCCACCCAGTCCGCCAGGATTGTTAAACCTTCCCGGACCTCCTGCGGGGCGTTAGACCCCAGGGCCAGCACGCCGACGGGCGTCCCCTGGCAGCGGATGACAAACCAGGAGCCGAGGGGGGCTCCAAGCATCGCCGCCAGTCGCTCTTGCAGGAGGAGGGGCAACGCCACCTCGTCCATCCACCCCGTGCTCCGGTTATCGGTCAGACTCGCCGTTGTGCCCGGGGGCAGGGGTAGAGCCTGGACTGGGAGGGGAGTGCCGGTTTGCGGCCCGGCGTGGCCTCGGTGTTGCCCCGATGCATGGTCAGCGTATGGGGCGAGGGCCGGCGGACCGGTGACCGCCAAGGCCGCCAGCGATCTGGCTGCAGAGAGGGCTACGACGCCCACCGCCACATCCGGTGCAACGGTCCCCGCCGCCTTCACCGCCGCCCGGCAGACACTTTCGTGGACGGCCGGTTCGTCCAGCGCGGCTTTGAAGACTCGCAGCGCCTCAAACCATTCGGACCGCTGCTCAAGACAGCGGTTGGCCTCCATGAGTCGGGCATTGACGCGGGCCAGTTCGGCGTTCGCCCGCTTCAGCGCTTCCTCATATACCTCGCGGGAGGTCAGGGCGTGCAGGCCGATCAGTTCCGCACGCGACTCGACCAGCTCGGGTAGCGTGGCCCGAATCCGCTCCAGGGCCGCCGCACTGAGGCCGGCGGCTTGCCACGCAGCTTCATCATCATGCCCGAGATCGTGGCTGCCCGAGTAGCCGATGCACATCTGCCGCGCCAGCCGATCCGCCAGATGGACCAGCCGGACATGGTCGGCATAACGGATTTGCGTCGGGAGTGCAGCCGGGGGGTGGTGGTGCAGCCAGGCAGTCTCCACGACCATGGCTGGCAGCCGCCAGTGTTGAGCGAGGCGCCGGCCGGCCAGGGTGTGATCCAGCCCAAAAACCTCACGCTCCCCATCCGCCAAACTCACCAGCAGGGCCTCGGCCCGTTCGATGGCGCGGTCATAGGCTTTGGGAAAAAAGCCGGCCAGCACAGTTTTGCCGAGGTCATGCAGCAGGCCGCAGCAGAAGACCTCCTCCGGCTCAGGCCGCGCCCGGCTCCCCGAGCCTTGCACCCCAGACATCGCCTCAGCCAGCAGCCGGGCCGCGCACCCGACGGCCAGGCAGTGTTTCCAGAAGCCCTCCCGGTCGAATCGCCCGGAGCCGTCCCGTCCCTGCCGGGCCAGCGTCTCGAACACCTCCACCGAGAGCGTGAGATTCCGTACCGCGTGGAAGCCCAGGACCTGGACCGCACGCTCGACGGTCTGGGCGTCGGCGCCCCGGTCCGCTCGCCGAGCGACCGCCAGGACTCGGGCCGCCAGGCTCTGGTCAGACTCGATCAGGCGCACTAGGTCGCGCAGGCCGGCCCGCTCGTCTCCGGTCAACTCCAGGAGTTGGACCGCTACCTGCGAGAGCGTGGGCAACGACTCGATCTGCGACAGGATCAACTCGACCTGCGTGGCGTCCGCCGACTCGCCGCCCCCCGGGAGCGGGTGAGCGACCGCGGTATCCCCGGTGGTGGTGGCCATGCCTACACCTCGACCAGTTGCAGGATGCGGGCGATCAGCTCGTCGATCTGGAACGGTTTGCGGAGGAAGTCATCCGCTCCCGCCTGGTGCAGCATGGCGATTTCGTCCGGGTCCGCCACACCGCTGATGATGATGATCCGCGCGTCCGCCAAGGCGGGGTTCGCCCGGATGGTGCGGCAGACGTGGTTTCCGTTCACGTCCGGCAGCTTGTAGTCCAGGATGAGGACGTCGGGCTGGAACTCCTGGGTCAGCATGCCCGCCTCGTAGCCCCCGCGGGCCACGCGCACCTCGAAGCGTCCGTCCCGCTCCAGCAGCTCGACGAGCATCTCCAGGATGGCTTCGTCGTCGTCGACCACCAGCACCCGTTTCTTGCCCGTGTCGAGGTTATCCAGGGGGATCTGGTTCTGCCGCATAAACTCCAACAGGCTCTCTCTGGGGATGCGGCGAAACCGGGAGCCCGGCACGCGAAAGCCCTTCAGTCGCCCGCTGTCGAAGCAGCGGATCACCGTCTGCTGGCTGACTTGGCAGATGTCCGCGACCTCGCCTGTGGTGTAAACGCTTTTCATTGTCGATCTGTCCCGTACGGTCCCAGAAAACCCTGAGAACGGTGCAGTCCCTTTCCGTCCGATATCACGCCACTTTCTCTAGCTTCGCCAGTTTCTCCAAACTACTATAGCAATCGTCCCGTAAGCGTGTCAAGTGGATTTCGTGCCACTCGGTGCGTCCGGGGCCGTGACAGGTCAGGCGGGTGGGGTCCAAGGCGAGCGGCCGGGTTTATCCCCGCCATTCGCGCGAGGAGCGATGGGCTAGCGTCCTGGGAGGGGGACAGGCACTTTTTTGCCGAGAAACCTTTCTGACGCGCCGGCGCCGCAATGCCGTCAAGCAACTGAACTGCGTGGAAGGGCCTCACGTCGGCAAAAAAGCGCCAGTCCCCGGACGCTCCTGGTCGAGCAGGCTTGCCCACGCGTTCGATCCTCGCGAGCCCACGCTGGCTACGCAAGGATGGGCCACCCGGCAATCGCTCCGCCAGGTCCGGTGGACTTGGGCCACCCGTCCGATTGCCCGTCTTGATCTTGCTCCGGCGATACCCTAATGTTGCCACACCGCAAGCCCGTGGTGTCAACAAACGAGAGGGCCGCAACCGGATGAACATGCACCTGATCGACTGGGTGATCGTGGCGGTGGTGTTGTCTCTGCTGGGGTTTATCGTCAGCGGTACCCGAAGGTACATGCACGGCGTGAGTGATTTCCTGGCCGCCAGCCGATGCGGTGGGCGTTACCTGCTGTGCATCTCGGAGGGCATGGCTGGGCTGGGGGCGGTGACCCTGCTGGCGTTCTGGCAGCAGTACACGAAGACAGGCTTCACGGGCATCTGGTGGAGTCTGCCGAACTGGCCCCTGCTGTTTGTGTTGGCTTTGAGCGGCTGGGTGCTCTACCGCTACCGGCAGACCCGCGCCCTGACCCTCGCCCAGTTCCTGGAGATGCGCTACAGCCGCCGGTTCCGGGTGTACGCGGGCATGTTGGCGTTTGTCTCGGGGATCATCAATTACGGTGTATTTCCGGGTTTGAATGCCCGGCTATTCATCCACTTCTGCGGCCTCCCGGCATCGCTCGACCTGGGGCTGATGCAGATTGCCACCTTTCCACTGGTGATGGCGATCTTCCTGGGTCTGGCCCTGTTCTTCACCTTCATGGGCGGCCAGATCGCGATCATGCTGACGAACTTCATGCAGGGTGTGTTCTGCATGATCGTGATGGTGGTGGCCGCGGTGTCGGTGTACGCGAAGGTAGGGTGGAGCCACATCAGCGAGGGGCTGGCCATGGCCCCGGAGAACCAGTCGCTGGTCAACCCGTTCAAGATCAGCGAGATCGAAGGGTTCAACATGTGGTTCTTCCTGATCCAGTACTTCCTGTGGTTTTACCAGTGGAAGGCCTGGCAGGGGACGCAAGGGTATAACGCCGCGGCGAAGACGCCTCACGAGTCCAAGATGGCCCAGATTCTGGGCATGTGGCGATTCTTTGCTCAGGAGATGCTCATCCCGATCTTCGCGGTCTGCGCGGTTGCGTTTCTGTTGCACGGGGACTTTGCCGGAGAGGCGGCCTCGGCCAACCGAACATTGGCGGCGCTGGGCAATGAGAAGCTCCAGACGGAGATGACGGTGCCGGTGGTCCTTGGGCAAATCCTGCCGATCGGCATCATGGGGGCGTTCGCGGTGGTGATCCTCGCCGCCGCGGTGAGCACGGACGAATCCTACCTGCACTCGTGGGGCAGCATCTTCATCCAGGACGTGATCATGCCCCTGCGGAAGACGCCGCTCAGCCCGCAGGCCCACCTCTGGTGCCTGCGGTGGTCGATCTGCGGCGTGGCCGTGTTCGGGTTCATCTTCAGCATGGTGTTCAGCATGACGGATTACATCCGCATGTTCTTCGCGGTGACCGGGGCGATTTATCTGGGCGGTGCGGGCTGCTGCATCATCGGCGGGCTTTACACACGTCTGGGGACGACCGCGGCGGCGTGGGCGGTGATGATCGTGGCCCCGATCATGGCCGTGGTGAACATCGTGTGCGGGCAGATCGTGGCGGTGCAGCCCGGCGCGCGCGGCGCGTTTGCATGGCTGCAACATAGCCTGTACCAGTATGACGGGCTGGCCCCGACCATCCAGTGGATCGGCGGCATCGATGGACAGGTGGCCTCGTTCTATATCAGCGCGGCCGCTATCGCGGTCTACCTCTTCGTGTCCATCGTCTCGTACCGGGGGAAGTTCGACCTGGACCGGATGCTGCATCGCGGCCGGTACGCGGTAGCCGAGGACATCGCCGAGGGCGGTGCCCAGAGAACCAGCCTGGCGAAACTGCTGGGCATTACCCGGGACTTCACCCGATCGGACAAGGTCATCTACTACGGTTCCATTGCGTGGATGGCCCTGTGGGCGGCGGTTTTCGCCCTGGGCACCGGATACCACTATCTGGTCGCCGAGATTCCGGACGCGGTCTGGGAATCCTTCTGGCGGCTTATCATCTGGCTTGCGCTGGGGCTGGGGAGCACGATTACGGCATGGTTCCTGATCGGCGGAGTACGGGACACGAAAGAGATGTTCCATCTGTTGCGCACGCGTGTGCAGGATGACACCGACGACGGGAGGGTCATGCACGAGGATGAACCGTGAGCACTGTGGCGATCGCGGAGCGGGTGGCCCGCTTCCGGCAGTTCTACGCCCGAACCAACGATCGGCCGCTCCTGGGCTTTTTCGTCGGGAGCGACTATCCGTTGCATCGTTACCCCGCGTCGCGGTCGCTGCCCGAGGATCGCCCGCTGACCCCGGACGACTTTCCAGTGGCCGGCTACCTGGAGGACGCGGACGCGCTGTTCGAGCGCCACGAAGCGTGCGGCGGGGATTTCATCTGGAGCGCCAGCGCGTTCTGGGGCATCCCCTGGCTGGAGGCGGCCATCGGCTGCCCGCTTTTCGCGGACCACGCGACCGGTTCAATCCGCGCGTCGTCGCCGCCGGGCTTCACCGGGCCGCTGGACATTCCGCGGTGCGACCCGGCGTCGCCGTGGATGGCCAAAGCAGTGGAGTTCATCCAAGCTCTGGCCCGGCACAGCGGCGGCCGCTATCCCATCGGCACGACGCGCATGCGCGGCATTGCCGATCTGCTGTCGGCCCTCTACGGCAGCTCGGAGTTCATCTTCGCCGTGATGGAGAAGCCGTTCGACATTCGCGAGGTGTGCCGAAGGCTGACGGATCTCTGGATTGCCTTCGGGCGGTTGCAGCTCGCACACATTCCACTGTTCCATGAGGGGGTCGGCTCGTTCTACTATCAGATGTGGGCCCCCGCGGGGACCGTGTGGCATCAGGAAGACGCGGCCGCGTTGCTGTCGCCCCCCCTGTATGAAGAGTTCATTCGTGAGCACGATGAGCGGATCGCCGAGTCGTTTGCCGGGTGCATCATGCACCAGCATCCGACGCGGTTCGTGCCGACGGCCTCGTACCTCGAGATGCCGTTCACGGCGCTGGAGCTGCACGTGGACGAGGGGGGACCTCGGGCGGCGGCGCTGCGTGAGACGCACCTTCGTATTCTGGCGCGCAAGCCGCTGCTGATCTGGGGGCGGCTTTCGCGGGTCGATCTGGACTGTATCTTCTCCCGGTTGCCGGCCGCCGGCCTGGCGGTGTTGGCCGTGGTGGACACGCCGGACGAAGCCCCCCGGATCTGGGATACCTACGTGGGTGAGGCACAATGAGCAAGGACCTTGGGACGAGCAATCGCTCGGGTACGTCCGGGGAAGTCGCCGATCTGCCGATGGGCGCGACCATTGCCCCGGAGGCGCTGGCCCGGGAGAAGGCCTATCTGGGCAGCCTGAGCGCCCGGCCGCTGCCGGCGCGGCTGGTAGGGTACTTTCGGCTCAGCGGCCCAGGGTGGATCCAGAGCGCCCTGACCTTGGGCGGCGGGAGCGGCAGCACTTCGCTGTTTGCCGGCGCCTTGGCCGGCTATGCCCTGTTGTGGGTGCAGCCTACCTCGATGTTCCTCGGGGTCATCATGATGGGGGCGATGGGCTACATGACGCTGTCGACGGGCATCCGGCCGTTTGACGCGGTGAACCGTTTCGCCCATCCGGTGCTCGGCTATGGCTGGGCCGGGGCCACCCTCGTGGCCAACTTCGTCTGGATCTTCGGGCAGTTCAACGTCTCCTCGTCGGTCATCGGGAACGTGCTCACGGTGGGGGGGGAATACGCCCCGGGGTTCGCCGCGGCGGTGGGGCGATATTTCGGTTCGCCGGACGCGCCGGCCGGCGAGGCGGCGGCCCAGGGGTTCGGCATGATGGCCTGCCCGATCATCGCCCTCCTCGCCCTGGCGGTCGCCTGGCACTACAGCTCCGGCTCGCGCGGCGTACGCTGGTTCGAGAACGCCATGAAGCTCTTCGTGGCCGGCATCATCATCTGCTTCGTCATCGTGGTCTTCAAGACGGATACGCAATGGGGCGAGGTCTTCCGGGGGTTCACCCGCTTCGACCTGCCGCGCGTGCACGAGACCGACAAGCTCGACGTGGTCATCGGCATGTTCGCGACCGCGGTGGGGATCAACATGACCTTCCTGTTCCCCTACACGCTGCTGGCTCGCGGCTGGGGGCGCGAGCATCGCGGGCTGGCTCGTTTCGATCTGACGGCGGGCATGTTCATCCCCTTCGTGTTCGCGGTAAGCTGCCTGATCATCTCGGCAGGCAACACCCTGCACCAGAAGCTGCCGGAGATCGAGGCCCGGATCGCCCAGATCGAGGCCGACCCGTCGCTGTCGCCTGCCGAGAGGGCGGACCTGATCCAGACAGCCAAACGGCCGCTGCAAAGTGCCGTCTCCATGTCCCAGTCGCTCGAACCGTTGCTGGGGGTGCGGCTGAGCCACATCGTGTTTGGGATCGGCTTTCTCGGTATGACGACCAGTAGCATCGTGACCATGATGCTGGTCAGCGGGTTCACGCTGCGGGAGCTGTGCGGCGGTCGGCCGAACGGGTTGGCCTACAAGCTCGGGCTGATGATCCCCGCGCTGGGGATGTTCGGCCCGCTGGTGTTCGGCAAGCTGCAGATGTGGCTTATGGTGCCAATCTCGGTCTTCTGTTTCTTCTTCATCCCCATCGCCTACATCACCTTCGCGATCCTGATGAACAGCCGCCGGTTCCTGGGGGACGACCGGCCCAAGGGCCTCAGCCGGTGGCTCTGGAACCTGGGCATGGCCCTGGCCATCGCGGTGGTGACCCTTGGCGGTGGGTACAAGATCTACGCGCTGCTGTCGACCTGACGGGCGGCACGGGGGAGGGAGTGGCCAGTATGTACCCGACTCTGAGCCAGATGCTGGATCTGCTGAGCGTGGACGCGGACCGGCTGGCGGAGGGCCGGCGGCGGCAGACGGCCGTCTGGCACCGGCAGCGACCCGACCGCGTGCCCATCCTGCTGGGTCGCAGCGAGTCCCGCCAAGTGGCCGATCGCGTCGGTCCCCAGCACCTGCGGCTTTGCGAGCATCAGCTCCGCGGCGGGCGGCCGGTACCCGAGTATCACACCTTCGAGCACTACACCCTGCGGGAGCAGTTCCACGACCCCGCCCGCATGCTCATCGAGTCGCTGTGGGACATCATCGGCTGGGCCCGCACGCCGGGCGACGCCATGCTCTCGCTGCGCCCCAACTACGGCGTCGGCACGGTGGCCAGCGTGTTCGGCTGCGGCATCGACCTCGGCGAGAACGACATGCCCTGGGTCACGGATCGTCCCGACCGCCAGAAGCTGCTGGAAGTCGATCTCGACGGCCTCGACCGGCTGGGCCTGATCCCCCGGGTCATCGAGTTCATCCAACTGGCCCGCACGACGCTGCGCGATTTCCCCGACGTGCACGTCTTCATGCCCGATTTGCAGGGGCCGATGAACACCGCGTTCCTCCTCCGCCAGCAGGAGATCTTCATCGAGATGCTCGCGGACCGCGGGTACTACCATCGGCTCATGGCGGTGGTGACCGAGGTCTTCCTGAGGCTGACGCGGCGGCTCAAGGAAGAAATGGGCGAGCCGCCGGACAGCGGGTACCACGGGGCCTTGTACATGGCCGGTGGCGGGGTCCGCGTGGTCGATGACGTGAGCATCATGCTCTCGCCCCAGCAATACCGCGAGTTTTCGCTGCCCTACGTGCGGCAATGCCTGGCGCCCTTCGGCGGCGGGTGGGTGCACAGTTGCGGCAACATCCTCCACCAGCTCGATGCTTACCTGGAGGCGCCGGAGATCCGCGGCGTCAACTTCGGCGAACCGGAGTACTACGACTTCCGGCAGGTGCTGCCGCGTTTCGCCGCCGCGGGCAAGTTCTGCTACGGCGGGCCGGTCCGCGAGCCGGAGGAATCCGTGCGTGACTACCTGCGCCGCACCGCCGATTGCCTGCAGGGCGACTTCAGCACGCTGATCTTCATGCCCCGCGTCCGCGGCCAGGACATGCACGAAGGCGACTGGCCCGACCCGCAGGAGACGTTGGCGATGTGGGAAGAATGCGGGGGAAGGTGAGAAGGCAGTAGGCAGTAGGCAGAAGGCAGAAGGCAGAAGGCAGAAGGGAGAAGGCAGAAGGCAGAAGGCAGAAGGCAGTAGGCAGAAGGCAGAAGGGAGAAGGCAGAAGGGAGAAGGCAGGAGACGGGAGACGGGAGACGGGACGCCGGACGCGGGAAGGAGAGGAGGAGGTCCGGGGAGGCGCGGTTGCCAGGAAGAAGGCGGCGGCGCGACACGCCCTCGGATCACGAGCCAAGCTCTGCTTACGGCTTGCCGCTTCGCGGCGGCCGCACAATGCTCTGTCGATCCACCGCGGCGCTCCTCGCATGCGCATGTCTGCGCATGGGTTCCCACCGGCTCCTGTAACCGGGTCGCACCCGCTTACTTCGCGTGAGCGAGGATGCGGTCGATACGCTTGGAGATGTCCGCGAGATCGCCGGGGCCTTCATAGGTGAGCGGGCCGTCGTAGCCTTGCCGCTGCAGCGCCGCCACAACTGCGGGCCAGTCCGCGTCGCCGTCGCCCAGCGGGCAGAAGCCGTCGATGTTGCCCACCGCGATCTTGAAGTCCTTGAGGTGGATGCGCACGATGCGGCGGCCGAGGATGTTGATCCAGTCCTGCGGGAACCCGAACTTGAGGATGTTGCCCACGTCCACGTAAGCCTGAATGAACGGCGAGTTCAACCGGTCGATCAGATCGCGCATCTCGACGGGTGACAGCAGGAACTGGTTCCAGACGTTCTCGACGGCGATGGTCACACCGCGCTTCTCCGCGGCCGGGACCAGCTCGTGCAGGGCCTCGAAGGCCAGGTCCAGGGCTTGTGCATAACTGGTGACCATCTGCGTCGGCCGCTCGAAGTGGCTGACCAGGCCGGGCACCACGAGCAGCGCGTCCGTGCCCAGCCACTTGGCGCGGTCCAGGCCGGCAATGGTCCAGGCCGTCGCCCGAGCCCGGTCTTTGGGGTCGGGCGAGGTGTAGGAGGCCTGCCAGAACAACCCGCAGGCCAGCGAGGCGACCTCGACGCCGGCCGCCCGGATCTGGTCGCCCAATTTCCGCACGCTCTGTTCGTCGGTGGTGGCGGCCAACTCGCCCTCCGTGCCCATGGTTGGCTCGAAGGCCTCGAATCCCGCAGCCCGCACCTCCCGGGCAATCTCCGCCAGGGGCTTGTCCGCCGGGAACGTCCAGCCGTTGATACTCTTCTTCATGGTCGGTCCTCGCTTCGAGTGCGGTGAGGGAATACCTGTCGCCGCCGCTCCCCCGCCACTGCGGGCAGGGCACCAATCAGCACCGCGTGCCGCAAATCATACCGGCTGCGGGTCACAGGTCAAAGCCCATTTGTGTCAACAGCCCGGCGGCGCACGAGGCCACGCTGAGCCCCGGGAACCCGGGGACCGCCGGCAACGACCTTCTGGCAGCGTCTCAGGGCCGGACCGCCGATCACGAACACCTGTGAACGACGGCATGACGCGGCCGAGTAACCGATCAGTCTCTCGGAATCACGTGTATGGCGGCGGCTTTGACCAGGGCGGTCACAGGAACTCCCTCATGAAGATCGAGTTCATCCCGGGTTCGCTTGGTGATAATGGCGGTCAGATGGAATCCGCAGTCGACCACGACGCGAATCATGGGGCCCTCGTGCACCATCTCTCGGATCCGTCCGGGAAGCTGGTTACGGATTCCGCTGGTTCGTTTTGTGGCTTCCTGCACGATGACATCCTCGCCCCGGATGCAGAGGGTCACCTGGTTGCCGACCGATCCTGCGGCCAGGGCGACGATTTGCGTCTCTCCGACGGAGACCGTGGTCAACCCGTTCTCCACATCTGTGACCGTTCCGTGCACCACCGTTTCAATGCCGACGATGCGAGCCACCGTCAGGTCCGCAGGGCGGCTGAGTACCTCCTCGGCAACCCCGCTCTGTCGGACGCAGCCTTCGCTCAAAACGATCACGTAATCTGCCAGTGTGACCGCCTCGATCTGATCGTGCGTGACCAGTATCGTGGGCACCCCGATGTTCCGCAGTACCTGTCGCAACTCGCGTCGTACCTGGTCACGAGTGGGTCCGTCCAGTGAGGAAAGCGGCTCATCCAGCAATAGCAGCCGCGGTCTTCGAATCACGACCCGGGCCAGGGCCACGCGTTGTTGTTGTCCGCCCGACAATTGCCGGGGATAACGTCGGCCGAGTCCGTCCAACTGGAACCGGCTCATGATCTCGGCCACCAGCCGAGTCCGCTCCTGTCTGGCGATGCCCGTAAGGCCATAGGCGATGTTGTCTTCCACGGTCAGATGCGGGAAGAGCGCATAGTCCTGAAACAGGAACCCGATCCCCCGTCTTTGAGGTGGGAGGGACACCCGCGTCTCGGTATCGAGCCAGACCTCGTCGGCAAACCGAATCCATCCCTGTTCCGGCCGTTCGAGCCCGGCCAGGCAACGCAGGATGGTCGTCTTACCGCAGCCCGACGGGCCGAACAACGCGGTTACCGAGAACCCCTCCGCCGGACGCCGAATCACCGCCCGAATGACCGGCGCTTGTGGGTAGCGTTTCTCGAATTCAGCCACCATCTCTGCGGTCATAGGCCCGGTACTCGACGCTGGAGTGAGTAAACGACGCTCAGTACGCAGAGCGAAAAAGCCAGCAGGATCCCGGCGGTCAGATTGGCGGTCCCGTAGTGCATGGCCTGAACCTCGTCGTAGATGAATGTCGAGATTGTCTGGGTGGCGCCCGGGATGTTACCGCCCAACATCAGGACCACGCCGAATTCGCCAACCGTGTGGGCAAAACACAAGACGGCCCCGGTCAGAATGCCGGCGCGAGAGAGCGGCAGGATCACGCGGTAAAACGTGCGGAACCGGGAGACCCCCAGACACCAGGAGGCCTCAACCAGGCGGCGATCCACCCCGGCGAATGCGGACACGAACGGGCGCACCGCGAACGGCAGGTTGAAGATGATCGAGCCGACCAGGATGCCGGCGAAAGAAAACGGGAGGGTGCTGCCGGTGATCGACTGGACCAGGCTGCCGATGGGGCTCCTCGGCCCCAGGACCATCAGCAGATAAAAGCCCACCACGGTGGGCGGAAGGATGATAGGCAGTGCCACGATGGCCTCGATGAGGAATTTCCCCCGCCACCGCGTCGTGGTCAGCCAGTAGGCGAGAGGCAGGCCGAGAACCAGGAGGATTGCCGTTGTGGCAACGGCAAGACGCAAGGTGACCCACACTGCCGCTCCGCTCAAGGTTTAGTTCTCCGGGAGAGAAAAACCATGCTCTTTCAGGATGGCCAAGCCTTCCTGCCCAAGCAGGAACTCTCGAAACACACGGGCGGCGTCCCGGTCCCTGGTCTGACGCAGGATCACTCCACCTTGTTCGATTCGGGGATAGGCGTCCAGCGGGATCTCCCAGTACCTTCCCTTGTTCCGCATCGGCGGGGCGATCGCCAGCGACAGGGCGATGATTCCGACATCGGCAGCGCCGGACTCGACGAACTGTGCAGCCTGCGCGATGTTCTCGCTCAGCACCAGCCGTGCCCGTGTGTCTTCGTAGACTCCCAGCTTCTTCATGGCGGCCTCCGCCGCTCGGCCGTACGGCGCGTGCGTGGGGTTGGCGATGGCGATCTTCCGCACCGAAGGATCCAGCAGGCTCTTCATGCCGCCGGACGCCAGGTCGAGTCGCGAGTTGTTGGGCACCCAGATCGCCATCCTTCCCACGGCGTAGCGAAACACGGTCGGCTCCAGGGAGAAACCCTGTTCGACGAGTTTCCGGGGATACTCGAGGTCCGCCGACAGGAACAGATCGAAAGGCGCCCCGTTGGACAGTTGGGCGAAGAGGCTGCCCGAGGAGCCGTACACCGCCTGCACACCGATCTCGGCCTGCTGCCGACGAAAGGCTGCGATGAGGTCGTCAAGTGCGAACTTCATGCTGGCTGCGGCCGCCACGGTCAGTTGCCGTTGAGCCGAGGGCCGAGAAGCCGGCGGCTCGGCCGTCTGTTCTTGCCCTCCGCAACTCAAAGCCAGCACGCCGAGGCACGCCGGCAGGAGAACACGGTGTCGCGGCCAAGCCGACCCATCGACCGAACGACTTCTCATGCCTCTCTCCGCGCATGGCCAAGACGCGCTTCCCGCACCATCGTTGTGATGAACGTGATGATCGTATCGCTTTGAAACAGGATCGTATCGGACCGCCTGCGCGGCTGTCAAGGCCACATCCTGCGGGGCAGCGTTGAGGAATAGGCCGTCGGGCGGGGTTCGGCGGGGGTCAGGTTGGCG
>CAZEEJ010000053.1:0-30990 GCA_964511155.1 uncultured Planctomycetales bacterium | reverse complement strand
AAAGCGCGTGGGCCGGCGGGACGTTGCCGGGTATTATGAGGGGCGCGTCAACTTTGGAATAACTTCAGAAAAAACTTGAAGCCGTAAGTAGCACCGTGCAAGGCACTTACGCGCCCATTCCCTGCGCCGACGGCTGAAAAAAAGGCCACCGGTGGAATAAGCGCGCCTTGGGTTGAGGCCGGCCGGTGTGGCTGGTTGAGAACCAAGGTGAGTGAGTGAGGTAAGCGCGATGAGTGCTGCTCTGTGGAAGGATAAGGAAGTTGCCGCCCGGCTGGGTATTTCCAGCCGGGCGTTGTGGAACTGGGTGGCGCAGGAACTCATGCCGCCGCCGGTGCTCATCGGCCGCCGGCTGAGGCGCTGGCGAGTCGATGAGGTTGAGGCATGGCTGACGGCCGGCTGCCCGACGATGAGCGCCTGGCGATGGCCTGCTGAAGGCGAGGTGCAGGATGAAAACTGACCAGGAAGTGCTGAACGATACCATCATCGTCGCCGCCGGGCTCATCGCCGAAGCCATCCGCGACCTGGCCGCGGCGGTTGAGAAGCCAACATCCTACGCGGGTGCGAACAAGATCGTCGCCATCCTCGTGGAAGTAGTAAACGCGATCGACTTCCTTTCAGAGAAGGTAGCTGAACATGAGTAGCATCGTCGATGCCGCCCTCGACTACGCACGCCGTGGCTGGAAGGTGCTTCCTCTGTACGGCATCGTCGATGGTCGGTGCGCTTGTGGGGGCAGGACCAAGAACTGTAAACCTGGCAAGCACCCGTTGACGCCGCATGGTGTGAAGGATGCATCGGCCGATGTTGAGCAGGTGGCCGCATGGTGGAAGCGCTGGCCGACGGCCAACGTCGGCCTTGCCACCGGCGAGGAGTTCGATGTTCTCGACATCGACGCCGACAAAGGCGGCTTCGCTTCACTTGCCGAGCTGGTGAAGCACCACGGCGACCTTCCACCGACCTGGACGGCCGACACCGGCGGCGGTGGGTTGCACCTGTGCTTTGTGCCGTCACAGGCCATCCGCAACCTGTCCGATCACCGGCCCGGCATCGACACCCGCGGGGCACGCGGGTACATCGTCGCCGCACCCTCTCTGCATATCTCCGGCCACTGCTACCGTTGGCGACACCCGCCCGACGCGCTCGAGCTGGCCACGATGCCCGGCTGGCTGCTGAAGGTGGTCACGGAAGGCCATAAAGAGCCCTCAAGACCTGGGTTCCGAGGCCTCATTACGGGGTTGCGTAAGGCCGAAAACGGCCAGCGCAACACCCAGCTCAACAAAGCCGCCTTCCGGGCAGGGGGCTTGGTGAGGGCGGGTGAGGTATCGCGAGAGGAAGCTGAGGCCGCCCTCACCGAAGCCGGCGAGGCCATCGGCCTGGCTGCTGCTGAGGTGAACGCCACCGTGGCCAGTGGTTTGAAGGCTGGCGAGGCCAAAACACCCGCGAGGAAGGCGTGCAGCCAGGCCGACGAGCTGGTGAGGCTCGCCCTTGAAGCTGGCGAGGTGTGGCGCTCGCCCGGTGGTGTCGATGCTGAGGGCTTTGTGAGCCTCAACGCTGCGGATGGCATCCGCCGCAACATGCCCATCCGCAGCAGAGCTTTCCGGCACTGGCTGAGCGGCCGGTACTATCGCGACCTCTTCAAGGCGCCCGGGTCACAACCCGTGGCCGATGCGCTGGTCACACTGGCCGGCATCGCGTTACATGAGGGGTGCGAGTATCCAGCGCCCGTGCGTGTGCATGGTAGCTCCAGCGAGGTGTGGCTCGACCTGGGTGCACCCGACTGGCAGGTGGTGCACATCGACGCCACCGGGTGGCGCATCAGGCCCGGCGCCGAAGGTCCGCATTTCATCAGGCCGAAGGGCTTGCAACCTCTGCCCGCGCCGGTGCCCGGTGGTGACTGGCAGGAACTCCGCACGCTGCTCAACCTCGACGGCGACGGTGAGCACTGGCCGTTGGTGGTGGCCTGGCTCGCCGGTTGCATGATGCCGCAAGGCCCGTATCCGCTGCTCATCCTTGAAGGTGAGCAAGGGGCCGGCAAGAGCACCGCCGCCCGGATGCTCAAGGGCTTGGTCGATGCGAACAGCTCGCCGTTACGCCGACCGCCGCGCGATGAGCGCGACCTCATGATAGCCGCCAGCAACGCCTGGGTGGTCGCGTACGATAACGTCTCGGGCTTGCCGCCCTATCTCTGTGATGCCTTGTGCACGGTCGCCACCGGTGGGGGGTTCAGCACCCGCCAGCTCTACAGCGACGCCGATGAGCAGCTATTCGACGCTCAACGCCCGGTGCTGCTCAACGGCATCGACGCGCCATCGACGCGGCCCGACCTACTCGACCGAGCTGTACGGGTGGTCCTTCCGGCCATACCCGAAGATGCACGCCGGACCGAAGCCGAGCTGTTGGGGGCCTTCAACGCCGCCCGGCCGAAGCTGTTGGGTCTGCTCTGTACCGCCACCCAGACCGCCTTCCGGCGACGGGGCGAGGTTCAGCTCGACAGGCTGCCCCGGATGGCCGACTGGGCATCATGGGTGGTGGCCTGTGAGCCGGCCCTTGACCTCGACCAAGGATCCTTCCTTGCGGCCTTCCACGAGAACCGGTTGGCGAGTGTCAACGTCGCCCTTGAGGCATCCGCCGTTGGCGGATACCTCATCCGGCTCGCCGATGCCGACGGCTTCACCGGCTCCGCTGCCGAGCTGCTCGCCTGGCTCATCGGCGAGGCCAGCGACGCCGACCGCCACCGCCGCGACTGGCCGACGTCGCCAGCTCTGCTATCCAAGGCCATCCGGCGAATATCCCCGGAGTTGAGGCGGTTGGGCATCGACGTCACCTTTGCCAAAGAGCGCGCCGGCCGGCTGTTGACGATCACCCGGGCGCCATTCTGAACACCGCGAGAGGTATAGGCGTGGCCTTGAAACAGCCCCGGCCATGGGGTAGGCTGTATCTGTTCAGATACTCAAAAACAGGAACGAGGTGAACCATGTTCAAGCCCCAAGGCGCAGACGTCTGGCAGGCCAACCTCACGCTCGCACCTCACCGGTATCGTCGGGTGAGGCTCCACCGGGACAAGGCCATCGCCGGCACCTGGGAGCGTGCGCTGCAGCTCGCCCTCGACACCAAGGGCGCTGGTCTGCCGGTGAAGGCTGAGGGCCTGCGGGGCATCCCTCGCAAGGTGCTCGAAGGCCTGGAGCTGGTGAACCGGCTCGCCGGCTCGCGTGCCGCCACCTGGGAGCAGCTCGCCGCCGCCTACGTCAAGGAAATTGAGACGGCAGGCCGAAGCGAGCTGTATGTCACCTCTGTCACGCGCCGTCTACTGCGCGTGGCCAAGGGCTGCGCGTGGCGCACGCCGGCCGACGTCACCCGGCAGGCCTGGCAGCGCTACGCGCAGGCCAGACGTGAGGCGGGGAGATCACCCGTCACCGTCAACACCGAGCTGGATGCCGTAAAATCCTTCATGAAATGGCTCATTATGAATGAGTTCATCGACAAGAACCCGTTGCAGACGTGCCAACCCGTGGCCGTGGGTGAGAAGCGCAGGCGCCGTCGTGCCTTCACCGATGATGAGGTATCCAGGCTGCTCGCCGTGGCTGGGGCACAGGAGCTGCTGCTCCGGGTGGCGTTCGGCAGTGGCCTGCGCTACAAAGAACTCAAGGCTCTCGAATGGCGAGACGTCCACACCGACGGCAGGCCCTGCCTTCAGCTCAGAGCAGAGGCCACCAAGGCCAGACGCGCCGACCTGCTGCCCCTGACACCCGACTTGGCCGCACGGCTCGTAGATGCCCGGCCGGCTGAGGCGATGCCAACAGACAACGTGTTCACCGACCTGGGTGGACACAAGCGCTGGCTTGCGGCCCTCGACCGTGCCGGTATCGAATACCGCGACACCGAAGGTCGGATACTCGGCTGGCACTCGACGCGGGTGACGTTCATCACCAACCTGGGGCGCGCCAACAAACCGCTCAAGGTGGTGCAAAGCCTCGCGAGGCATCGGGATCCGAAGTTGACGATGAACGTCTACTCGGACGTGGCCGCGTTCGACCTCTGGGGTGCCGTCGGGGCTCTGCCGACCTACCCGGTGGACGGTAAAGTGGACGGTGGTGGACGGTGCCGCCCTGGCTCACCGTCCACAGAAAAACGCCATGGCGCTATCGAAAACGCGGGTGTGGACGGTGGGGACAGTGGGGACGGTAAAAAACAGACCTTCAAGGTAGACCCTGCCCAGACAGCTCTGGCCACCGGCACCGACGGGGCGTGCGCACCGGTAGGCGCACTGGCAACTATTCAAGGCAAGCGCCCTTCGGTTCCCGCTGTTGCAAGCTGCGCCGCCGGCAACCTCAACACCGCACCCGCTCAAACCGCCCGTATTCATTCGGAAACTGAGCACTTTTCGCCCGTGGCGCTATCAGAAATGCATAGTGGCACGTCCCTCTCAGTGGGCGCAAAAAAACAGAGAGCATGATCGGTCGGAAGAGAACTCCGAGCCGCTGCTCTCTGGGGTTCGTCCGACGGCCGACGGCCGTTCATCGGGGCAGACCGCACCGCCGTGGTCTGCCGCGACGAAGCCCGGGATCCGACCCCGGACGAAAAACCCTTTCCCCTGGGTACGCACGGCGCTGTACCCTTCCTGACTCGGCACCCGACAACCCGCCGAGCGCCCGATACCCTGACTCCCCCACAACCTCTATCAGATATTATCGGTCGTTGCCCGCCGAGTCCATCAGATTCTTGCCCGAGATTTTCCCCAGGCCCTTGCGGCGAAACGGGTCGTTCCGCGGACGGGAAAACGGGTTCGCTTCTGGGGCGCGTTGATTCTGCGGCCGGGTGGCCCAGATCCTCCGGACCTGGGGGAGCGATTGCCTCGACACGCACAACAACCGCATACGCACAGCGCCGCTCGCGCCAGAGCCTAATCGCTCCCCCACCTCCAAAGGGGATGAGCCACCCGGCCTCTGTGCTTTTGCTCTTGAACCCGCCCGCGCCGGACAAAACTGCGGACGCAAGAACGGACATGTACCCCGGGCCGACTGCAGGCACGACGCAACGACAAACGGACGCTATACTGGGCCAACCATGACCGTTTGTATCGCAGCGCCGAGGAACTTCAGGCACGCGGGTGAGCTTTCCGAGCAGCCTGACCCTCCCGACCCGAGGGACCCATCGTTCGATGCCACTCAGGTCGAGGTTGATTTGGCTTGGGATCGCTGGAGATCAATGAGAACGTCGAGAGTGCCGCAAGGCGGACCCGGCTGTTTCCCGGAACGCTGGCTTATCTTTCCGTCCCTACGTAACCATGCTCACCCTTCGAGTCCATGACGTTCTGAAGGACCGGGTGCTGATCAGCCGGGAGTCCGCGCGCCTGCTTGAAGGTCCACTGGCTGCGATCGTGGAAAGCTCGGCGACACCTGGCGAGCCGCTGGGGAAAACGCCGGTCACCGTGGACTTCGAGGGCGTCGCCGGGATCGCCCCCTCGTTCCTCGACGAGCTGGTCTCGGTGTTCGAGGCCTTCGTGGGCACGACACCCCAGGGAGGCAAGCGGCGTCTGATCGTGGCCAACCCACCCACCCGGTTGTCGCTGAAGTTCGAGGCGGTCGCCCGCGGGCATGGCCTGGCGGTTCGGGCACTCACGGATGGCTCGTGGCTGCTCACGGACGCATGAGGCCGCGGGCGCTTGGGGGTAAGGGCTCCCGGTTAAGCAGGTGTTCCCACGCGTTCGATCATCGCCCGCCCACCCTTGCTGCTCAAGGATGGGCCACCCAGGCTTGTGATTCCAGGGTTTTGTGCACATCATACCGCCGGATGCTCACGCACGGCGGCGGGAGTTCCGCACAACGGTGCATTCGGCCCGGCCCCGCGGGGGGCGGGCGTGGACGATGAGTCATGGCGGTATCTTTCTCCCAGTGGCGGGGCTTCCTGCGGTCGGCCAGCCTGTACCTCGGGCTGATCGCCCTGTTCATTGCCGGTTCCCTCCTGAGCGACCAGTTCCTGACCCTCGACAACCTGCGCGACGTGCTCTGGCAGGTCTCGGGCATCGGGATCATCGCCATCGGCATGACCCTGGTGATTCTGACGGCGGGCATCGACCTGTCGGTCGGCAGCGTCCTGTCGCTGTGCTCGGTGGTCTGCGCCATGCTCCTGATGGGCCGGGAGTGGACCAAGGCCAGCGTCATCGCGGTGCCATGTTTCGCGCTGACGGCCGGCCTGCTGGCCGGGTGGCTGACGGTCTCCCTGGTCGGCCGGCGAACGGGCCCCGGCGGCGGGCGAAGGCTCGGCGCGGTCGGCTGGCTGGTCGGCATCGCCGTCTGTGCCGCGGCGGCAGCTTGGGGCGCCTACTGCGTCCCCCGCGGCTTCGGGGTGATCGGCGTGCTGCTGGTCGTACCCCCGGTGGGCCTGGTGCTCGGGGCGATCAACGGGGCGATCATCGCCAAGGGCAAGCTTCAGCCGTTCATCGTTACCCTGGCGATGATGGTCAGCGCGGTGGGCCTGGCCAAGTACGTGGCCGGCTTCGGCGGGGCCGTCCACCCGGTCTACGTCGGCGACTGGCTCAATGAGGCCGTGGCCCCGCCCGCGTTTCTGTCGCTGGCGGGCAAGATATCGGTCTTCGGCCGCGACCTCATCCCCGTGCCCGGTCTCTTCTTCCTGGCCAGTGCCGTGCTCGCCTGGGTGGTACTCAACAAGCTGCACGTCGGTCGCTATATCTACGGCGTCGGCGGCAACGAGGAGGCGACCCGGCTGTCCGGCATCAACACCGACCGGGTCAAGATCATGGTCTACGCCATCTCCGGCCTGTTGTCGGCCGTGGCGGCCCTGCTGTACAGCGCCCAGTACGAGCAAGGCAAAGCCGACGCGGGCGCGACCCGGGAGCTCGACGCCATCGCTGCGGTGGTCATCGGCGGCACCAGCCTCATGGGTGGACGGGGCAGTATCGGCGGGACCGTCGTCGGCGTGTTCATCTTTGGGTACCTGGGCAACATTCTGAACCTCCGCGGCGTGTCCACGGAGTTTCAGGCCATCCTCAAGGGTGTTATCATCGTCCTGGCCGTCCTGCTCCAGGAGGGCATTCTCGGCCGGTGGATCGGCAGTGCTTATCGTCAAATCAGAGGCTCCTGAAACGAAGAAAGGGGACCGGGCCATGAGCGGATCAACAGGTTGGGGCAAGCTTGGGCTCGTGCTGGGCTGTGCGGTGTGGGGCCTCGCGGGCTGCGGCGATCAGCAGGGCGGCGACGGCGCGGCCGCCGGGAAGCCCAAGTACACCATCGGGTTCTCGCAATGCACGGTCAAGGAGCCTTGGCGGGTGCTGTTCAACCGGCGGATGGCTGAGGCGGCGGCGGCCCACCCTGAGGTGCGGCTGATTACCCTGGATGCCGACGACAAGACCGAGGAGCAGGTCGCCCAGGTCCGGACGTTCATCCGGCAGAAGGTGGACGCCATCCTCATCAGCCCCAAGGAAGCCCCGGGCCTGACGCCGGTCGTCGAGGAGGCGACCGCGGCCGGCATCCCCGTCATCCTGCTCGACCGGGGCGTCAACACGGAGCAGTACGCCTCGTTCATCGGGGGCGATAACATGGAGATCGGTCGGGCGGCGGGCCGGGAGGCGGTCAAGCTGCTCGGCGGTCCCGGGCAGGCCCAGGGCCTGATCTACGAGATCTGCGGCGGGCTGGCCTCGCCGCCGGCCCAGGAACGCCGCGCGGGCTTCCACGAGATCGTCGATGCCGAGCCGGGCCTCCGGGTCGCCGGCGGGCTGGATGCCGACTGGAAGAAGGACCAGGCCCAGACCATCATGCAGGATGCCCTCAAGACCAATCCGGACATCAAACTGGTCTACGCCCACAACGACCCCATGGCCCACGGCGCCTATCTGGCCGCCAAGGCCGCCGGCCGGGCCGACCAGATCCTCTTCCTCGGCATCGACGCCAACCCAGACGAGGGCCAGCGCTGGGTCCGGGCCGGCGAGTTGACCGCGACCTTCATGTATCCCACCCCGGGCGAGAAGGGCCTCGAAGTCGCGCTGGATATCCTGGCCGGCAAACCGGTCGAGCGGCGATACACCCTGCCTACCCGTGTCTTCAACCGCGAATCCCTGGCCCGCGGCGGCGACCCGGTGGACTGACCCGACCGCGTGATACCGTCCCGGACGTAGCGGCCGCCCCCCGTGGCGGCCGGGGTCCGTAGCGGCCGCCCCCCGTGGCGGCCGGGCACCGGCGAGACGCCGGTGACACACCAGCACTGCTCACAGAGCGGTGGCACACCGTAGCGGCCCCTGTAGGCTGCCGGGCGATTCTTTCCGTTGTCGTTGTTCAGCCGCGAGGATACAATAGACCAGCAGCAGAGAGAGCCAACAGCAACAGCGGAGGGAGACCGTCCCGCTGTCCGAACCGGCCTATCAGGTCCGGCGGGCCGGCTCGTCGCGGGAGCCTACAGTTAGACTCGGGGTCGCGGGGGCGTCGCAGAAGCGAAACCGTATTCCGGAGGTTGAGAACGATGGCCAAGCGCATTGCCTGCGCGGTGGTAGTGGCATTCCTGGCTGCCCCCGCGCTTCATGCCCTGGATGTATCGGTGGCGTTTCAGGTTGGCGGCCAAGACACCATCCAGGTGGCGCCCGGGGAATCCTTTACCATGGGGGTGGTGCTGGCTGCGGAAGAGAACATGGTCAGCGCCCAGCTCATGGTGGGTGCCGACGCCGGCTACTTCAATGCCCTTTCCGCGACCTGGGCCACGGGCTGGGATGGTCTGTTGAACCTCAGCCCTCGGCCGCAAGGCTTGCCCACCCAGGACATTGGGGCCCACGCGGCCGATCTGGAGGCGGGAACGGCGGCGGGCTACCTAGCCGAGGTGGTCATTGAAGTTGACGCCGCCACGCCCCCGGGCACGTACGAACTGACGCCCCAGGAGCTGATCGTCGGCGACCTGAGCTTCGAGGATGCCCACGTCGCCGCCAGCCGGGGGCTGACCGTGGTCGTGCAGGGGGCAGGGGTAGCGCCCGCGCTGGTGAGCGCCGTCTCGGAGCGTACCCATGGGGGCGCGGGGACCTTCGGGATCGACGTGAGCGGCCCCGAGGCGGTCGAAAGCCGGTCCGGCGGCCCGCAAACCCTGGTGGTCACGTTCGACGGGGCGATCCAGAACCCGGGCGGAGCGGAGAGCGTCACCGCGTCCAGCGGCAGCGTCAGTGACGCCGCGGCGTCGGGGAGCAGCCTGACGATCCAGATGAGCGGCGCGGCCAACGCCCAGCCGCTGACCATCGCGTTTCCGGGAATCGTCGGTGCGGCCGGGGGCGGTTCCGTGACGGACGTGCTGTGCTTTGGCGTGCTGGGCGGCGACCTCAACGCCGACCGATCGGTCAATGTGCTGGATCTCGTCGCGGTCCGTAATGAACTGAATCAGCCCGTCACCACGCTCAACTTCATCCGGGATGTCAATGCTGACGGCCAGGTCAACGTGTTGGATCTGGTAGCGGTCCGCAACAGCCTGAACAGCGCTTCGCCGGCGTGCCCGTAAGGCGTCAGGCCGACTGCTGGCTCGGCAGGCCGTGTTTGCGCGCCAGCTCGGTCAGCCGCTGGTGATGGCAGAATCCCTCCCGCGAGAGTTCATCGAAAACCACCCTCAACTCGGGATTCCGGGCCCGCAGGCTCATCGCCTGGTAGAAGCAGGCGACGCGGTACTCCGTATCGAGGGCCAACTCGAGCACCTGGCGGTAGTCCTCGATGTCGCGGACGTTGATCAGCCTCGGGCCGGTCACCACCAGCGCCTTGTCCTCGTCGGACAGGTAGAAAGAGCTTTCGGGATGGTGCCGGTCCAGCAGGGCCTGCAGCCTCTGCTTGTGGCCCTGCTCCTCGTCGGCGATGGTCGCAAACGTGCGGCGATCGGCCGGGTCGGGCACCTTCTCGGAGAGCACGGTGTAGCGGTAAGCGGCCACCGTCTCGCCATAGACGCCGATGGCCAGGATCTGGTCGTCCCGCAAATCCGGGTATTCACGCTTTGGCTGACGTTCGCCGCTCGTCATAACCATCAGGTTACCATACGGGCACCGGGGCTTCAATCCACCAACAAGTTGGCTCGGTCCTGCGCGAGGATGTGGCACGGGCGGGGGGGACGCGGTAAGCTCTGCACTTCAGGCAGACCGTGACGTCTGGCGAGGCGGCGCGGGCAGGACTTTTCAGGAAAGGACAGGCTATGGCGACTGAGAAGCAGGTCGACCGGCGGTCGCTGCTCAAAGGAGCGGCGGCACTGGCGGCGCCGTATTTCGTGCCCGCCTCCGCGCGGGGACGCAGCGGCTACATTCCGCCGAGCGAGCGCATCACCGTGGGCTTCATCGGTATCGGGAACATGGGCGGGGGCCACCTGCACGGGTTCCTGGGCGACAAGCAACTCCAGATCGTGGCCGCCTGCGATGTGAACGCCGACAAGCGGGCCAACACGCGGCGGCGGGTCGAGGAGCAGTACGCCGAGCAGCGGCAGGCGGGCACGTTCAAGGGCTGCGCCGAGTACAACGAGTTTGAGCTGCTGCTCGCCCGCCGGGACATCGACGCCGTCCTGGTCGCCACGCCGGACCATTGGCACACGATCATCTCCATCGCCGCGGCCCGGGCGGGCAAGGACGTGTACTGCGAAAAACCGCTCACGCTCACCGTGCGCGAGGCCTGGGCCATGGTGGACGCGATGCGGCGTTACGGCCGCGTGTTTCAGACCGGCAGCCAGCAGCGCAGCGAAGGGAACTTCCGGCAGGCGTGCGAGTTGGTCCGCTCCGGGCGCATCGGCAAGCTGGAACGCGTCTACGTCAACGTCGGCATGCCTTCCGAGGAGAAGTACCTGCCAGAGGAGAAGATCCCCGAGGGCTTCGACTGGGACCGCTGGCTCGGGCCCGCTCCGTGGCAGCCCTACAACAGTGAGCGATGCAGCGGCAGCTACAGTGGCGGCTGGCGACGCATCCGCGACTACTCCGGCGGCATGATGACCGATTGGGGCGCCCACCATTTCGACATTGCCCAATGGGGCATGGGTATGGACGGCTCCGGCCCGGTCGAGATCATTCCCCCCGACGGCAAGGATTACACCACGCTGACCTACAAGTACGACAGCGGCGTGGTCATGTACCATGCGGCCGAGGCGGAGGGGCACGGGGGGGTGAGCGGCGTCCTCTTCGTCGGGACGGACGGGCGCATCGAGGTCAACCGCGGCCACTTCCGCACCTGGCCGGACGAGATCGGCCGCACCCCGCTGGGGGCCAACGACGTGCACCTCTACCGCAGCCCCGGCCACCGCGAGGACTGGGTCAACTGCATCCGCACACGGCAGCGGCCGATCTGCGACGTGCTCGTCGGGGCCAGCTCCATCACCGTCTGCCACTTGGGCAACATCGCGTACTGGCTCGGCCGGCCGATCAAGTGGGACCCGGCGCGCAAGGAAATCATCGGCGACGCGGAAGCCAGCCGTTGGCTGGATCGGCCCAAGCGCGCCCCGTGGCGTCTGTAATCCCGAAAACGAGGAGAACTGCCATGAGATATGCTCACCGGACCCTGTCGAGACTGATTCTGGCCGCCCTGCTGGCGTGGCCTTGTGGTGCATACGGTGCCGCCGAACCGGCCGGCAAGCTGACGCCTGACCAGGCCGCGGCCGTGGAGGCGGACTACCTGACCCGGATCGACGATCTGCTGCCCGGCATGGGGGCGGCGGATCTGGTCGCCCGGCAGGAGCCGCAGTTGGCCCTGGAGAAGATGTGCTTTGCGGTCAGTGGCCCGGACAAGGAGTCCGAGCGTCGGGCTTTGTGCCGAGCAATGATGGCCCGGGTCGGTCCGGACGTGGCCCTGCCGGCCCGCGTCTGGCTGCTGCGCAAGGTCGAGCCGCTGGGCAAGGAGGAAGTCGTGCCCGGGCTGACGACCCTGCTGGGTGATGCGGACCCGCAGATTCGCGAGCTGGCCCGGCGAGCCCTGCAGAACAACCCGTCGCCCAAGGCGGGCGCCGCCCTCCGCAAGGAGTTGTCCAGGGCGACCGACCCGGCCTGGCGCGTCGCCTTGATCAACGCCCTGGGAGCCCGGCGCGAGGCCGACAGCGTCGGCCCGCTGCGCAAGCTCGCTCAGGACGGCGACGACACCGTGGCCGGCGCCGCGATCGCCGCGCTCGCCGACATCGCTACGCCGCCGGCCATCGGAGAGCTCCAGTCGCTGCGGCGTAACGGGCGCCCCGCTCTCCGCGAGCCGATCACTCATGCGTGGCTGCGCGGTGCCGCCCATCTGCTGGAGACGGGCAAACGCGACCAGGCCGCGAAGATCTACGAGGAGCTGAATGCGCCCGCGGAGCCCGAGGCCGTCCGCATCGCCGCCCTGCAGGGCCTCATGGTGGCCCGCGGCGCCCAGGCCGTCCCGATGTTCGTCGAGCTCCTCGGCGGAGACGACGAGCGGCTCTCGTGGATTGCCGCCCAGTGCCTGCGGGACATGCCCGATCCGAAAGCCACGGACCGGCTGGCCGCGGCGCTCGAGGGGGCCGGGCCGCAGGTCCAGATCGTGTTGCTCGAAGTGCTCGAACAGCGGGGGGACAAGGCCGCTTTGGCCGCGGTGACGGCCCAGGCGAACAGCGCCGATCCCGGGGTGCGGCTGGCTGCGCTGCGGGCCTTGCGGTCGGTGGGTGATCCCTCTTGCGTCCGTCTCCTGGCCGAGCGGACCCTGAGCGGCCCGGACGACGAGCGCCAGGCCGCCCGCGGCAGCCTGGCGGGTATGAGCGGTGCCGACGTGGACCGGGCGATCCTGGCGGCCATCGAGACGGCGGAACCGGCCATGCGCACGGAGCTGGTCAGGAGCGCCGCCGCCCGCCGAGTAGCGGCCGCCCTGCCGGTGCTCTACGCGGCGGCCGGCGACGCCGACGAGAGCGTGCGGGTTGCGGTGATCACCGCGTTGGGAAGTCTGGGCGGCGAGGCGGATCTGCCGCGGATCGTTGCCCTGTTGACCGGTGCCCAGGACGAAGCGACGCAAAAGGCCGCGGAAGAAGCGGTCGCCTCGGTGAGCCTGCGCATGGAAGACCGGCAGCGCCGGGCGGCGCCGGTGATCGCCGCTTTGCCCACCGCCCCGCCGCCGGCACGGGCCGCGCTGGTCCGCATTCTGGGTCGCGTTGAAGGTCATGCTGCACTCACCGCCGTCCGGGAGCAGACGGCCTCACCCGACGCCGAGGTCCGGGGCGCCGCGATCAACGTGCTGGCCAAGTGGAGCGAGCCGGCCGCGATGGACGCCCTGATCGCACTGGCCCGGTCCGCGGAGCAACCGGACCAGCGCAACGCGGCCCTGCGCGGGTACGTCCGACTGGTGCGACTGCCGTCGGCGCGTCCACGGAACGTGACCTTCGGCCTGTTGAAGGAGGCCATGGCCCTGGCGGGACCGATCAAGGACCGCAAGACCGTGCTGGCCGCCATGCGTGAGGCCGGCTGTTTGGAGGCCCTTCAGTTCGTCCTGCCGTTCCTGGATGACGGGGATCTGCGGGCCGAGGCTGAGACGGCGGTGCTGGGCATTGCCGTGGGTGTGAGCGGACAGCACGGCGATGAGGCCGTGACCGCCCTGCGGCGATTGCACGAGTCGGCCTCGAACGGCGAGATGCGGGCCAAGGCGGGCCGGGCGATTGACTCTCTCAGCCAGCATATCGTCGCTTGGCTGTTCAGCGGCCCGTATAAGCAGGGACGCAAGGGCCCTGACGAACTCTTCGACGCGCCGTTCCCGCCGGAGGACCCGCAGACCAACCCCACGTGGCAGCCGCTGGAGGTCACCAACCTCGACCAGCCGGGGCAGTTCGCGCTCGGTGACTACCCCACGCCGCAAACCAACGTGTGCGGCTACGTCCGGACCGGTGTCTGGTCGGAGACCGAACAGCCCGCCCTGTTGACCGTCGGCAGCGACGATGGGGCCAAGGCCTGGCTCAACGGCGAGGTCGTGCATGCCGCCAACGTGAGCCGCGGCATCACCTGCGGCGAGGATAAGGCCCCCATCCGGCTCAAACAGGGCTGGAACACGTTGCTGCTCAAGATCACGCAGGGCGGCGGCGGCTGGGGCTTCTGCTGTGCCGTGGCCGCTCCCGACGGCTCCGTACTGCCCGGCCTGAAGTTCGAGGCCCGGTAGCCGCTCGGGGGTCGGGGGTGATGAGTACTGAGTACTGAGTACTGAGTGCTGAGTGCTGAGTGCTGAGTGCTGAGTGAGGAGCGAGCCGGGGACGCAAGTCCCCGGGTTGTCGCGGGAGTCGGGGACCGGTGGACCGTGTGCCACTGCTCTTTGAGCAGTGCCCGCCGCTTGCGGCTTCGCACGAACTCGTGGAAGCTTGCGCCGCGAAGCGGCAAGCTGGAACGTGTGTTTCGCACAAGGAGCGCCGGTTCGTGCGTTTCGCACAAGGAGCACATTCATGATGCTGTCGATCACCGCTTTCTTCGTCTCGTGTGTCCTCTCGGCGGTCGAGGTGGCACCGCGGGTCACCGCCGTGGTGATCGACGGGCAGGAATACGGTGCCCGGGGCGACGAGGTCGGTCCGATCGGCGGCGGGGAAGGCTACACCCGCATGGTGACCGGCGGCGATCTGGTCGCCGAGAACCTTGACCAGTTGATCGACGCCCTCGGCAAGGTCCAGGCCGGGCAGGTGATATTCATCCCCGGCGAGATCGAGATCGACTGCACCGCCCGCGTGTACATCGAGGAGCTGGTGCTGGCCGTGCCCGGCGGCGTGACCCTGGCCGGCAACCGCGGCCAGAACGGCTCCAAGGGGGCCCTGCTCTTCTCGGACGCGCTCAAGACCTCGCCACTGATCCGCACCGGCGGACCCGACGTGCGCGTCACCGGGCTGCGCCTCCGCGGCCCCGTCCCCAGGCGCTATGACGACCATCATCACCGGTCCTTCGCCGAGGGGCGGGGGCACACGTATTACTACAAGCTCCCCACCTCGCAGGGCATCAGTACCACGTTCCCTGGCCTGGAGGTCGACAACTGTGACTTGTCGGCGTTCAGCCAGTCGTCGATCTTCCTGTCCGCAGGCGACCGGCATCACATCCACCACTGCCACATCCACCATTGCCAGTACGCGGGGTTGGGTTACGGCGTCAGCATGGACGTCGCCGTCGCCCTGATCGAGCGCAACCTGTTTGACTTCAACCGGCACTCCATCGCCGGCACAGGCCGGCCCGGCAGCGGCTACGAAGCCCGCCACAACGTCGAGCTGGGCACCTCATCAAGCCACTGCTTCGATATGCACGGCGGGCGCGACCGCAAGGACGGCACGGACATCGCCGGAACAAAGATCCTCATGCACCACAACACCTTCTTCGCCCCCAATGCCCCGGCCATCGCCATTCGCGGCGTCCCAGACGAGGAATGCGACATCCACCACAACTGGTTCCCGCGCCACGCCGACGCCAAATCCGCCGTCCGTGCTGCCGCCAAGACCCGCGTCCGCGACAACGCTTTCGGCGACCCACCTCGAAGGGAGGAATAGGCAGGAGGGGAGCCGGTCAGCAGCCCAGCAGGCGGTTCCATACCGCGCCCGCCTGCCCTTCACGTCCCGCAGCAAGGTCATGGGCAGGAAGCAGCCGTCGAGACGGCAGCCGAGGCGAAGGAACGGGTGCTCGGTTGGGCGTAACCCGCTGCCCGCCCGGCTCTTGCGGCAAAATGGCGACCGCCCGAGGCCCAATGACCCATCAGCGGGGGCGACCGCTGCGTTGGCGTTGCGTTCGGGCGGGAACGAAACTACAATAAAGTCTGATCGGCCGGGCGCCTGTTTGAAGCAGCTCGATGGGGGCGGGTGCGGCCCGGTCCGAGGTTGCGGTGACCGGTGCGCGGGGGCCCGGCCGGCCCTCCGCAGATCCAGATCGCCGACCGGTGGGAATGTGGTTCACCTTTGTGCGCGCCGCCCGTCTTGGTACGGGAGGCCCGATGCAGGAGGCGTCTCATGCACCACCCCCAATACCCTCCCACGGCAATCCGCAGGTTTCCATTGAACGGCCAGGGGTATCGTGCGGTGCGGGCGTTTACCCTGATCGAGGTCCTGGTCGTGGTGGCCATCATCGCGCTGCTGGTCGCCGTCCTGTTCCCCACGCTGCGGGCGGCCCGGGAGCAGTCGCGGCGGGTGGATTGCGGGAGCAACCTCCACCAGATCGGGGTGGCCCTGGTGACCTACGCCACCGACCATCGCAGCCAGTTTCCGACGTTGTACCGCACGGCCAGTGCGTTCACGACCTACTACATGCGTTCGCCGGGGGTGGGCGCGGTCAACCTGGGGCACCTGTCGGGCCGCCGGTACGTCAACGAGCCCAAGACCTTCTACTGTGCCGGACAGCGGACCGCCAATAGCGCCGCCCTGACATACAACGGCTTGAGCAACACTTGGTATTCGGACGTGGACTGGGAAGCCTTGCCGACCAAGGTGCCGGTGCGTTCGTCGTACCCGGCGCGGCTCATCGAGGTGCCGGCGGGGAATCAACAGATTGGAGGGGCCATCCAGTATGTGCCAATGGCCGCTGGCCAGCGTTACTCCTGGAAGAGCGACGACTACACACATAAGGTGGTGTACTCTGATTTCACCGGAGTCCGCGAGTGGATCGGCGGGGGCGTAGAGCCGGAGACCGGCCGGATCGCCTGGCCGCACAATGGTGAGGGGTATAATCGGCTCTTCGGTGACACGGCGGTGCGCTGGGCCAAGCCGGCCACGCTGAATCACATCCGACTGATCAGCGACGTGCGACCGACGCCCCAAGAGCAAGTGGTCTACTGGAAAGAGCTGGATCGGTTGCAGTAGGAAACTAACGGAGGAGAAGGACATGCTTCATGCGCAAGGACAGGCAGGATCGGGGACCGGCCGCCGGCTGATCGCGGTGCTCGCGATCGCGGTGTTTCTGGGGGCTTCGGCGACTGCTTCGGCGGAGCCGTGGTGGTGTTCGCCCTTTGAGACGGAACTGGGGGCACCGGTCAGCCACGAGCAGATCGCCGACGTGGTGGACAACAATGTGGGTTCGCCGGGCACGGCCGCCGGTGGCTTGCCCGAGGACCTCAATCCGATGCTCTACATCGCGCACGGGCAGGCGATCGCGGACATACCCGCGGGGATTGATCCGGCCAACGCGGCGTCGGGTTTTGCCATCTCGCTGCCCGACGATCGGCGAACGGGTATCAACACAAACATGCGCAGCAACACCGGCGACCTGGGCAGCGCCCTGACCTTCGAGGGCTACTTTTACATGCCCTCGGACGAATTCATCACCGCCCCGACGTTCATCGGCCGCCGCCTGGTCACGCAGAAGCGGTCCGACAACGACGGCGAATCGCGGATGGCCATCGGCCCTCAGGCCGAGACCCGAACCGTCGGAGCGGTCGAGGGGCTCTTCGATTACGAGGGCTTTAACTATGCGGGCACGAGCCTGGTGGGCCAGAGCGGCGGCACCGGTTGGTCCGGACCGTGGGTCGATCCAACGACGGGCGGCTTCACCACAGACAACCTGTCCAGCGATAACGTCAGCCTCGATTCGGACGCTTTTCCGTTCACTCCGGTCGGCAAGCGGTTCAGCGCCACCGGCGGACACATTTCGCGCCCGTTGAGCCGGCCGGTGAACCTCGGCGAGGAGGGGCAGGTCACCTACCTCAGCGCTCTGCTGGCCAAGACGGAAACGACCGAAGGCGGCAGCCGCAACCTCGAGATCGGTCTGGCGACCGGTCCCAACGTCGCCGCGACAGGCTCGACCATCCGGATCGGCTCGACCAGCGGCCACCAGTTCTTTCTGCGGGTCGCAACGAACGCCACCGGTACCGTTGTGGCCGGCGACGCGTACTTCATCATCCTGAAGGTCGTCGCGCACGTCGGGGCCCCCAATCAAACCTACATGAGCATTTACGGCCCCGAGGACACCGTCCCGACCGAAGAGCCGACAACCTGGGATCTGACCAACGAGTTCACCAGCGACCTGATGCTCACCCACCTGAAGCTGACCGTGGGGAGCGCCCAGATCAAAGGCGAGGTCGACGAGATCCGCCTCGGCAGCAGCTACGAAGGGGTGACCGATCCTGAGGCCCCGCTCGGAGACCCCGGCGTGACCACTACAAGAAACTACCTGTCGGCCGTGTGGGTGGAGACGGACGGCGGAGACCCCGCGGTCCTGACCACCCACCTGGAGACCGGCACCACGCCGCTGGAAGCCAACACCTGGTATCATTTCGCTCTGGTCCACGACGGCGAGGAGCTTCGCTGGTACCTCGACGGTGACCTGGAAGGGGCGGTTTCCACCCCCGGGCTTACACCGCCTGGCACCGCGAAGATCGCGATCGGCAATAACCGCTCGTTCGGGTCTGCTGATCGCGGGTTCTACGGCGCTTTGGACGAGATTCGGCTGTGGGATCGGGCCTTGGCACCGAACGAACTGCTGGTCAACAGCGGCGGCCCGGGCGAGGGGCTGCTGTGGCGGTCCAGCTTCGAGACCAATAAAGACCAGGCGGTGACACACGGCCAGCCGGCCCAGGAACCAAACTGCATCGATAACGCGGTAGGGCCGCCGAACGGGACACCGGCCGGCGTCACCGCCAGCGGGTATGTGGCCTACAGTCAGGCGAGTGTGCCGGTTGTGCCGGGGGACATCGATCCCGTGGGGCTGGCCGGTTCATTCGCCATGTCCCTGCCCGAACTGCCCAACGTCGGTATCAACACCGGCATCCCCAGTAACAGCGGGAACCTGGCCAACGCGATGACCGCGCAAGGTTACTTCAATTCACGGCAGCCCGTCCCGGCGGGCGGTACCGCTGTCGGCAGCCGCCTGGTCAGCACCATGCGCTCGGCCGGCCAGAACCAGGTTCGGCTGGCGATCGGTCTGGTGCCCAACCCCAGCCCACCGCCCGGTGGTCCGCCCAACGTCCTGGCCGTCGCGTACCACAACGGCACCGAGGTGCTGGTCGCCATTGACCCGACACCCACGCCCATTCAGACCAACACCTGGTACCACTTCGCCATGGTCTATGACGGCAGCGACATCCGCTGGTACCTCGATGGCGACTTGGAAGGCGAGGTTCTCGGACCTACGCTGACGGCCCCGGGCTCGGCCAATATGTCCATCGGGAACGACACGAGCACGGGCGTCGGCCAACGGGGCTTCTTTGGTCTGCTGGACAAGGTTGTCATCAGCGATCACGTCATTGCCCCCGCGGAGTTCATGACCGAGGGCTTCGATCCATGCCTCGGACTCTGGTGCAACGTGCCGTTTGCCGACTGGGATGACGACGGCGACGTCGACCACGTTGACTTCGGCATTCTGCAGTCCTGCCTGGGCGGCGACGCCAGCGGAGCGTGTGCCTGCTTTGACCGCGATGAGGACGAAGCGATCGGCATCGCGGACTTCGAAGAGTTCGAGGCCTGCTGGACCGGCCCGGCGGTACCGTGGTCGCCGTTATTGACTCCCGGCTGCAATCCGTAACCGGCGACTCGTTGATGGTATGATGATGGCTGGGACGTTTCCGCCTGTGCGGCGGAGGGAAGAAGCAACCGGACAATGCAAGGTGATGGGATGGACGGAGGGTTGAGGATGCGCGGTACGAGGTGGGCGGGGTGGGCGTATGCTTTGACGGGCCTGTTGCTGGCGACGGGACCGGCCGTGGGGGTGGAGCCCAACACCAAACAGGACGGCTATCGGGGCATCTGGTTCAGTATCGGACAGGCCAACGACTACGGACCCAAGTATTCCGGCGGCCTGGGCACCTACACCGCCAATCACGTACCCATCTGCATCTACGCCGAGGAGGTCAACAAGACCTTCTTCAGCTACGGCGGCGTTGACCTGACCACCGGCGACCTGCTGATCATGGTCTCGTACTTCGACCACGAGACCTGCATGGTGCCGCGCCCGACGGTGGTGCACCACAAAGTCGGCATCAACGACCCGCACGATAATGGCGCCATCCTGCTGGACAAGGATGGGTACATCTGGGTGTTCATCAGTGGGCGGGCCCGCAGCCGCACCGGCTGGCTCTACCGCAGCACCGAACCCTACTCCATCGACGCGTTCGAGTGGAAGCTTGGCGGCACGGGGGACAACTTCTTTGAAAAAACCTATCCCCAGCCCTGGTACATGGACAACGGCGTCGATGAACCGGTGTTCCTGTACATGTTCACCAAGTACACCGCGGGCCGCGAGCTGTACTGGTCCACCAGCAGCGACGGGGTGAACTGGGCGCCGGACCAGAAGCTGGCCGGCACCGGCGGGCACTACCAGACGAGCTGCGCGTGGAAGGGCCGGCGCGTCGGTACCGCGTTCAACCACCACCCCAACGGAAACGTCGACCGGCGCACGAACCTCTACTACCTGCAGACCGACAACCTGGGAGCTACCTGGACCAAGGCCGACGGCACTCCGGTGACCGTGCCCCTGACCGACAAGCACAATCCGGCCCTGCTGGTCGACTATGAGGCCCAGGGGCGTCTCTGCTACATCAACGACACCAACTTCGACGAGGACGGCAATCCGTACATCATCTACATCACCAGCGGCTACTACGCGGCCGGCCCGGACAGCGAGCCGCGCACCTGGCACCTGGCCCGCTGGAATGGCAGCGCGTGGATCTTCACCGAGATCACCGGGTCCACCACCCACAACTACGACGTAGGGAGCCTTTGGATCGAAGGAGGCAATCACCTGCGTATTCTGGGTCCGACCGAGCCCGGCCCGCAGCAATGGGGTACCGGCGGGGAAGTGGCCCTGTGGATCAGTCCCGACCGGGGCCTCACCTGGAGCAAGCAGCGCGACGTGACCCGTGACAGCGTATACAACCACTCCTACGTCCGCCGGCCGGTCAAGGGCCGCGATCCGTTCTTCGCCTTCTGGGCCGACGGTCACGCGCTGCAAAAGACGGAGTCACGGCTGTACTTCTGCAACCGCATGGGCAACCGCGTCTGGCAGCTTCCCTACCACATGACCACGGACTTCGCCCGCCCGGCACTGGTGACCGACTTCAGCGGCGGCGGATTGGGCGCGAGCTTTCTCTGGCGCTCGCGCTTCGAGTCCGCGTCCAACGTGCCGGTCAGCCACGGCGACCCGGCCGGCGGCATCCTCAACGCGGTCGGCGAGACCGGCACCCTGGTCAGCGATCTTTCGCCGAGCTACGCCGCCTATGGTCAACCCGGGGTCGGGGCGGCGCCCGCCTCCTCGGCCGGGGCCTTTGCCGTCTCTCTGCCGAACAGCCGCGGCAACGCCCTGCGCACCGGTGTCGCCAGCAACACCGGCAATCTGGCCGATGCACTGACCTTTGAAGGCTTCTTCAACCACGCGGAGACCGCCCTGATCACCTCGCCGACGTTTATCGGCCGACGGCTGGTGACCCAGGGACGCAGCGCCTCGGCCGGTGAGTCGCGGCTGGCGATCGGCATCCACGCCGGCACGGCCGGCAGTGGCCCCGGTCTCTACGCCTACGAGGGTTTCGACTACGAGGGCACCCAACTGCACGGCCAGGCCGGCGGCAGCGGCTGGGCCGGCCCCTGGGTCGATGCCACCGGCACTTTCGCCCATCTGACCGACAACGGCATCAGCCTGAACTCGCCCGTTTTCCCCTTCGACGTGGTCGGCTCGCGCATCAGCGGCCAGGGCGGCACCGCGGCCCGTCCCATGAACAGTGTAATCAACCTGGCTGAGGATGGCCATACCCTCTACGTCAGCGCCCTGATGCGCAAAACCGCCACCGACTCCCCCTTCTCCAGCAAGAATCTGGAAATCAACCTCACCCCCTCCACCACCACGACGCAGGTGATGCGTATGGGCATGACCAGCGACCACAAGTTCTTCCTCGGTACCGGATCGAACAATGCCGGCACCGTGGAGGCCGGCGTAACCTACTTCCTCATCGGCAAGGTCGTCTCGCGGGCCGCGGCCGACGACGAGTTCTACCTGAACTTTTACGGGCCGACCGACACACTCCCCACCACCGAACCAGGCTCCTGGATGCTCAGCGCCACCGCTTCACGGAACGACATCGTCAACCACCTGCGCCTGGTCATCGGCTCAACGCTCAATCAGGGAGAAATCGACGAGATCCGCGTCGGCGGAGACTATGCCTCCGTGATCGACCCCGAGGCCCCGCCCGGCGGCGGAACCGGCGGTACCGCCAACCTGCTCTCGTTCTTCTGGGTGGACAGCACGAACACCAATAACCTGCGTACGGGATCGACGCCGATTCAGCCGCATACCTGGTATCACTTCGCCCTCGTTTACGACGGCAGCGACGTCCGCTGGTACCTCGATGGGAATCTGGAGGGCCAAGTCGAGAATGCCGACCTCATCGCTCCCGGCAGTGCCCCGGTGACCATCGCCAACAACCGCGACAGCGGTGTCGCCGACCGCGGATTCTTCGGCCTGCTGGACGAGGTGCGGCTGATGGACGTCGCCCTCGAGCCGGGACAATTCCTCAACGACGGCGGGAGCTGCCCGGACCTCTGCGCGCCCGGCGCTGCTGGCAACCTGCTGTGGTGTTCGAGTTTCGAGGCCGAGCCCGACGTCCCCGTGAGCCACAACCAGGTCGAGGCCGGTACCTGCGGCGCGATCCGCAACGAGCACGGGGCCGGCGGAACGGCCATCGATGCCGTACCGCTGCTGTATGTCGGCTACGGCGAAGCGGGCGTGGGCGACGCGCCCGCGGGCAGCGCCGGCGCGTTTGCCCTGGCCCTTCCGGACAACCGCAGCGCGGGAATCGATACCCTCCTGCCCAGCAACGCCGGCGACCTGGCGAATGCGCTGACTTTCGAGGGCTTTTTCAACACTGCTGAGGCGGCCGCCATCACGCAGCCCGTGCCTCTGGGCCGACGACTGGTCACTCAGAAACGATCGGCCCTGGACAGTGAGTCGCGACTGGCCATTGGGCTGCACGCCTCCGGCGGCGAGAACGTGCTGGCGGTCCTCTGGCGGGGCCAGGACGGGACCGACCACGCCGAGCTTGGCCAGACCGCCATCCAGGCGGGCACCTGGTATCACTTCGCCGTGACCTATGACGGCCAGGCGATCCGCTGGTACCTGGACGGCCAGTTGGAAGGTTTTGTGGCCGCCCCCGACCTGGCCGCACCCGGTGCCGCACCGCTGGCGATCGGTAACGGTCGCGTCAGCGGACTGGCCGACCGCGGGTTTTACGGCATGATCGACGAAGTCCGCATCAGCGACCAGGCCCTGAAGCCGGCGAGCTTCCTGTTACCGCCCACCGGCGATCCGGACGATCCGTGTTTGCCCGCATGTCCCCGGCCCTTCGCCGATGCCGACCCGGACGGCGACGTGGACCAGTCCGACTTCGGCATTTTTCAGCGGTGCTACAGCGGCCCGATCCACGAGGGCCCGCCGGCTGACCCGGCCTGCTATTGCTTCGACCGCGACGGCGACGACGACGTAGATGGCGACGACTTCACGGCCTTCATGGACTGCGTCAGCGGCTCGGCGATCATCTGGAGCCAGTCCCTGACTCCGGACTGCAACCCATAACCCCAACTATTCATTGAAACCACAGATGAACACAGATAAACACCGATAGGAAAACGGAGAGAACGGCCTTCCTTGCCTGCCGCCCGACCTCACCGACGCAGGCTTCCACAGGAGACACGGTTTCTCCCTTCCCACCTCTGACCTCTTACTTATGGCTTCCCCGGCCGTTGGCCCGCCGGACTCACCCAGGGCGCACGCCCACAATGACACGGAGGAACTTCAGGCGGGGACTGGCTCGGGTTCGGGCATGGCCGGTGCGGCCGCGGGAGGCGCCGATGCGGCGGGGGCCAGGCGGATTCGCCAACTGGATCGCAGGCGGTACAGGGCGATCATGGCACAGGTGGCCGGAATGGCGAAGAAGAAGCCCGGGTAGCCCAGCAATTCCGGCCAGAAGATGGCCCCGAGCAGCAGGGCCATACGCTCCATCCGCGGCGCCCGGCCGACGATGTAGGGCCGCAGCAGCAACTGGTGCAGCAACTGCAGCACGGCGAACGTCGCCAGGATCCCCACCACCAGCGGGGTGAAGGGGGTCCGGCTCTCCAGGGCATGGAAGGCGGCGATGATCACGGCCGGGCCGAGCCCTACCAGGTACAGATAGGGGATCATACCCAGCAGACCCACCAACATGCCCAGCGGGATCGCCAGGGGCAGCCCGACGTAGGTGAAGCCGACGGCCGCGACCGCGGCGATCAATACCGACGCGGCGGCCTGCCGCACGAGGTACTGCTTCATGGCCGCGTTGAACCCCAAGGCCCAGGCGACGATCGGCTGACGGTAATGCAGCGGCAGCACCGCCTGCCACACCTGCGCTTCCCGCAGAGAGTCACTCAGCCATACGATGATGTAGAGGGCGGTCACCAGCATGAACCCGATGAAGAACGAGCCCAGAACGATCACCAACAACGCCCGGGTGCCGTTGATGAACACCTTCTCGATGGCGGAGTTGATGGTTGGGTTCCACCGCCGCTGGTTGACGAACTGAGCGATGTGCTCGAAGGCTCGGCCGGTGTAGGTGCCCGCGGTGGCGCCGTGGAGATGCGTCAGGCCCTGGGTACGCGGCCAATCGCGGTTCTGGAGGTATTCGTCCCAGGCGGCACGGAACTCCGGCCAGCCCGATTCGGACTTCGTGAGGATGGCCGCCACGGTCAGGCCGCCGTCCTCATAGCTGAAGCCGCGGGCCCGCGCGGCCTGGGCGGCAAAGATCGAACGCGGAACCCCGGTCTGTATGTCCACCCAGACCATGTGCAGGTCATCGACGAAACTCCGGGTCTGGTGGCCCAGGGTCGGCAGCCCCTGCCATCCGATCATGGCCAGCAGGCCGGCCCCCATAACCGCGGTCATGACCACGCTGATAACCCGGACGCCGATCGCCCGGTGAATGGTCCGGGCCAGTGGGTAGACCAAATATCCGAAGATCAGGATGGCGGCGAGTGGCAGCAGAACCACCGCCAAATACCGCATGGCCATGAGGGTGAGGACCACACCGACCGCGGTCGCGACGATGAACGCGTAGTACTTGGCCCGATCGTACCTCCGCCGTCCCGCGGCACGTCGGCGCTCCGGAGCTGCCGACCCGCCGGGCAGGTTGGTGCTCCCACTGCCGCCGCGGTACGCGGCATCGCCCCTCGCCGCCTCAGTCGTTTGGGAGCGCACTCCAGCCGCGTCGGCCGTCTCGGCAGGAGACGCCACTTGAAGTGGCCCGGCCTGTCCGTCGGGCTCCGCCACCAGGGCATCCGGCGGTATCGAGTTGTCCGGGCGATGCATCCTTCCAGGCCCTCTCACCGATCTGGCTCTCCCTCATCCGAGGGGAGCGGCTGGCCCCCATCTGCGCTTGGTACAGGATGCCTTCAGTTTAGCAGACCCAGACCCCCAGGGCAACGCAGGGGGGGAATGGGGATCGGGGGTCGGGGGTCGGGGTGAGGCGAGGGTTGCAGATCGCAGATTTGAGATTGCAGAGGGAGTTTGGGGATTGGGTGTGGGGACGAACCAGCCGCTTGCGGCTTCGCACGGCTGCGTGTAAGTCCGGCCTGGGAAGTAAGCTACCGTGCCTCGCGGGTGGCGTAACGGACGGCCTGGCGGATCCACTCGAGCCGGGACAGCGGAATGAGGCCGTAGTTGTAGATGTTCGCCGAACGCACCCCTTGTTCGACGGCCTGGCGCATGGCGGCCACGAGGCCGGCGGCGTCAGGGCAGGGTGGGGTGCACGCGCTCAGGCCGACCTCGACCCGCTCGACGCTGCCGGTGTCGGCGGCAGCCGCCCGCACCGCCGTCGCCAGCCGCTGGGGATCGCTGTCGTAGCAGGGAGCCAGCAGGGCATCGCAGGCCGCCGCCAGAGCCCCGAAGTCCGTCGCCCCCCAGAGCGGCGGGCCGCTGCGGTGCACGACCAGCCGGCACGGGCAGGTGGTGCGGATCAGCTTGACCAGGGAGGTCACCTGGCCGCGGCGCCAGTCGGCGTACGCGGCCAGCGCGGGCTCACGCTCCAGCAGCTCGCCGGGCTCCATTGCCAGCGGCTCGCCCCGCGTCAGGATGGTCTCGAGGCAGCGGGTCGCCACCTTCGCCGCCGCGGCCACGTCCGTCCCTTCGTGGGCGGCCATCTGGCGGCACGATTCGCAGAAGCACAGCCCGCGCAGCCAGTCTCCCGCCGGCCCGCAGGCAAACCCGACCTTCTCGTGATGATGTGCGTGCAGGTCGGTCGGGAAACAGGCCCGCTCCAGCTCGATCGCCTCGAACCCGTAATGCGTCCCCAGGTCCTCGACCATCGCCCGCAGGCACTCACGCACGTCCAGATTGCTCGGGCACAGCCAGGCGGGGCTGCTCACGCCGAAAACGTCCTTCACCCCGGAGGCGGGGTAACGGGCGACCATGGCGGACCCATGACAGCAGACGTGCCACCCGCGCAGCTTGAGGTCCCGTTTGGCGCACGCCTCGGCGAGCGCGGCCAGCGGGTTGGTCTTGCGCAGCCAGTCGGCCACGACCGGCCGGAGGCGCGTTGAGGCGTAGCAGGCACCCTGCGGCTGAAACTGCGCCCCGCCGGCGGAGATGAACCGCCGCGGCCCGTTCGAGGCGTGCGGGCGAAGCTGGTCCACGCGGTGGTAGTTCGTCGCGACGCTGATGCCGGTGACGCCGGCCTCCCCCTTGAGCCGATCCAGGACCTCATCGATCCCCTCGTCGACCAAGTCCCACAGGTAGCACCACAGATAAGTCTGGAACGTCGCCATCGCCGCTGTGATACGCCACACCCGCCGGCCGCGTCAACCCCGAGACGAGCCCGCCGCCGCCCGCAGGATCCGTGGTCACGCGACGCGGCGTGCATTCACCCGAACAAACGCCGATATTGAGCGGTCGGCGGTCAGCCTGTCAGTATGGCATGATCCCGGCCGCACCTGCCGGGCTGGCATAGCCGGGGGACCAATCGGGGCCTTCCCGTGCAAGTTTTATCTTCATTTGTGGCAATAAGTTGTATCCGTACTGGCGCCTGTTCCGGGTTCTGGCACTTCGGATGCAGGATGGACCCATGCTGTTGGAGATCCCCTGTCATAAATGCAGACCGGGGCGGTGGTCGCTCTGAGCCCTGGCAGCGGTAGCTTTGAGGAGACAATCAGCGATGGCAGTGAAACAACTGACGTTCGATGAAGAGGCACGCAACGCTCTGTTGGCCGGCGTCGAGAAGCTGGCCCGGGCGGTCAAGTCCACCCTGGGGCCCCGCGGCCGCAACGCGGTCATCGACAAGGGGTGGGGCGGCCCGACGGTAACCAAGGATGGGGTGACCGTGGCCGAGGAGGTGGACCTCAAGGACAAGTTCGAGAACCTGGGGGCCAAGCTGGTCAAAGAGGCGGCGAGCAAAACCAGCGACGTGGCCGGCGACGGCACGACGACGGCCACCGTGCTGACGGAGGCGTTGTACCGCGAGGGCCTCAAGAACGTGATCGCCGGCGCCGACCAGATGGCCCTGGGCCGGGGCATCCGCAAGGGCGTCGCGGCGGTGCTGGCCGAGCTGGCCAAGCAGGCCAAGCCGATCAAGGTCGCCAACAAGCAGGACCTGGTCAGCGTGGGGGCCATCTCGGCGAACAACGACCGGGCCATCGGGGAACTGCTGGCCGAGTGCTTCGAGAAGGTCGGCAAGGACGGCGTCATTACCGTCGAGGAAGGCAAGAGCGCGGACACCTACTACGACCTCGTCGAGGGCATGCAGTTCGACCGGGGCTTCCTCAGTCCCCACTTCGTGACCGACCAGGATGCGATGGAATGCGTGCTGGGCAAGGCGTTCGTGCTCATCCACGAGGACAAGATCGCGAGCGTGACCAAGCTGGTGCCGCTGCTGGAAAAGGTAGCCAAAGCCAAGCGTCCGCTGCTGATCATCGCGGAGGACGTCGAGGGCGAGGCCCTGGCGACGCTGGTGGTCAACAAGATGCGGGGCATCCTGGAGATCTGTGCGGTGAAGGCGCCGGGTTACGGCGACCGCCGCAAGGCGATGTTGCAGGACATCGCGATCCTCACCGGCGGCAAGTGCCTGACGAAGGACCTGGGCATTGACCTGGAGAACGTGGCCATCGCCGATCTGGGGCAGGCCAAGAAGGTCATCGTGGACAACGACAACACCACGATCATCGAGGGGGCCGGCAGCACCAAGGAAATCCAGTCGCGGGTCGAGCAGATCCGCCGCGAGATCGAGGTGACGACCAGCGACTACGACCGCGAGAAGCTGCAGGAGCGGCTGGCCAAGCTGTCGGGCGGGGTGGCCCAGGTCAACGTCGGGGCCGCGACGGAGACGGAGCTGAAGGAGAAGAAGGCCCGGATCGAGGATGCGCTGCACGCGACGCGGGCGGCGATCGAGGAAGGGATCGTGCCGGGCGGCGGCGTGGCCCTGGTGCGGTGCATCGGAGCGTTGGACGGGGTGAAAGCCTCGGGCGACGAGAAGACGGGCGTGGAGATTCTGCGGCACGCATTGTCGGCGCCGCTGCGGCAGATTGCGGCCAACGCCGGCCGGGAAGGCGGCGTTGTGCTCGCCAAGGTGCTGAGCAAGAACGGATCGTTCGGCTACAACGCGGAGACGGACACCTACGGCGACCTGTTGAAGGACGGCGTGATCGACCCGGCCAAGGTGGTGCGTGTCGCGTTGGAAAACGGCAGCAGCGTGGCCCGCGTGCTGCTGAGCACGGACTGCGTGGTCGCGGAGAAGCCCAAGGCCAAGGACGAAGGCGGCCCGCCCGGCGGCGGAGGGATGGACGAGATGGGCGGCATGGGGGGTATGGGGGGTATGGGTGGAATGGGCGGCATGGGCGGCATGATGTAAGGGACGGTCCCGCGGGTGTCGGCGGCAGCGCCCCGAGTCGCGGGTAGACCGATCGCAGAGTGGATCGTCACACGTTTGGGAACACAGGATTTGCCCCTGGTGGGCAGTTGGATTTCAGGAGAGTGAACCGATGGCTAAGGTGAACATCAAGCCCCTGGATGACCGGGTGTTGGTCGAGCAGAGTCAGGCGGAAGAGAAGACGGCGGGCGGGATCGTGCTGCCGGACACGGCCAAGGAGAAGCCGCAGCGGGGGAAGGTGGTCGCGGTGGGGACCGGCAAGCTGATGGACAGCGGGCAGCGCGGGAAGATGAGCGTCAGCGTCGGGGACGAGATCTTCTACGGCAAGTATGCCGGCTCGGACGTCGAGGTCGACGGGCACAAGTACGTGATTCTGAAGGAAAACGACATCCTGGCGGTTATCGAGCGCTGAGCAGCGGCGCCCAAGGAAGCGAGGAACATTCATGGCCAAGCAGATGATGTTTGACAATACCGCCCGCCAGGAAATCCTGGAGGGGTTGTCGAAACTGGCGGCGACGGTGAAGGTGACGTTGGGCCCCACGGGGCGCAACGTGATCCTGCAGAAGTCCTTCGGCTCGCCCCGGGTGACCAAGGACGGGGTGACGGTCAGCAAGGAGATCGAGTTGCCCGAGCCCTTCCAGAACATGGGGGCCAAGATGGTCAACGAGGTCGCCAGCAAGACCAGCGACGTGGTGGGCGACGGGACGACCACGGCGACCGTGTTGGCGGAAGCCATCTATCGCGAGGGCCTCAAGAACGTGACCGCGGGGGCCAACCCGATGGCCCTGAAGCGCGGGATCGACGCGGCGGTGCAGGCGGCGGTGGAGAGCATTCGCAGCCAGGCGGTCAAGGTCAAGGGCGACGACATCGCCAAGGTGGGGGCGATCAGCGCCAACGGCGACACCGAGGTCGGGCAACTGCTGGCCCAGGCTCTCGAAGAGGTCGGCACGGAAGGCATCATCGAGATCGAGGAGGGCAAGAGCCTCCAGACGGAGAAGGAAGTGGTCGAGGGGATGCAGTTCGACAAGGGCTACATCTCGCCGTACTTCATGACCAACCCGAACACGCTGGAATGCGTGCTCGAGGATGCGTACATCCTGATCCACGAGAAGAAGCTGTCGAACCTGCGGGACATGATCCCGCTGCTGGAGAAGCAGTCGACGACCGGCCGCCCGCTGCTGATCATCGCCGAGGACGTCGAGGGCGAGGCCCTGGCGACGCTGGTGGTCAACAAGCTGCGCGGCGTGCTGAACGTCAGCGCGGTGAAGGCCCCGGGATTCGGGGATCGGCGCAAGGCCCTGTTGGGCGATATCGCCATCCTCACCGGCGGGAAGCTGATCAGCGAGGACCTGGGCATCAAGCTGGAGAGCGTGCAGCTCGACGACCTGGGCCAGGCGAAGAAGATCGTGGTGGACAAGGAGTCGACGACGATCATCGAGGGCGCGGGCAAGAAGAGTGAGATCAAGGGCCGCTGCGACCAGCTTCGGTCGATGATCGAGAAGACGACGAGCGACTACGACCGCGAGAAGCTGCAGGAGCGGCTGGCCAAGCTGACCGGTGGGGTGGCGATCATCCGGGTCGGCGGGGCGACCGAGGCCGAGGTCAAGGAGCGCAAGGACCTGGTCGAGGACGCCTTCCACGCAACGCGCGCGGCGGTGGAGGAAGGCGTGGTGCCCGGCGGAGGCGTGGTGTTCCTGCGGGCGATCGACGCGGTGAAGAAGGCGGCCGCCAAGGCCGAGGGTGACGAGCGCATCGGGTACGACATTGTCCGTCGCTCGCTGGAGGCGCCGGCCCGCCAGATTGCCGACAACAGCGGCCAGGACGGCGGGGTCATCGTCTCCGAGATCCTCGAGCGCGGCGGGAAGGTCGGTTACGACGCCCGCACCGGTGAGTTCGTGGATATGTTCAAGGCGGGGATCATCGACCCGGCGAAGGTGGCGCGGACGGCCCTGGAGAGCGCGGCCAGCGTGTCGGGCCTGATGCTGACCACGCAGGTGCTGATGACCGACCTCAAGGACGAGGAGAAGGAAATCGCCGGCTCGGTCCGCTGAGGCTTTGGCTGACGAGGTACTGGTAGCGAGATGCCGGTGGCAACGAAGCGCGATTATTACGAGGTGCTGGGCGTCGCGCGCGAGGCCGGCCCGGACGAGATCAAGAAGGCCTACCGTCAAGCGGCGCTCAAACATCACCCCGACCGCAACCCGGTCGACCCCGGCGCGGACGCCAAGTTCAAGCACGCGGACGAGGCGA
>CAZEEJ010000052.1:0-30996 GCA_964511155.1 uncultured Planctomycetales bacterium | reverse complement strand
GCGGCCGGCCCTGGCGGAGGACGAGTTTTTTCAGGGTGGACTCGCCGTCGATCAGAGCGACGACGATGGCCCCCGGCCGGGCTTCGCAGGTGAACTCGCCCACCACCACGTCGCCCGGCAAAATGCCCGCACCGATCATGGATTCACCGCGCACGCGAAGAGCGAAGCTCCGCGGCGAGGCCCGCAGGACCGCGGCCGGGTCGAGCCGCACACAGCCCTCGGCTGCCTCGGTCGGCCAACCGGCGGCGATCGCGGGGATGTCGGCGTGGCCGTCCCCCGGGGCCGGCTCCCGCTCGGCTCCGGCGGCCAGGCCCGAACGTTGTTTTTTCGTTCCCATCTGCAAGGCCCTCGTCATGCCACGTCCGAATCGGCTGCCAACGGGGCCATGGCGCACCATGAATGATAGCCTAACAAAATACAAACTTCAAGGGGGGCGAGCAGGATCGTCCCCAGTGCGGGGGAGAGCCGGTTCTGTACAGGAGTAACTATGGAAGCTAGCATAAAGGATGGCGAAGACGAGGATTCGGCATGATCGACCGAGACACCATCCGGAGAGCCGTGGAGATGATACTCAGCGCGGCTCCCGCCGGCTCGCAGGTCATTCTGTTCGGATCGTATGCCCGGGGTGATGCGAACGAGGATAGCGATCTGGACTTCCTGGTCGTCGAGCCGATGGTGAGGGGCCGTCGCCGGGAAATGGTGCGACTTCGTGAGGTACTGCGCCCCTTGCGCATCCCCGCGGACGTGCTGGTGGTGAGTCGGAACGTGTTTGACGCCTGGAAGGATCTCCCGAACAACGTGGTGTATGAGGCGGCCCGCGAAGGAAGGTCATTCACCCATGCCGCTTGATCCGGCACGCGTGCTTCTCCGCAAGGCCCAGGACGACGGTCGCCTGGCCGCTCTGGTCGTCGGCGACCCGACCGTTGCAGATGAACAGATTGGCGCGATGAGCGGGCAGGCCGACCGGCAACTGACCTTCGACTGGGGGACGCCCCCGGATGACGGCGCGTCGCAACCGGCGGGACCGTTGCCGGCGGTGGCGATCCTGGCGGCACGGCTGCACCGGCTGGCCGACCACGGCGTCTTCCTGGGCACGTCAAGCTGGAAGTACCCCGGCTGGCGGGGGCAGGTCTACGATCCCGGCCGATACCAGGTCCGCGGCCGATTCTCCGAACGCAAGTTCAACGACCAGTGCCTCAGCGAGTACGCCCACGTGTTCCCGACCGTCTGCGGCGACTTCGCGTTCTACCAGTTCCCGTCAACGGCAACCTGGGAACGGATCTTCGGCCAGGTACCGGCCGGCTTTCGCTTCAGCCTCAAGGTGCCCGAGGAGGTCACCGTCGAGCGGTATCCCGACCTGCCGCGCTACGGCCGCCGGGCAGGCCGGACCAACGCCCACTTCATGGACGCCGCCCTGCTGAAGGACCAGTTGCTGGGCCGACTGGCGCCGCACCGCGACAAGCTTGGGGCGATCGTCTTCCAGTTCGGCACCTTCCACGCCCCGCCGCTCAGCGACGTGCGGGCGTTCACCGGGAAGCTGGACGGCCTCCTGACCGCCCTGCCGACCGGAGACTACGCCTTCGCCGTCGAGGTGCGCAACCCGGCCTTCCTGGCTTCCGCCGGGTACGAGGATTACCTGGCCTGCCTGCGCACGCACGGCGTGGCCCACTGCCTCAACAGTTGGACGCACATGCCCCCGGTCGGCGAGCAACTCACGATGACCGGCATCCTCACCGCCCCGCACGTGGTCGCCCGGTTCCTGCTCCGCCCGGGAAGGACGTACCAGCAGGCGGTGGACCGCTTCGCACCCTACGAGCGAATCCAGGACCCGTACCCCCAAGGCCGCGACGCCCTGCGGCAACTGATCGACGCCTGCATCCCCGCCGGCCGCACCCTCTACGGCTTCGTCAACAACCGCTTCGAGGGCAACGCCGTCCAGACGCTCGACGAGGTGACGGCCGACTTCGACGCTCCTTCCTCCCCGCCGCGCTCCCCCACGACCTCCGCTGTTAAACGGAAAGAATCCAACCGCGAAGGACGCTGAGCACCGCCGAGGACGGGAGTGGGAGCGGACGATGAGGGGGAGAAAGGTCGCTGGTTGATGGTGCAAGAAACCGGTGCAACAGGGAGACGCTAGCCGGAGGGTCCGCGACACAAACGGCGGGCTGGTGCAAGGCCTTCAGCCTTGAAACGGTTCGGTGGGCCTGCCTACCGGGGGCGGCGCTGCGCTTGCCCCCGGCTACTCTTGTACGAGGTCTTCGGCCTCAAGACCCCGGGCCGAATCGCCATCGCCGGCTTGTCGCTGGAGCTGCCTACTTCCTCTTCTGGGAGCTGTCGGTTTCTCTTCTGGCCGAAGGCCAGGAACAGTAGTAGCCGGGGGCAAGCGCAGCGCCGCCCCCGGACGAGGGGCTACCCCATGATCCCCCCAACGCTGAAAGCGTTGCACAGGCCCGACTCGCTTTCCTTGGCGGATCCGTCCCCGTGATTTGGGCTCGGGTCGCCCGCCGATTCTGTCACGGACCCACCGGTTACCAGCACAACGTCTGAGGCGGGGCCTCGGCGAGGGTCGGGGCGTGCCAGTCGGCGCCCGCCAACTGCTCGGGGGTGAAGCTGGTGGTCAGGGCCAGGCAGCGTGAGCCGGCGGCGCGAGCGGCGGCGACGCCGTTGACCGCGTCCTCGACGACCAGGCAATGCCGCGGGTCCAGGCCCAGCCGGGCGGCGGCGGTGGTGAAGATCTCCGGGTGCGGCTTCTTGTGCTCCACGTCTTCGCCGGTCACCACCGCGTCGAAGGTGGACAGGGGCAGCTTGATCTCGCGCAGGTTGCCCTCGGCTTTGACCCGGTCGGCACTGGTCGCCAGGGCCAGCCGCTTGCCCGCCCGGCGGCAGGCATCGAGAAAGGCGTGTACGCCGGGCAGCGGGTCGAGCTGCCCGCGGATGATCTCGAGGTAGATTTCGTACGTCCGCCGTTTGGCGCTGACGATCTCGATGGGAAAGCCGTACTTCTCCGCCACGCCGCCGACGTAGCGGTTCTCGCCGGCCCCCACGAAGGGGCGGAAGTCCTCCGGCTGGACGGTCAGGCCCAGCTCCGCGAACATCATGCACGCGGCCTTGCAGATGAACGGCTCCGAGTCCAGCAGGACGCCGTCCATATCGAACACCACCCCCCGCGGCAGGTGGCCTGTGCCTGTATCGTTGGTTGTACTCATGGGGCCAAAACTAGCGGCAAAGGCGGGCACTGTCCAACCGCCTGCAGCTTGCGAATGATGGGCAATGCATGAGCCGCATTGGGCTGGCCATGCGAAGCCGCAAGCGGCGGGCCGTAGCTGACTCTGCCGCTACGAGGCGACGCCGAGTTCGGCGGGGGAGGCCTCGTCGGCCTGGAGACCGGTGATCCAGTGCCGCATCGCCCCCAGAAGCTGTGGCCACTTGTTCGACAGCCGACGCTTCAGAAACGCCGCGTACAGGCCGTCCATGGCCTCTACAAGGTGGTTCAAGTGCTCCAGCCGCGATTCGAACACGGCCCGCGGGTGGGGGGCCTCCTCGGGTTGCGGCAGGCGCAGGCCGCTGAAGTTCATGCCATCGCCGCGCACGCTGAAGGCGTAGGCGTCGCCCCGCACGGCCACCTGCAGCCCGGCCCGCACCGGTCGCTTGCCGGAAGCCAGGGCGACGGCGGCCTCGGGCAGGCGCGTCGGGCCGTCGGCGGTGATGGTGGTCGTACCGCTCAGCCGAAAGGCGCACTCGAGCTGCAGGCCGCGCTCAAAGAGCACGGTGACCGACGGCCCCTGAGGCGTCGCGATTTCCGCGGACTCCACCTGAGCGGTATACCACAGCCAAGTCAGCCACTCAGTGCCGAGAAAGTCGCGGCTCTGCCCTTCGCCAGGGTTGAGGATCGGCTCATCGGGGTCCGCTCCGGCCGGCGGGTTGATGAAATGCGCCGGCCGGCAGTTGTCGAACGCCGTCCCCTCGCCCGAACGCAGCGCCCAGCGGGCGGCCACTTCGCCCGCGCTGGCCGGCACGAGACTCCGCCCGAACGTCCGGTGGAACAACAGCATGAATGGGTCCGCGACGGAGGACGCGGCCGTGCCCAGGTATACGTGGTTCCGCGGCAGGTCCCAGAAGACCGGCACTTGTTTCATGCGGCGGAAAGCCCCCGCGCGGGCTTCGTCGGCGGCGCGGGCCCGGGCCTGCTCGCGGGCCTCGCGGCGTTCAACCTTGGAGAGGAACTCCCGGCCGCTGGCCTCGAGCATCGCCGCCTCCGCCTGCCGCTGGTAGCTGCGCACGAGGTCGGCCGGCGGCTTGTTGGTGTCCGTCCGCACGGCAAAGTGCAGCCCGTCGCCCACCGCGTTCTTGGTGAAGTCGAACCGCGTATCGAGAATGTGATCGCCGGTGGTCCAGCCGCACACCGTCTGATCGGCCGTCGCTTCCTGTTTGGCGTCGATCGCCTGGTCGGCCAACTTGTCCAGCAACTCCTGGTCCACCCGGTCCAGGAGATCGCCCCGGACGAAGAACCGCTTGAAGGTCACCGCTCCGTTCGCAAAGGCCATGAATCCGCTCTCCCTGTCTGGGGCCGCACTCCGTTCTTCCACCGAGCGGGCATACCGGTACCCGCCAAGGTCGCGGGCGCATCGTGGCATCCGGGGGGCCGACTGTCAAAGACCGGAATCGCGTTGCCGATCGGGGGGGTGTGAGTTCTTCATCCGAACTCGAGATCATCCGCTACGCCGCCTGAACGCCTGGCTCAACAGAGCCGGACCACATGGTCCCGGCCTCAACCCTTGTCATATCTTGCGGCGATGGCGCAGATATTTTCTGATTGACTCCCCGGCTTTTTCGTGTTAGAGTGTACTCCGCAACTTGTGGACTGAGTGCGTTTTGGGCAAGGCGTCGTCCGGCGGATTCCTCTCTGCCGATCAGGGGTGGGGGCCGCAGGGGTGGGGGCCGCCGGACTCGATGACCTGAGCGGGCGCGATCGCAGGGCACGCTTGTATGGAGCCTCTTCAGAGCACCATGGATCCGTGCTCCCTTGCCACCCTCCATTCCTCCACGCTGGCCGAGCGCCTCGTCCAGGTGCAGCGCGACCTTGCGCTCGCTTGGACCGCGACCAACGACACACAGGCGGCGCTGTCCTTGCTGCTGGACTACACCCTGGCCATTGAAGGACTGGACTGCGGCGGGGTGTATCTGGCGGACGGCGCGGGCGGTGGTCTCCGGCTTGCCGTACACAGGGGGCTGTCCGACGCATTCGTGAACGCGGTGGGCAGTTTTACCGCCGATTCGCCCCAGGCTCAACTCATTCGAGCCGGTTGTCCGGTATACTTCGCCGGCCCCGACATCGCGGATCGGGACCCAGCCAGCCGGCCCGAAGGCATCCGCGCCATCGCCGCGGTGCCTATCCGCTACGGCGGAGATGTCATTGCGTGCGTGAACCTGGCCTCGCGGACGCGGGATGAGATCCCCCTGGTGGCCCGGCAGTGGATCGAAGGGATCACCCTTCAACTCGGCGGCGCCATCGCCCGCATCCAGGCCCGGGAGGCTCTCGCCTGGCGGACATGTGAACTGGAGTCGCTGGCCAACAATGTGCCGGACATCATCTTCCGGCTCGACGACCAGCTCCGCTACGTGTTCATCAACCAGCGCATGGCGGAGGCCACCGGTCGCCCGCCGGCAGACTTTATGGGGAGGCCGTGTGCGTCCCTGGGCCTGTCCCGCGACTGGTCAGCGGCTTGTGCAGGCGCCTGCCGTGAACTGCTCGCCGCCCAATCCCCGGCGCAGGTCGAGTTCGACACCGAGGTGCTGGAACGGGACCGCTGCTACCAGACCCGGCTCGTCCCGGAAGTCGGCCCGCGAGGCCGGCTGGTCAGTATTCTGGGCAGCACGCGCGATATCACGGAGCAAAGACGCAGAGAGGATGAATTGCGGATCACGGCGACCCACTATCGCCAACTGGTGGAGAATTGCCCCGACGCGATTTTTGTGCACGACGGTGAACGATTCCTTTTCGCTGATTCACAGACCGCTCGGCTTGTGGGGGCCCCATCCGCCCCGGCGTTGATCGGAACGGATGTGTGGGCTTGCATTCCGTTGTACTTTCAGTCGGTGAGCCGCAGACGGGCGGAATACCTGCTGCGGACGCCGGGGGCCACAGTCCCCCCGTTGGAGCAGGAAGTGGTACGACAGGACGGGACCACGGTGCCGGTAGAAGTATCAGCTTCCTCGTGCTTATTCGAGGGCCGACGGGCGGTCCAGGTCATCATCCGGGACATCAGACCGCGTCGCGCCGCGGAGGCCGAGGTGTGGCAGCGCCGCCAGGACATGGCCCAGGCTGCGCGGGTGACGCTGCTGGGCGAGATGGCCTCGGGGCTGGCGCACGAACTCAACCAGCCGTTGTCGGCCATTCTCAATTATGCCGAGGCCGGCCGGCAACGACTCCTGGCCCACGATGGTCTGCCAAGTGCGGTCGCGGAGGATCTCGAGAGCATCACTCGTCAGGCGGAGCGTGCCGGAAACATCATTCGCGGTCTGCGCCGACTCATGGGTCGTGACTCTCCCTTGCCGGAGACGCTCTGCCTGTCGGAACTTCTTCGGGAGGCCGTGGATCTCGCCAAATGGGAGGCGGAACGGCATGGCATCCGGATCACGTTTGATCTGGCGGCCCCGTCCCCAAGCGTCCGTGTGGACCGCGTGCAGATTCAGCAGGTCGTGCTGAACCTGGTGCAGAACAGCATCGAAGCCCTCGCGACCGTGGAGGTGCCGCAGCGGGAGATCACCATCCGCGGTCATGCGGCGGGGGCAGGCGTCGAGGTCGCGATCGAGGACAACGGCCCGGGCATCGTTCCGGCCGTCAGCGACCGGTTTCTCGAGCCGTTTGTGACGACCAAGCCGCAGGGCCTGGGGCTGGGTCTGGTCATCTGCCAGTCGATCGTCGAGGCCCACCAGGGCCGGCTGTGGTATGTCCCCGCCCGGGGTGGGGGGGCTGGTTTTCATTTTTCGCTGCCGGCAGGGGAGGGAATGGAAAGCGATGGGCGCTGAACCCACCGTATTCGTTGTAGACAACGACCAAGGCATGCGTGAATCGCTGCAGCGGCTGCTCGAGGCTGCCGGGCTGGCGGTGGAGACTTTTGCCGATGCGCCGAGTTTCCTGGCCACGTACCGTCCCGACCGCGCCGGTTGTCTGTTGCTTGACATTCGCATGCCGCACATGAACGGGCTGGAGCTCCAGGCTGAACTGGCGGCACGCCAGGCTCCCATCCCGATCGTCATCATCACCGCTCACGGCGACATTCCCAAGGCGGTCCGGGCGCTCAAGGCCGGTGCGCTGGACTTTATCGAGAAGCCGTTCAATCCGCGGGATCTGCTCGTCTGCATTCGCGCGGCCCTGGTGCGGGACGAGGAGAACCGCATGCGGCAGGTGCGGGTCGAGGAGATCGGTGTCCGGCTGGCCCGGCTCACCGCGCGGGAGCACCAGGTGATGCGATTGATCACTGCCGGATTGCTGAACAAGCAGATCGCCGGCAAGCTCGAACTCAGTAAGAAGACGGTAGAGCTGTACCGTGCCCGGGTCATGCAGAAGATGGAGGCGGAGTCGCTGGCAGAGCTTGTGCGCATGGTCGTCATGGTGGAGCCTCGCCTGGAACAGAACCCGCCGACCGACGCTGTCTGAGCGGGGGCCGCTTGGCACCTTACCGGGGCCTCGCTATCATGCCGTCCATGGCTGAGATTCTAACAACCATTCGTTCAATCCTGACGCGTCGGCCCGGCATGGAGCAGGTGGGTGACGACGAGGAGTTGCTGCAGGCCGGCCTGCTTGACTCCGTGGGCGTACTCGGCCTGGTGACGGAGATGGAGGAGGCGTTCGGCCTGCAGATCGACATGGAGCACCTCACGGAGGAGAACTTTCATAGCTTGCGGGCCATGGCCGCGATGGTCGGGCGCCTGCTGGCGGAAGGCGGCACGCCGTGAACCTTTCGTCGCTGGTGGCAGCGTCGGCGGCTCGCGTACCCGACCACACGGCCATCATCGTTGGCCGGCGGGCGTGCACCTACGCCCAACTGGAGGCGGCGACCGCCCGCACTGCCGCTGCACTACAGGCCGCCGGGGTCGCCCCCGGTCGCAAGATTGCGCTCGCCGCCCCCAACGGTCCGGAGTTCGTCGCGGCCATGCTCGGCATCTTTCGGCATGGGGCGATCGCGGTGCCCTGTCCGGCCGACATGCAGGCGCCTGAACGTGCCGCCATGCTGGACATGGTCCGTTGCGAGTACGACCTGAGTCTGAGTCCGAGCGGCGGCAGCGTCGCGGCAGGCCAACTTCCACAGTCCTCCAACAACGAGTTGTCTCGGTCTTCCATTGCCGCGGCCAGCTTCTGCCCGCTGGCCGACGAGGGGGCGCGGACCCTCCACCTCGTGCCCACGGCCTGCCTGGCATCAGATCCGGTCGATGAGCGGCTGGCGGCCGTTGAGGCTTCGAGTATCCGGTTTACCTCCGGCACGACGGCGTCGTTCAAGGGCGTTGTCCTGTCCCACCGCGGCATCCATGATCGAATCGTTGCGGCCAACCAGTCTTTGCGAATCGGCGGGGACGATGTGATCTTCTTCGCCCTGCCCATGGCCCACCATTTCGCCGTCAGCGTCATGCTGCACTTGAGCGTCGGAGCGACGATCGTGACCGGCAGCCTCTTTCTGGGGGATTCGATGATTCGCCAGGTGCGGGAGCATCGGGCGACCATGCTCTACAGTACCCCGGTGACTTACCGGGTGATGGCCGAGGCGCCACGGGTGGACCCGGCGGCGTTTCGCAGCGTGCGACTGGCGATTTCGACGGCCATGGCCCTGCCGCCCGCGGTGGCCGCCCGCTTCGAGGAACGTAGTCGGGTGCCGCTCCTGCAGGCCCTGGGCATCATCGAGGTGGGCATGCCCATCATGAACCTGCCGCGGCCCGATCGAGCTCATCATGCCTTGGGGCGGCTCATCGACAGCTTCGAGGCCCGCGTGGTCGACGATGATGGCCGCGACGTGCCGGCCGGGCAAGCCGGCGAACTCTGGCTCAAAGGTCCCGGCATGTTGGCCGCCTACTACGCCCCCTGGCGAACGCAGGAGCAGATCCTGCACGAGGGCTGGTTCCGCACCGGAGACACCGTGCGCCGCGATTCGGCCGGCAACTTCTTCCTCATGGGTCGCAGCAAGGACGTGATCAACGTCGGCGGGACCAAGGTGTTTCCCATCGAGATCGAGGAGGTTCTGCATGCTCACGACGCCGTTGCCGAAGCGGCGGTCGTTCCCGTGCCCAACGATCTGCTCGGTGAGGTGCCCGCCGCCGCCGTCGAGCTTCACCCCGGCAGCACCACCACCCCCGAGGCCCTGGCCGAGCATTGCCGCCGGCGTCTCTCCACCTTCAAACTGCCGCGCATCATCCGCATCGTGGACCGGCTTCCGCGCACGCACAGCGGCAAGGTCGCCCGCGCCCGGCTCGACCTGGCCGGCACCCCCGCACCGGAATCACGAGCAGAACCCGGATGATTCATCGGAACCACAGATGAACACGGATAAGAACAAGAGTTAGAGAGCACATCGCATCCTGATCCCGCGGCTCGTTGGGGCTGTGACGGTCAGGGACCGTCGCTGAGGAGCTGCTCGAGCAGTTCGCCGACCTCGACGCAGGCCAGCGAGGTGAAGTGGTCGGCGATGGCATAGGGCAAGTAGAGCACGTGATCGTGGATGAGGGCCCCGCAGGAGTAAACGACGTTGGGGACGTACCCGTCGCGATCCTCGGGTGGGGGTGCGAGCATGGGCTCGCGGAGTCGGCCGCGGATCTGCAGAGGGTTGTCGAGGTCCAGCAGCATGGCTCCGATGCAGTAACGGCGCATCGGACCGACGCCGTGGGTGATGAGCAGCCAGCCCTCGGGGGTTTCGAGCGGCGAACCGCAGTTGCCGATCAGGCGGTACTCCCAGGGATACTTGGGCGCGGCCAGCAGCTTGGCGGACTCCCAGAAGTGGAGAATGTCCGAGTACATGAGGTAAAGGCTGCGGCCATCGATGCGTGAGCACATGGCGTAGTGGCCGTTGATCCGTCTGGGGAACAAGGCCATACCCTTGTTCTGTACGCACGACCCGTTGAGGGTATGGATGTCGAGGGTGCGGAAGTCGGCCGTCTCCAGCAGCATGGGCAGCGTCTGCTTCCCGTTGTAGGCGGTGTAGGTGCCGAAGTAACGGGATTCCTCGCCGTCGTCCGCGAACCGCACGAGGCGCAGGTCCTCGATCCCGCGCGATTCGCTGTCGCTGTGGGGGTAGATGACCAGCTCAGAGAGGTCGGCGGTGGATGAAAGCTGAAGCCGGTAGTTCGAGCGGGCCAGCCAGAGCATGCTCTCGAATGTCGCGTGGTACTGAGGGGCGGCTTTGCCATTGCGACGCACCCCGGTGACCGCGCGTTCGAGGTCCGGGAGGGAGAAGCGTTCCGCCAGGCGGCCGGTCACGAGTTGGGCGGTGGGCAGGTGGCCGCCCATTTCCCCGACCTTGCGCAGAAACAGGTCCTTGTGGTACACCTGATCCGGTGCCAGGCGGGTTCTGGAGGTGTGTGGCTGGGGCGGTTGAAGCATCACCTCCCTGCGAGGACTGATGACGCCGGTTTGGAAGACGACGGAGGACAGGTGCCCCTCGCCCGTGGCCCGGAAACTCATGACAAACCGCAAGGCCCCTTCTTCGAGACCCGTCTGGTCGGGGTGCGGGGTGATCGAGGGGTTGAACAATGCCGCAGCTTCGATCGAGTACTCCATGGTGAAGTACGCGCCCAACAGGAGCCGGCGCATCTCGCTATGCTCCTGGCGTACCCCGGCGATTCTGCACCCCAGGGTGTAGTGTTCCTCGATGTGGCTGCGGATGTCGTGGTGCCGGTCGGCGAATTGCTCCATGACCCCGGCCAGCTCCCGCTCGACCTCCTCGTTGGACAGGCCCTGCACCAGGTCGAACACCGCCACCAGGCTGGGGTTATATCCGTGGGCGAAGGGCAGCAGGATCACCCGGCGCGGGCTCCCCGCGATCCGCAGGGGCAGCCGGCGCAGCGTCGAGAGCGTGGTCAGAGCCTCCATGTCCGCTGATCCTCCGAACAGCCGCCCCGGGGACGCGTTCAGGCCATGGCGACCGGCGCCGGGTTGCCCACGGGAGCGGTGGCGGCCCGATGATCGATACCCGTGGCGTATCCGCGCCGCAACTGGGTCAGACTCAGCAGGGCGACGAGCCAGGCCAGCGTGGACTCCGCCCCCTGGTTGAGGTTCGGCCCGTTGGGGTGCAACCCGTCGCGACACCCGCCGGTCTCGGAATCGTACAGCATCGACTCGGTGTCGTTGTTGCCGAGGAACCAGTTCAGGAAACTCCGCGCCCGGTCGCGCCATTGCGGGTCACCTGTGCAATGGTATGCCTCGGCGCAGGCCTCGACCATGGACATCGCTTCGACGGGCTGCTGGTCGAAGCGGGCCCGTTGCCCGGACCGCGTCATCCAGCCCTGGTTGCCGATCAGGCTGACCCTGCCGTGCTCATCGATCTGCTGCCGCACCAGCCAGTCCAGCGAGCACAACCCCTGGTTCAGCATGTCACCGTGCGGCATCCACTGGCCGCTGAGGATCAGGGCGTGGGGCAGCTTGGCGTTGTCGTAGGTAACCGCGTCCTCACACCAGGGCCAGTCCGGGGCGGCGTTGTGGGTGAACAGTTCGTACAGTCGCAGGGCGAGCTGGTCGCGCATCCGCCGGGCGAACGAGTCGCCCGAGAACCGCCGCAGGTAGGCGTGGATGCCGACCAGAGCGAAGGCCCACGCCCGGGGTGAATGGATCGTTTCCATGCTTTCCAGGGCGTTACAGAAGAGCCGGCTGGCCAGCGAGAGGAGGGCGTTGTTCGAGCCCAGGGCGGTGGTCAGGCCCAGGGCCCACAGCGATCGGCCGTGTACGTCCTCGCTGCCGACTTCCTCCTGCCACTTGCGGTCATAGCTCATGAAGTTGCGGAACCGCCGGGCCTCCGGATTGAACGCATGGTGCAGGAACGCCAGGTAGGTGCCGGCCAGCGGGACGATCGACTCGTCCCCCGTCACCTCCTGGTAGAGCATCGCGGCGACGAGGGCTCGGGCGTTGTCGTCCGCACAGTAGCCGTGGTTGCGGTCCGGCGTGGCATAGACCGCGTGCTGCAGAATGCCGGTGTCATCGGTCATGACCCGCAGGTAGGCGACGCTGACTTCGGGCAAGGCCGCCGTATCCGCCAGGGACACGTGGAATTGGGAGACGGGCCGGGGATGGTGGGCCCGCTCGCGCAGCACGGCCCGGGCCAGTCGGGCGTAACTGCGACCGACTTCCTTCCACACCATGGGGCGGCAGTGGAGGTAGGCCCGCTTGCGCATGGCAGCACACGCCACCGGGTCGTCGAGCAGCCCGTTCACCAGTCCGGCCAGGCAGGCCGAGTCCCCAAACGGGAACAGCTTCCCCCGATCCTCAGCCAGCATCTCCTCTGCGTACCAGTAAGGTGTGGAGATCACCGCCTTGCCCGCGCCCATCGCATACGCCAGGGTGCCCGAGGTGATCTGGGCTTTGTTCGGATACGGGGTGATGAACACGTCGGCGGCCCCGAGATACCGGCACAGCTCATCCAGGCTGACGAATCGGTTATGGAAAACGACGTGGTCGCGCACGCCGCGCTTCTCCGCCAGCCGCTCCAGCGAGGCCAGGTAGGCGTTCCCGCTGCTCTTGAAGACGTGCGGGTGGATGGCCCCCAGGATCACGTAGACGGCTTCCGGATGCCGCTTGACGATGGCCGGCAGGGCCTCGATCACCACCTCCAGCCCCTTGCCCGGCGACAGCAGCCCGAACGTCAACAGCGTCGGGCGGCCCTCGAAGCCGAACTGGTCCTTGAAGAAGGCCGGGTCGGTGAATGGCACGTCCGGAATGCCGTGCGCGATCAGCGCGATCTTCCCGGGCGGAACCTTGTAGACCTCACCGAGGATGCCGACGGCCTTCGAGCACATCACCACCAGCCGGTCGCTCAGAGCGATCAGCTCGCGCATGACCGCCATCTGCTCGCCGTTGGGCTCTGCCAGGACGGTGTGCAGCGTGACCATGATGGGCATGCGCAGCTTGCGCAGCAGGGCAATCACGTGGTCGCCGGCTCGCCCGCCGAAGATCCCGAACTCGTGTTGGACCAGGACCGCGTCGATCTGGTTGATGTTCAAGAGGTCCGCGGCCACCTGGTAATCGTTGAACCGGTTGGCCTGGATCTGGAAGCGCACCTCCGGAGGATAGGCGTACCCACTCTGCGTATCGTCCATGGCCAGGACCAGCGTGCGCAGGTCCTTCTTCAGGGCCACGGCGTCACGCAGGTCCTTGGTGAACGTGCCGATCCCGCACTGTCGCGGAACGTACGTGCCGAGCAAAGCCAGGGTCTGTAGTTTCACTCTCATCTCCTTCGAGGGGCCCGAAACCCGTTCCTGAAATACCGTTTCTTTGCGGCGATGTCAAAGCCAAACGGCCCGCCGGCCCAACGAGCCGCGTGGCTTCAGCCCGCGCGGTCATGACGACCCCAACGAGCCGCGTGGCTTTAGCCCGCGCGGTCATGACGACCCCAACGAGCCGCGGGGCTTTAGCCCGCGCGGTCCTTCGACCGAGATCAGCGGTCGTTTTACGTACAAGCACCGCGCGGGCTAAAGCCACGCGGCTCTTTGGGGTCGCGTCGAGAGTCCCCAGGCGGGTGGCCCAGGTCCTTTGGACCTGGGGAAGCGATTGGAACCCAGCTTGACAGCCATTCCCTCCCAGTCCTACGCTCGCGGAACAAGCCTCCCGGTGGGAGGCCAGACTATCCACGCAAGGAGCACCCTCATGCCTCGACTCCTCACCTGCTTGGCGGTTCATAACCATGAGGATCCGCACACTACCGAGTGCCAGCCGTCTCGGACGGCCCGATCTCCACGAGTCGCCCGGCCCGGTCGCCGCCGGCGGGGCTTCACCCTCATCGAGATCCTCGCGGTGGTGGCGATCATCGGTCTGCTCATGGCCATCCTGCTGCCCTCGCTGGCCCAGGCCCGCCACCAGGCCCGGTCCGCGTCCTGCAAGGCCTATGTTCGCCAATTGGGCATGGGCATGACCATGTACCTCCAGCAGTACGGCACCTTCCCCGCCCATCAGTGGATCCTGCCCGGCGACGTGCGCATCCGCTGGTTCAACGCCATGGCCCGCATCCTTGGCGGATACGAGGTGCAGGGCTGCCCGGAGACCGCCGATTGGGACATCGGCCGAAACAACTCCTACGGCTACAACTACAAGTATCTCGGCAGCGGCCGCGACAACGCCGTCGGGCCCAAGGCGCCGCTCGAAAACTTCCCCGTCAAGAGCGTGCCCGCCCCGGCCATGACCATCGCCTTCGGTGACTGCGACGGCACCGGACGCACACTCCCGCACGAGAACGGCGTTAACAACCCGGGCATGCTCGGCAACCACGGCTACACACTGGACCCGACTTACATTCCCTGGTACAGCGAGCAGACCTACAGTGCCGGCGTCCTGGAGCCCTATGCCTGGAAGCAACACCGCACCTACATTTCCACGCGGCACCTGGGCGGCTCGAACTTCTGCTTCGCCGATGGCCATGCCGAGGCCCTCAAGCCGAAACAGGTCTACGTGGACAATCGTTACTGGAACGGTCTGGGCGGCGAATACCCCGACCGCGACGTGCACGTGAACTACAAGCACGACTCCAGTACCGGTGAGTGGTGGTTCCCCGAGGTCGAGTGACCCGCAAGCCCAACGAGCCCGCAGCGCAAGCTATACTTCAAGAACCTAATGCCATTCTTGTGAGCAATCCGGCGGCCGCATGGCTTGCGTTCGCGACGGCGGGCCGGTACCTTCCCCGCTTCGAGTGCGTCGTGCCAGGCTGCGAGGAGACCCGGTGATGAAAGCCCGCCTTGTATTGGTCTGTATCCCGGCAATGCTGGGGTTGCCGTACGCCCAAGCCGCCGATAGCTCCCCCCAGGCAATCCTGTTCACGCAGGCGGACGGCCCGGACGTCGCTGGGCGGGCCCAAGACTCGGAGCGCAATGTTTACCTGATCGATGCCATGTACGAGGACATCGGCGATCACTGGCAGATGATCGGGCGGGCACGCATTGGCATGTCGCATTGGGGGGCGTATGACCCCTGGCGGCCGATCAGCGAAATCGTGATCGAGCCGAGCAAGGCCGGCCACATGGTCCACGGCCTCGAACGGCGGGGACTGAGGCTGCCATTGCCGGAAGCCGTCCGGTTTCGTGTGTGGTCGGAAACCGGCTACCTGTGGGTTGTACTGGGTGATAGCGACGGCCGTCGGGTTAGCAGCATCATCCCCATCGGCGGGCTCCAGCCGCGGCGGTGGTGCGAGGTCGAGCTGCCCCTGGCGGATACCGCGCCGATGGGTGTCGGTGCCGAACCGATCCGCGATCTGGACCTGGTTGCCTTCCTGACCCGGGAATCGTCCGGCGAGGTGGCCGAGCGCCCCGTACACCTGGGTTTCCGCAACCTGCAGGCGATCTACCCGAAAGGCGTCGGGCCGACCAACCTGGTGGTCACCAGGGAAAGCCTGGAAGCGACCCTGACGCCGCTGGGCCCGGCCATCGAGGAGATCGACCGGCTGCTGGACCAGGCCCGCGAGAAGCGGATCGACGTGCGGTATCCAACCGTCTCGCGCACCGTGCTGGAGCGTTACCGCGGCGAAGTCTTTTCCATGATCCACCCCATGGACCCGCTGGTCGCCGACCGCACCGCGCGGTTTCTGCTGGAATGTGCCGACCGCACCCGAGCCGAGCTGCGGACCATCCTCGACGACCCGACCCGGGTGCCGGCTCTCCCCGATGTCGCGCTGACCAGCCTGCACGTTCGCGACGGCACCTTTCACAGTGGAGACCGCCCGGTCATCCTGGCCGGCCTCGTCGGCTGGTTCGATCCGGGCTACTTCGCGCAGCTATCGAGCATGGGCTACACCTGCCTGAGCATGGAGATCGGCCCCATGCATACCCTGCCGACCGCGGATACGACCAAGCCGGCCGCGGTTGATCAAACGCGGAGCCTGCTCGATACTGCCGCGCAGCACAACATGGTCTGCGACCTGCTCGTGTCGCCGCATTATTTCCCCGGCTGGGCAAGAGAAAAGTGGCCGAGCACCGACGCCACCGGCTGGCGGCAACGGACCAACACTTTCATGCCCTGGACGATCACCGACCCGCACTTCCGCGAGGTGGTCGCCCGGCACCTGGCGGTCCTGATCCCGCTGGTGCGCGAGCACCCCGCCTTGCTGAGCTACGATCTGGTCAACGAGATGTGGTACCGCTTGCTGCCGGACTTCCCCGCGGACCAGTATGCCGAGTTCCGGCGCCAACGCCCCGACCTCGACGAGTGGCAGGCCCTCAGCCAACTCGTCACCGACAACATCACCGACTTTGTCCGCTGGTACATGGAGGAGATTCATCAACACGACCGGACCCGTCCGGTCCACATCAAGGTGATCGACACGGTCGATGTGCTGAGTGTGGACCGCGAGGCGATCGGGGAGTACCTCACGGCCAGCGGCATGGATGCCATGCCGTCGTTCCCCGACTGGTCGCAGCGGCTCGGGGCGGACTTCGCCTGGCCGTTCCTGCGGCACGACTTCCACCGCACGCTGCACCCCGACAAGCCGATCATGGACGGCGAGTACCACATCAGCGGCGGCCTGTGGGATACGCCGACCCATTACTTCCGCTCCGCCCTGTGGGGCTTGGCCCTGCATGGCCGCGACATGGACTCCGTCTGGTCCTACGACCGCGTCGACGATGTCAGCATCTACTGGCACGCCAACGGGGTCGAGGCCCTCGGACGCTGCGCCTTGGACTTCATCCGCCTGGCCCCCGAGATCCACGCCTTCCAGCGACAGCGCAGCCCGCTGGCCATGTACTACGGCGGCACGCAGACCAGCGACGCTTACCGCGCCTGCCTTTTCCAGGATCTGGATGTGGGCATCCTCACTGACCCGCAGATCCGGGCGGGTCGGCTGGACGACTACCGGCTGTTGGTGGTGCCGTTCGGCAGCGACCTGCCGGCGGATGTGCGTTCCCGGCTGCAGGCGTTTCGCCGAGCGGGCGGACGGGTGGTTCGATGCCCGAACAACGAGCCTGACCGCCGACTCTGGCAGACTGTCCGGCGGGCGGTGGATCGCCTGGATCTGCCCCGACCGGTCCAGGCTGGGCGGTGGGGGGTTGAATGCCGGGCCGTCACCCTCGCCGGCCGGAGGCTCCTTTACCTGCTTAACCACCAACGCCGCCCGGTCGCTGTGGCTTGTCAGTCGGACTGGCCACTCGCCGCTGCCGTGGATCTGATCACCGGCGAACGACTGGACGCCGGCCGGCTTACGCTGCAACCGCTGGAATTGCGCATGATCGAAGTGAAGTGACCTTCGCGCTTGCTGACCAGAGACGGGTATCACCCGGAGACGGAGTGGTGCACCAAGGAGTAGCTGCCCTTGCCCGATGTCGTTGATGAAGCCGCCGCCGCTGACGCACCGTTGACGGAAACGATCGAGTGCGCGCCGGCCATCCGCGACCAGTTGCTCCGCCGCAGCGTCGGGTCGGCCCTGACCTGGCTGGCCCTGCCGGTGCTCGGCGAGCAGGTCCTCAACCTGCTCGTGGGCATGACCGACTTCTACCTGGCCGGCACAATCAACAAGGAAGCCACCGTCGCGCTGGGGCTGGCCATCCACGTTGCGTGGCTGGTGTGGCTGCTGTTCAGTTTCATCGGGGCCGGGGCCACGGCCCTCGTCTCGCGGTACGCGGGCCAAGGCAACCCGGTGGAGGCCAATCACTTCTCCAACCAGGCCATCTCCGCCTCGCTGGTCCTGGGGGGCGTCGCCTTCGCCCTTGTCCAGGCGGGAGCGCCGGTCCTGCCCGCGCTGCTCGGCTGGGACCCGGTTACCTCCGGCCTGGCCGTGACCTACCTGCGCATCGAGTCCATCGGCTACCTGATCGTCTCCCTCAGCGCCATCGGGTTCGCCTGCCTGCGCGGCATGGGTGACACCCGTACCCCGCTCTACGTCATGGCGGTGGTCAACATCGTTAACATCTTCGTCTCCGCCGCCCTGGTCTTTGGCTGGGGGCCGGCGCCTGCCCTGGGCATTGCCGGCATCGCCATCGGCACCGTCGTTGCCCGCATCCTCGGCGGAGCGCTCGTGCTCATCCTGCTCATCCGAGGACGCAGCGGCCTGAAGCTGCACTACCGTGATATGCGGCTGCGCTGGGCGTCGCTGTGGCGGCTCATGCGGATCGGGCTGCCCGCCGGCGCGGACGGCCTGCTCATGTGGACCGCCAACTTCGCCTTCGTCATGATCATCAGCCAACTGGCCACCGGAGAAACCCAGGCGATCATCGTGGCCGCCCACTTCGTCGGCATCCGCATCGAGGCCCTCTCCTACCTGCCGGCCTTCGCCTGGGCCACCGCCGCCGCCACCCTCGTCGGCCAGTCCCTCGGCGCCGGCCAGCCCGAGCGCGCCCGCCACAGCGGCCACCTCGCCGCCTTCCAGGGCGCCGCCCTCTGCGTCGTCATGGGCGTGGCCTACTTCCTCTTCGCCGGGCCCATCTACGCCGTGTTCAACTCCAGTGACGACCTCGCCCGAGTGTCCGCCGTCGGCGTCCCCGCCCTCCGGCTGCTGGCCTTCTTCCAGATCCCCCTGGCACTGATGATCATTTACGCCAACGCGCTTCGCGGCGCCGGTGACACCCGCTACCCCCTGATCTTCACCATCATCGGCATGATCCTGTTTCGCCTGCCCCTGGCTTACGTCTGCGGCATCACCCTCAACGGCGGGCTCATCGGCGCGTGGATTGGTATGTGCGTGGACATGACCATCCGCGCCCTCCTCAACGGCATCCGCTTCACCCGCGGCCAATGGCAGCACATCCGCGTATAGCCTGACCGCGCTGGACGGCGTCCTCCGGCAGCGGCCGCCCCCTGTGGCGATCACGTGGAACGGAGGTGGCCGTGCTCCGCGGTGCACTGTTCCCGGAGCAGTGGCACACGGCTTTAGCGGTTCCGACTCCCGATCTTCCCTCCCTGACCCGCAGCTCAGCGCACCACGGGGAACTCGGTGATTCGGAGGCGGGTGCTACCGTAGGGGATCAATTCAAGGTCGGTGACCGGTGCGTCGGTTGCGATCGGGCTGACGGGCGTTTCGCCGGCCGAGTGGTGCTCGAGCTGCCATCCGGGGATGGGCTTGCCCCGGACTTTGAGGACTACCGGGGCGGCGTCGGTGTCGAAGGGCACCTTGCCCGGCTTGCGGGTGGTCGCCTGGATCGAGGCGTCCGGGTTGGCCGGGTCGATCTGCAGGCCGAAGTTCCACGGCGTGGTCGACTCGATCTGCCAGTCAGCCACCGGCAACGTGTCGTGGTAGGACTTGAGCTTCGTCCACTTCTCGCCGATCCGCAGCGAGAAATAGAGCGGCCCGCGCAGAATCGATACGGCGTCGTTGTATCGCCGCTCCGTGCGGAGGTTCATGGGCAGCATCAGCTCGACCACGTCGCCGGTCTTCCACGTCCGGTTCACGATCGCGAACTCACCGGCCTTGGTCGGCATCTCCTGGCCGGCCACGACGAGCTTGGCGCCATCGGCCCAGTGGGGGATGCGCAGGTGCAGCGGGAACGCGGCGGGCTGCGCGGTGCGCACCGTCAGGCGAATCTCCCCCGCGAACGGGTAGTCCGTCTCCTGCACGATCGTCACCTCGTCGCCGGCTTCACCCACCTTGGCGGTGACGCGATTGGGGCCATAGGCGACCGCCGCCAAGCCCTGGTCGGGCGTGGCCATCCACATGTGCGTGACAAACTTGGGCCAGCCCTGGTGCATGTTGGCCGTGCAGCAACCGTAATTGGGCTCCAGGCCGTACAGGTTGGAGTAATCGCTGTTCGTGCTCCACTGTCGCTTGGCGACGGAGACGAGGACCTGGTTAGCCTGCTGGTCGTACTGGTGGGTCCAGTAGTCGGCGGTGCAGGTGCCGGGGTTGGCGTTGTAGGCGAGGAGTTCCAGACGATCCGCCAGGGCGACGTCCCCCAGGACCGCGATCAGGTTTTCGAGGGAGAACATGAACTCGACCACGGCACAGAGCTCGGTGCCCTGCGTGGGCCGCCTGCCGGCCAGATGCTCGTCGCCGGAGAACCGCCCCGTCACCTGGCCATGGTGCCGGTCGAGGTTTTTCAGGCCCTGATAGACGGCGTCACGGTGTCGCGGCTCCTTCGAGAGCTGGTAATACACCCCCGGGTGCTTGATGGCCATGGCGATGTTCACCACGTGCGAGGGGTGGCCGTACTGGATGCCCTTGGCGAGGACTTCTTCGGGATAGGGAAAGTCGGTGAAATAGCCTACCCAGTCGAAGCTGTTCTCGAAGATGGAATTCGCCACGGTGAGCAGGTCCGGATCGCCGGTCCGGCGATGGAGCCAGAAGGCGGTGACCACGTGTTCCATGGCCCGAACGCCGCGCCAGGCGTTGTCCGGCCAATCGGGCGGGTTGTCCTTGAGGAAGCGGAAGTAGTTTTGCATGACGGTGATGGCCCGCGGGTCGCCGGTGGCCTCGTGGTACTGGGTAAGCACCTTGAGGGCAATGGCCAGGGGCCAGCGGTCGTTGTTCTGGGCCGGGCCGAACCAGCCGTTGCCGCGGCTGCTGTTGACGATCCATCCGGTCCACGAGGTGGCCTTGGCGATCAGCCGCTCGTCGTCCAGCAGGTAGGCGAGGGGGACCAGGCCGTCGAGGTAGTAGGGCGGGCGTTCCCAACCTTCGCCGCCTTTCCATGGATTGGCCGCCAGCGCGGGCCAGAATTCGTCGAGGTGCCCGGTCAGCCCGTTGGCCTGCACGACGAGCTGATCCCGGAGCCAGCCTTCGGGCTTGATGGTTCCGAGCGGTAAAGGTACGAGTCGGCTGGGAATCAACGGCTCGCGGTTCGAGGGGTAGTGCTTGTTCATCGTCGCCGCAGCCAGGTTCTGCACGAACAGGGTCATCAACCCGAGAGCCAGGCAGATAGTGATTTTGATCATCGTCGGCTCCTTTGCATGCGATCCCAGTCGCCCACACGGGCCAACCTTGGGCTAAGCGTATTGCGGCGTATCCTATGGGGGCAGCCGACGAGCCTCAAGGCGGCCACTGACAACCGTGGATCCGGGACGCCAGTTACGGACGGTCCGCGGCGTGATCTGGCCCGGGGGCGGGTCTTGGGGTATCCTGCCCCGATTCTGCTGGGCGACCAGCAAGCGCGTCGGCCACGCGATCAGAGGGAGAGAGGTCGGCCACGCGACCGGACAGAGCGTCGGTTGGGCGATCAGGGAGCTTGGGACGTGGGCTTTGATCTTCGCAAAGTGCGGAACATCGGGATTGCAGCGCACATCGACGCGGGCAAGACCACGACGACCGAGAACATGCTGTTTTACTCCGGGCGGACCCACCGCATGGGCGAAGTGGACGACGGTACCGCAGTCACCGACTTCGACCAGGAAGAACAGCAGCGGGGGATCACCATCTACTCGGCGGCGGTGACGGTGCCCTGGCGGGACCATCTCATCCAGCTCATCGACACGCCGGGCCACGTGGATTTCACGGCCGAGGTCGAGCGCTCGCTTCGCGTGCTGGACGGGGCGGTGGCGGTTTTCGACGCCAAGGAGGGGGTCGAGGCCCAGTCGGAGACGGTGTGGCGGCAGGCGGAAAAGTACCACGTCCCGCGGATCTGCTTTATCAACAAGATGGACAAGGTCGGGGCGGATTTTGCCGCCTCGTTCATCTCGATCCGCGAGCGGCTGGGGGCCTGCCCCGCGGCGGTGCAGGTGCCGATCGGGGCGGAGAACTTCTTTGAGGGCCTGATCGACCTGCTCTCGATGAAGGCGGTCTATTATCAGGCCAGCCAGCTCGGGGCGAAGTTCGAAGAGCGGCCCATCCCCATCGAGCTCGAAGAGACGGCCCGGCGGATGCGGCATCGGCTCGAGGAGCAGGTGGCCGAGACCTGCGAAACGCTGATGGACAAGTTCATCCACGACCAGCCGCTGACGGCCGACGAGCTGCGGGCGGGTCTGCGGGCGGCGACCATCGCCGGGCAGCTTCAGCCGGTGTTCTGCGGGTCGGCCCTGCACCACGTGGGCGTGCAGCGGCTGATGGATGGGGTGATCGACTACCTGCCCAGCCCCCTGGATGTGCCCCCCATCAAGGGGGTGAAGGCCGACGAGCGGGTCACCAAGACCCGCGGGCGCTCCGTGGTGCGGGTTCCCAAGGCCGCCGGCGAAGCGGAGCAGGTCGCTTGCCCGTGTGATCCGGCCGCTCCCCTGGTCGCCTACGTCTTCAAGATCGTGGCCGACAAGCCCATGGACCTCTACTTCGTCCGGGTGTACTCCGGCACGCTGCGGGGCAACTCCCGAGTCTACAACCCGGCCCGCGACTGCAAGGAAAACGTCAGCCGCATGTTCCGCATCTTTGCCAAGAAGCGGGAGCAGGTCGAGCAAGCCCAGGCCGGCGACATCGTGGCGGTCCTGGGCCTCAAGGAATCGCTCACCGGCGACACGCTCTGCGACCCGCGCCACCCGGTCATGCTCGAGCAGATTCAGTTCCCGGAGACGGTGGTCAGCATGTCGATCGAGCCCGACTCGTCGGCCGATCGGGAGAAGCTGGTCGAGGCCCTGGCGATGCTGGGTCGCGAGAACCCGACGTTCCAGTACCGGGTGAACGAGGAGACCGGGCAGATGCTCATCAGCGGGATGGGCGAGCTGCACCTGGAGGTCCTGGTTAACCGTCTGCGGCGGGATCTGAACGTGAAGGTGCGGGTGGGCAAGCCGCGGGTTTCGTATCGCGAAACGGTCTGTGCGGCCGGCGAGGCGGAGGAGGAGTTCAGCCGGCAAATCGGCGGCCGGGGGCACTTCGCCAGAGTACGGCTGCGGGTCGAGCCGCACATGCCGGAGGAGGGCGAGGAGCCGATTCTGTTCGCCAGCCAAGTGCCCGCGGGAACCATCCAGCGGGCTTTTCTGGAAGCCATCGAAGCCGCCGTCCGGGACACCGGTCAAAGCGGCCCGCTGGCCGGCAACCCGCTGATGAACGTCAAAGCGACGCTGGTTGCGGCCCAGGAGCACGAGGTGGAGAGTTCGGAAATGGCCTTCGATGCGGCCGCCCGCCGCTGCTTCGACAAAGCCGCGGGCGCCGCCAGCCCGGCCATCATGGAGCCGATTATGAAGCTCCAGATCGTAACCCCCGAGGCGTACTTCGGAACCGTGAGCGGCGATCTGGCCCGGCGGCGGGGGGTGGTGGTCGATTCTCGGCTGCGGGGGGATCAACGGGTGATCGACGCCCAGGTGCCGCTGCGGGAGATGTTCGGGTACGCGACGGATCTCCGCAGCCTGACCCAGGGCCGCGGGAGCTGGGCCATGGAGCCCTCGCACTACGAGGTCGCACCGCCGTCGGTGGCGAGCGCAATCCTTTCTTTTGTATGATGTTACAACGGTCATGCCCGCTCCCTCACGGTCGCGGTACGGATGGGGGGCAGGGGTCGGGGAAACCCAGGGATAACCGGCCCGGCCGAGGTCATCCTGATGATGCGAGCGGTCGCTGGTGGGCCGGTTATCCCCGGGCTTGGGGGGCGAGCGTCGGGATCGGGGATCGGGGACGAACGGCCGCTTGCGGCTTCGCACGACGGCGTGCAGGTGCTCAGTGGGCTGCGGATTATGGAGCACTGCGGACCGGGGACGGGGCGGCCGGCGGGGGCGCGGGCGAGCGAAGAAAAATCTCTTGAGGTATGGGCTTGACAGGCAGAAGCTTGCGGTTACACTTGTGCGTCTCAACCCAGCCGCGGGGAACCACGGAAGTGGCTCTTGTGCTTCCGAAGGCCCGGTGGATGGGGATTTTGTCTGAATAGACCGGCCCGTGGGGCCGGCCCCCGGGTTTGGGTTTTTGGGGCACGCGATGCAGGGCGAACGGATCAGGATCAGGATGGAGGCCTACGACCCGCGGGCGCTGGATGCGTCGGCCCGGGAGATCGTGGACCATGCCAAGCGGACGAACGCACGCGTGAGCGGTCCCGTCCCTCTACCCACCCGGATTGAGCGGTATACGGTGTTGCGCTCGCCGCACATCGACAAGAAGTCGCGGGAGCAGTTCGAGATGCGGACGCACAAGCGTCTGATTGACATCTTCGAGCCCACGGCAAGGACGGTGGAAGCCCTGAACCGGCTGGTTGTGCCAGCCGGTGTTTTTGTCAAGATCAAGGCCTGACGGCCTTGGGGACGGCGGGCCCTACGGGCTTCGGCAATCCTGCACGCTGGAGAGACCGCGGCGGAATTTGGCCTCCTTCGTTGGTTTTTCTATGAGTCCATCGGCCACGTGAGCCGGATCGCGTGGTATGACGTTCGGTTGCGAGAAGGCCTGGCAAGGCCGAAGGGAACTGTGTCCACATGGTGGCGGCACTACTGGGCAGAAAGATCGGGATGACGCGGGTGTACACCGCGGAGGGCGTGGCGGTTCCGGTGACGGTGATCCAGGCCGGGCCTTGCCCGGTCATGCAGGTCAAGAAGGCCGGCGAGACCGCGGACGGCTACCACGCCGTGCAGTTGGGCTTCGAGGATGACAAGCCCCATCGTTCGACCCTGCCGTTGATCGGTCACGCGGCCAAGGCGGGGACGGGTCCGAAGCGTTTTCTGCGGGAGATTCGGTTTCCGGAAGCTCCGGCGGCGGCTCTGGGCGACGTGTGGACGGTCGAGGTGTTTGAGGAGGCCGGCACCCGTTTTGTGGACGTCACCGGCACGACCAAGGGCCGGGGCTACACCGGCGTGATGAAGCGGTACGGGTTCGGCGGTCAGCCGGCGTCGCACGGAACGGAGCGGAAGCACCGCAGCCCGGGCGGTATCGGGGCCAACGCCCCCCGCGGTCTGGGGCGGGCGGTGAAGAAGGGCAAGCGCATGGCCGGTCACCTGGGGCATGATCGTCGCACGGTGAAGAACCAGCAGCTTGTGCGGGTGGACAAAGAGAACAACCTGCTGATGGTTCGAGGCGTGGTCCCGGGACCCAACGGTGGGCTGGTGATCGTGCGGCAGGCGAAGACGAAGGCGTAGACAGTCGGAAGCATTCGCGATGATCGACGTGCCAGTTTATAGCGTGAGCGGCGAGCAGACCGGCTCGATGCAGATTGACGAGGCCAGCCTGGGGGGGCGGGTCAGGGTTGAGCTGCTCAAGCAGGCGGTGGTGATGTGGCGGTCGAACCAGCGGCAGGGCTCGGCCCGGACGAAGAGCCGGGGGATGGTCCAGGGCTCGACGCGCAAGCTGTTCCGGCAGAAGGGTACCGGCAACGCCCGGATGGGCAATGTACGGACGGCGATCCGCCGGGGCGGTGGTGTGGCGTTCGCCAAGCGGGAGCAGAACTGGCGGCGGGAAATGCCGCGGAAGATGCGGCAGTTGGCCCGCAACAGTGCGCTGCTGGCCAAGTTGCAGGGCGGGCAGGTGGCCATCGTGGACTTCTCGCCGCTGGCCGAGATCAAGACCCGTCCGTTCCAGGCGATGCTCAAGGCCGTCGGGGCGGAGCGCGGCTGCGTGGTGGCGTTGGAAGGGACCAACCCGGTGCTTTACAAGTCCGGGCGCAACATCCCCAAGACGGAGATTCGGCAGGTTCACGAGTTGAACGCGTACGAGATTCTGCGGCGGCGGAAGGTGCTGTTCAGCCCGGCGGCGTTCCAGGCGGTGATTGCGGATCCGGCGACGTATCGGGCCGCGGTGGAGGCTTAGGATGGACATCTACCATACGATTATCCGACCGCTGGTGACGGAGAAGGGGACGCATCAGAGCCAGGTCTCGCACGAGGAGACGAAATCGCGTCCGGCGAGGGGCGGGGCTTATACCTTTGAGGTGCACCCCAAAGCGAGCAAGGCCCAGGTTCGCCAGGCGATCGAGAAGATCTACAACGTGCGGGTGCAGGCGGTCCGGACGTCGAATCGGCAAGGGAAGCGTCGGCGGTATCGGATGACCATTGGCAAGACGCGTAGTTGGAAGAAGGCGGTGGTGGTGCTGGATCCGAAGTACCACATCGACTTGTTCTAGGAAGCTGAGACGACATGGGAGTCAGAAAATACAAACCGACGTCGGCGGGGCGGCGACAGTCCTCGGTGAACGACTTCGCGGAGCTGACGGACAAGCGGCGCAAGCCGACGAAGTCGCTGCTGGAGCCGATCAAGAAGACCGGCGGCCGGAACCATCACGGCAAGATCACCTCGTGGTGGCGGGGCGGCGGGCACAAGCGGATGTACCGGGTGATCGATTTCAAGCGGCGCAAGGATGACATGCGGGCGACGGTGGTCGCGGTGGAATACGACCCGAACCGCTCGTGTCACATTGCCCTGATCGAGTACGCGGACGGAGTGAAGAGCTACATCCTGTCGCCGGCGGGCCTCAAGGCGGGCGACTGGGTCGAGAGCGGGCAGAAGGTGGAGCCGAAAGTCGGCAACACGATGCCGCTCAAGAGCATCCCGGTCGGCCTGGACGTGCACAACATTGAGATGACCGCCGGGCAGGGTGGCAAGATGGTTCGAGCGGCGGGTGGAGCGGCCCGCCTGGTGGCCCGCGAGGGTGACTGGGCGACTCTGTTGCTGCCGTCGGGAGAAATGCGTCAGGTTCGCGTTGAGTGTCGGGCGACCCTGGGACAGTTGGGCAACGTGGATCATCAGAACGTGCGGATCGGAAAGGCGGGTCGCAAGCGGCACATGGGCCGGCGGCCGCATAACCGAGGCACGTCGATGAACCCGATCGCCCATCCGCTGGGCGGCGGTGAGGGGCGCAGCGGCGGCGGCCGGCATCCGTGCAGCCCGTGGGGCAAGCCGGCCAAGGGCGGGCGTACCCGGTCCCGCCGCAAGAGCTCAAACAAGCGGATTCTGCGTCGGCGGCGCAGCGTTCGGTACGGACAGTTGGCGCTTCCGAAGAAGTGATTGTCGGCCCGCTGTGGGCCGGGACTTGGTTTGGTTGTCCTGAAGGCGAGAACGTACAGCGATGTCGAGGAGTCTCAAGAAAGGCCCGTTTGTGGACCAGCGGCTGTTCGAGAAGGCTCAGCGGGCCAAGCAGGGTGGGCAATACGCCGCCCTTCGCACCTGGTCTCGCCGCTGCACGATCGTGCCTGAGTTCATCGGGTGCACCTTCGAGGTGCACAACGGCAAGATGTTTTACAAGGTGCTCGTGACCGAAGACATGGTCGGGCACAAGCTCGGGGAGTTCAGTCCGACGCGGACGTTCCGCGGGCACTCTGGAACGCGAAAGAAGACGTGATCGTGCGGGGGCCGGCGCGGGTGCCGGCCGGTATGCCCCTCCGGCGGGGAGCCGGGCGGGTGAATGAGTCAGGCTGGAAGGTGAGTGCGTGGCCATGGCAGAGTTGCAGGATCAGTGGCGTGCGGTGCACCGGTTTGCTCGGGTCAGCCCGCGCAAGGCCAGGCTGGTGATGGACCTGATCCGCGGTCAGCACGTGAACAAGGCCCAGGACATTCTGCGGTTCACGACGAAGAAATCGAGCCGCATGATCGACCGCGTGCTGCGGTCGGCGATTGCGAACGCCAATGAGGCGGAGGCGGATGTGCGGTCGCTGGTGGTGACGGAGGCCCGGGTGGATCCGGGTCCGTACTTCCGGCGCTGGCGTCCGAAGGATCGGGGGCGGGCTCATCCGATTGCCAAGCGCATGAGTCACCTGGTGGTCACGGTGAGCGGTTCGTAGAGGGTCAGGTCGCTGACGCGCGTCAGCCGGTGGCAGAAGAGACGTTGGCGGCAAGCGCCCGGGAGCTGAGTAGTGGGACAGAAAGTCAACCCGATAGGATTCCGGACCGGCATCACGCTCGACTGGAAGAGTCGGTGGTATGCCCCGAAGGCGGCTTACGGAGAGTTCCTGATCGAGGATCACAAGATCCGCAAGTTCGTCGACGATCGCCTGAACCGGCGTCCGCCGTACGCGGCGGTGAGCAAGGTGGAGATCGAGCGGACGCGCAGTGACGTGCGGGTGGTCCTGCACACGGCCCGACCGGGCTTGGTGATCGGCCCCAAGGGGGCGGAGGTCGACCGGCTGCGGGAGGAGCTGGAGAATCTGGTTGACCGCAAGATCAGCGTCAACATCGTGGAGATCAAGCAGCCGGACCTGGATGCGCAGCTCGTGGCGGAAGGTGTCGCCGAGCAGTTGAAGAAGCGGGTGAGCTTCCGCCGGGCGATGAAGATGCGGTGCGAGACGACGATGGGGGCCGGCGCCAAGGGTATCCGGGTGATGTGCAGCGGGCGTCTGGGCGGTGCGGAGATGTCGCGCTGCGAGACGCAGAAGCTGGGATCGGTTCCGCTGCAGTCGTTGCAGGCGAATGTGGACTACGGCTACGCGATCGCGAAGACGACGTACGGGACGATCGGCGTGAAGGTGTGGATTTACCTGGGCAAGTTCGGCGAGGAGCCGATTGCCCCGGAGGCGGGTGCGGCTCGCGGCCCGCGGCGGCGTGCCCGACTGTAGGCCGGGCGGGTTGACGGCAAGCTCTGTGTGCAAGAGCGTTCGGGGTGTTTGAGGTGTGCACGCGATCGGCACTGCTCAAAGAGCAGTGGCACACGGGTGGCAGAGTCCGAAGGAGAATGAGCAGCCATGGCGTTGATGCCGAAGCGGCTGAAGTACCGCAAATCACAGCGAGACGGCAACATCCGGGAGCGGACGCACCGGGGCAATACGGTGTCGTTCGGGGAGTTCGGGTTGCAGTCGCTCGAGGCGGGATGGATGACGGCCCGGCAGATCGAGGCCGGGCGCATGGCGGCGACGCACTTTCTGCATCGCGAGGGCCGGGTTTACATTCGCGTGTTCCCGCACAAGCCGGTGTCGTCCAAGCCGCTCGAGACGCGGATGGGCAAGGGCAAGGGCGAGCCGGAGTTCTACGCCGCAGTGGTCCGGAGCGGAACGGTGCTCTACGAGATCGGCGGGGTGACTGAAGACGTTGCCCGACGCGCGTTGGCGCGGGTGGCCCACAAGATGCCGTTCCGCTGTCGTTTCGTGACGCGCCGCCACCACGTGTGAGCGTGCCGGTCGACGAGGAGAGTTGAGCCGTGAAGATATCCGAGATCCGGGACCTGAAGACCGAGGAACTGCACAGCGAGCTGGACCGTCTGCGCCGGTACGTGTTCGACCTGCGGAGCCAGGCGGTGACCGAAAAGCTGCAGGATCCGTCGTTGTTGACCCGGGCGAAGCGCGACGTGGCCCGGGTTTTCACGGTGCTTCGGGAGCGTGGGGAGCAGGGCGTTGAGCAGGAGCAGTACCACCTGGAGTCGCTGGCGACGCACAGGCGAGGCAGGTGAGCCGGCGGCCCGGGGCTGGCCGCGGCAAGTGGAAATGCAGGTGAAACCCGATGGTAGAGGCGACTGAGCAACAGGTTAAGGCGCGGCGACGGCGGCGCACGGTGACGGGGGTTGTGACGACGGCGCACAAGACTCCTGCCACGCTCCGAGTGGAGGTGGAGTTTCTGGTCCGTCACCGGCACTACAACAAGTACGTGCGGCACCGGACGATCCTGCACGTTCACGATCCGCAGGCGGAGGCGAAGCTGGGCGATCGCGTCGAGGTGGTGGAGTGTCGACCGGTTTCCAAGACCAAGCGTTGGCGGTTGGCAAAGGTGGTTGACCGGTCGGCCGGCGAGGCCAGGTGAGAGGCGGCGATGATCCAGCTTCAGACAGTGGTGGACGTGGCGGACAACACCGGTGCCAAGCAGGCGATGGTGATTCGCGTTCTGGGTGGCAGCACCTCTCGGGTGGGCAAACCGCGGCGCAAGACGGCGGCGGTGGGCGACCTGGTGGTCTGTGCGGTCAAGAAGGCGTTGGCCAACAGCGACTTCATGAAGCCGGGCAACAAGAAGGCCCGCGTGGTCCGCGGGGTGGTGGTGCGGACGCGGTATCCCACGCGTCGCCCGGACGGCAGCTACGTGCGGTTTGACCGGAACGCGGTGGTGCTGGTGGACGACAAGAACGAGCCGCGGGGCACGCGTATTTTCGGGGCGGTGGCCCGCGAGCTTCGCGAGCAGGGTTTCATGAAGATCGTGTCGCTGGCGGACGAAGTGGTCTGATTCAGGGGTTGCCGGCCGAGGGCCGGCCCCGACGGATGGTTGCAGGCACAGGCGAAGAACCATGGCATGCCACGTTCGAAAAAATGATCTGGTGGAAGTGATCGCGGGCGATCACAAGGGCGAGCGCGGCAAGGTGCTCAAGGTGCTGCCCAAGCAGGATCTTGTCTGGGTGCAGGGCCTGAACATGGTGTTTCGCCATGTGCGTCCGAACCGGCGGAACCCGCAGGGCGGGCGGTTGCAGAAGGAAGCCCCGATCCATATCTCGAACGTGCTGCCGGTGGACGAAAAGGCCGGCAAGAACGGCCGAGGCACGCGTGTGCGGTTCGAGTTCGAGAAGGACGCCGAGGGTAAGGTGGTGGCCAAGCACCGGGTCTCGGTCAAAGGTACGCGGCTCAGCCAGTTGAGCCGCCGGAAAGCGGAAGTCTGACCATGGCGCGCCTGATGACGAAATACCGGACGGAAGTGCTCCCGACCCTGCTCGAGGAGGCGGGCACCCGCAATCCCATGGCGGTCCCGCGCATCGAGAAGGTCGTGGTGTCGATGGGCGTTGGCTCCGCGACGCAGGACAAGAAGCGGATCGACCTGGCCTCGAAAGACCTGACGACGATCACCGGCCAGAAGCCGCAGGTGTGCAGGGCCCGCAAGAGCGTGTCGAACTTCAAGGTGCGTGAGGGGAACCCCACGGGCCTGAAGGTGACGCTCCGGGGGCAGCGGATGTACGAGTTTCTGGACCGCCTGATTCACGTGGCCATCCCGCGTATCCGCGACTTCCGGGGGTTGAGCCCGCGGAGTTTCGACGGCCGGGGCAACTACTCGCTGGGCCTGGGCGAGCAGACGATCTTTCCGGAAATCGACTCGGGGGCGGTGGAATGGCCGCAAGGGATGAATGTGACCCTGGTGACCACGGCCAAGAACGATCGGCAGT
>CAZEEJ010000051.1:0-31057 GCA_964511155.1 uncultured Planctomycetales bacterium | reverse complement strand
TCATGATGTAGACCGCCGGGTGCGAGTAGAACCAGAAGAAGTGCTGGAAGAGCACCGGGTCGCCGCCGAGGGCGGGGTCGAAGATGCCGATGCCCAGGACGCGCTCGGCAATGAGCAGCAGCAGGGTGATGGCCAGCACGGGGGTGGCCAGGATCTGGATGGTGCTCGTGGCGTACAGGGCCCAGAGCATCAGGGGCATGCGGAACCAGGTCATGCCCGGCGGGCGGAGCATGTGAATCGAGGCGATGAAGTTCACCCCGGTGAGGATCGAGCTGAAGCCGAGGATGAACGCCCCGGTCGTCGCGGGCACGACCGCGGAGCTGGTGGTCGTGCTGAAGGGCGTATAGAAGGTCCACCCAGTATCGAGCCCGAACCCGCCGGGCAGGCTGATCCCCAGGCCGGCCCGCAGAACACCCGACAACAGGACATAGGCGAAGAACACACCCCCGCCGACCCAGCAATAAAAGCTCAGCAGGTTGATCCGGGGGAAGGCCACGTCCTTGGCCCCGAGCATGAGCGGCAGGACGAAGTTGCCCAGAATCGCCGGGATCGCCGGGATGATGAACATGAACACCATCACCGCCCCGTGCAGCGTGAACATGTGGTTGTAGAACTCGAAGGCCGCGTTCTGGTCCTTCAGCAGCGTGGGGTGCGGGCTGAGCAGCTCGGTACGCAGCAGGATGGCGAAGATGCCGCCCAGCAGGAACGACGCGAGCACCACCACCATGTACATCACGCCGATGCGCTTGTGGTCCAGGGTCAGCAGCCAGGAGCGCACCCCGCGCGTGCAGGTGAGGTAGTTGTCACCACCCGCGTGGGCATTCGCCGGCCGGCTGTCGGTTACGGGGATATCCATGGTACGGTCCTCTAGTCTCCCCTCTCGGTTGTGGGGCCGGGCTCGGCCGGCGCGGCTGCCGGGGCTGTCTCGGATTCCTGCTCCTGTCCATAACCCTCGCTCAGGGTCTTCAAGTAGGCGATCATCGCCGTGATGTCATTGTCCTTCATGCTGCCCTTGTAGGAGGGCATCACGTTGTCGTAACCCGCTACGATCCGGGCCGCCGGGTTCACGATCGACTCGCGCACGTAGTCCTCGGCGGTGTAGCTGGGCCCCAACAGGGTCTGCAGCTTGGTACCGTCACGGAAGGTTGTCTCGCCGTGGTCGATCTCGGCCCACACCTCCTTGAACGAAGGACCGATCATGCGCGAGCCGTCCAGTGTGTGGCACTGGTTGCAGCCCCGGCCGGTGAAGAGCTGCGCACCGCGCTCGGCGGGCGAGATGCGGCCCTCCCAGTTGGCCGCCTCCTCCAGCCAGCGCTCGAACGCCGTGGCGTCGTGCACGTAGACCTTGGCCCGCATGTCCGAGTGCCGCGTACCGCAGTACTCCGCACACAGCAGATCATAGCCTTCCTGATCGTTGATCGTCGTCGCCTGGAACCACATCTTGTTGTACCGCCCCGGCACCACGTCCTTCTTGATGCGGAACGCGGGTATGTACAGGCTGTGGATCACGTCCTGCGACGAGAGGACGAGCCGCACCGGCCGGTCCACCGGCACGTGCAGGTTCTCGTCCACGTGACCGTTGGGATAGGTGAACGCCCAGGACCACTTGTACGCGGTGACCAGGACCTCGTAAGCGTTGGCCGGCGGCGTCGCCATGTCCATGAAACCCTTGAACCCGTAATAGAAAATCACCACCACCAGGATCAACGGCACCACCGTCCAGGTGATCTCCAGGGCCATGCCGTGCGTGGCCGTCTGCTGCTCCCGATGGCCCTTCCGGCGACGGTAGCGGACCACGAAGAGCACCAGCAATGCCAGGATCAGCAGAAAAAAGAAGGTCGAGATGCCCAGAATAAAGTAGAACAGCCAGTCGACCTCGTCGGCGTAGGTCGAGGCCTGCTCCGGCATCCAGAAGGAGCTGTCGGCTTGTGCGAGCACGGCATGAAGCGTCATCACAGGTGCATTACTCCCGGTGGGCCTCCCGGGCATCCTCAACGTCGGTCGGCGGGGGGGGCGGACCGCGGAACCACCGAGGCACCAGCCATACCCCCATCGCCAGGATGGTCATCGCGGCGGCCAGGCTCATCAGCCGCCGGGCGGCCAGCGAGTAACGCCCTTCGTCGGCGTCGTAATGAAAACAGTAGAGCAGCACGCGGTCCACCGTCGAACCGATCTTGCCTTCGGAAGCCTCCACCAGCGACAGCCGCACCGTCTGCGGCACGAACTGGATGCCATACAGGTAACGCGAGATGCGGCCGTCCGGAGTCAGGATGACCAGGACCGACGGATGGGCATACTGGTTCTGCCGGTCGTCCCAGCGGAACTTGTAACCCACGGCCTCGCACAGGGCCTGGATCTGCGGCTCTTTGCCCACCAGAAAATGCCAGCCGGCGGCAGCCGAAGGCCGACCGTATTCCCGCATGTAGTTCTGCTTCTTGAGCCGGGCCAGCGGCGGCGTCTCCCGATGATCGAAGCTGACGCTCACCACCTCGAACTCCTGCCCGGGGGTCCAGGTAATATCCTTCATCGCATCCGTCAAACCATTGAGGATCAGCCCACACAGCATCGGACAGCGGTAGTAGCCCAGGTTCAGAATCACCGGACGCTTGCCCGTGAAGTAGTCCCCCAGCCGCACCACCTTGCCGTCCTCGTCCTGGAACGTCAGGTCCAGCGGAATGTGGGTGTCCAGCTTCTCAACCGGGGCCAGGTCCTCGACCTCGATCGGGGCCTGCTCCATGCGCTCAGGGGCGGCCGGCCGCGTCTCCTGCGCCGACACACCGACCGCCAGCACCAAGGTCGCCGCCGCCACCACGATCCCCAACAACCGCCCCCCGATTCTGAAATCTGAAATCTCCAATCTCCAATCCGCAGTCCCCGATCCCCGCCCCCCGCTCTCAAGCCGGGGCCCTGCGTCCCCGGCCCGCTCGCGTGCATACCGGCCGCGGTAAAAACGGCTGACGCCGGCTCTCGGTCCGACGTGAACGCTCTGTCTCAAACACCGATCCATGTCTGACGCCTCCTCGGCCGGCGGGCTCACCGCGGCGATCCGGCTGGACGAGTCGACTGCTGCTCCACGAGTCGCTTCATCGCAACGTCGATCGGGATGGCGACCGTCTGCCGCTCGCGGTCGACCCAACTGTAGCTGTGAAGCGCTCCCTGCTGCTTAAGCAGCAGGGCGTTCAGTTCCCAGGAAGGCTGGCTCACGTCCTTACGGACGATCTCCTCTTCCTGAGTATTGTAGAAGAGTACCTGGATGCCGACCACGAGCTCAATCAGCAGGATGGCCGAAATCAGCCCGATGAAGGTGATTGTGCCCGTATTGGCGTCATTCGTGCCCGTGTTGACGCTGTTCGTGCCCGTGTTGGCGTCATTCGTGCCCGTGTTGACGCTGTTCGTGCCCGTGTTGGCGTCCCTGTACCCGGTCTCGATCGTCTTCTCCACCGCGTATCTCCTCCCCGTGTGCCACTGCTCTTTGAGCAGTGTGGTGTGGCACCGGCGTCTCGCCGGTGCCCAGCCGCCACAGGGGGCGGCCGCTACCGTGTGCCACTGCTCTTGAAGCAGTGCCGATCGCGTGCAACCTTGCCCCGCTGCCTCCCCGCGAAGCGGCAAGCCGTGACCAACCGTCTTCCTGTCCCCGGCTCACTCGCTCACTTGCTAACTTGCTAACTCGCTAACTCGCTAACTCGCTCACTCGCTCACTCCCTCACACATTCTCCAGCGCCAGCGACTCCCCAAGTCGCGGGTCCCGCACCGGCACCAGGTTCCGCCCGCTCGCCGCCACCACCAGACCCGCCACAAACAGCAAACCCATCCCCGCCAGGCAAACCAGCTCGACCGCCAGCGGCAGATGGTCCGTCGTATACTCCGGCATGATCAGCCAGTACACGTCCACCCAGTGCATGAGCAACAGCCAGCCAGCCCAGCCCGCCAGGGCCGTCCGATGCCGCTTGACGTGTCGCGACAGCAACCCGCCGAACGGCAGCAGAAAATGCCCGACCAGCAGCAGCAGGATGGCCACCGACCACACGTTGGGCGCCTGCAGCGCCAGCCCGCGACGCACCAGCCAACCCGTCTCTTCCGGGATGTTCGCGTACCAGATCAGCATGTACTGGCTGAAGGCGATGTACCCCCAGAAGAATACGAAGGCGAACAGGAACTTGCCCAGATCGTGGTAGTGCTCGACCGTGACGCTGGCCGCCAGTAGGCCGCGACGCTGCAACGCCTGCAAAGCCAGGATCATCAGCGCGAAGAAGCCGACCGTCGCCCCCGTGAAGTAGTACACGCCGAAGATCGTGCTGTACCAGTGTGCGTCCAGCGACATCAGCAGGTCGAACGCCGCGAAGGTAACCGTCAGGGCGAAGATCACCAGGCCCGGAGCGGACAAACGCTCCAGCCCCAGCGTCAGACCGGGGTCCGCCTCGGCATCCTGACGCAACGAACGCCGCCAGCAGACCAGGGCCAGCCCGCCCCACACCGCGAAGTACACCGCCCAACGCAGCGCAAAAAACGGCGCGTTGAGATAGGGCCGCTTCGCGAGCGTCAGTTCATCGAGCCCGTGGCCATGCCCGCCGCCGTGGGCCGCCGTGTCGTCGCCATGCGCCGCATGCCCATGCTCTGCCGTGGCGTCCGCATCCGCCGGGCCATGCGCCGTCGACTGGGCCCACGGATAGAGCGTCCCCTGGCCCGCCGCCACGACTCCCAGAATCGGCAGGAACAGCACCGCCATCAGCAGGAGGTTGCAGGCCACCACCTCGGCTACCCGCCGCACGACCACGCTCCACCCGGCCCGCGTCACATGCTGGAGCAGCACGAAGAACAACGCTCCCAGCGACAGGCTGAGCAGGAAGCTGAAGTTGACCAGGTAGGCGAACCAGAACCGCCGCATCCCGTCGCCGGTCAGAATGGCCAGCACGCACGCCGCCCCCAGGGCCAGCCCGCCCCCCAGGGCCAGCAGGCGCGGCGAGGGCGGCTGCGACCATACCAGCCGCTCACGGGGGTCCAGGGTTGCCGTCTCACGATGCTGCACGCCATACTCCCGCCCTACTGGAGGGCGTCACGCCGACCCGGCGGAACATCCTCCAACGAGGCGTTCCGGCTCAACTGCAACGCACGCAGATAACTCACAATCGCCCATCGGTCCGCCACCGGGATCTGCGTGCCGTGTCCGGGCATGTTCCGAATGCCGTGGGTGATGCTGTTGAACAGATGCCCCACCTCCCGGTCGCGGACCATCTCCGAGGTCAACGCCGTCGGCGGAACCCAGCGGGGCTCCTGCTTCTCCAGCGCCCGCACGCTGATGGGGCCGTCACCTTCCCCCCCCAGACCGTGGCACGGGGCGCAGAACACGTTGAACCGCTCCTGACCCCGCCGCACAAACGACTCCGTGATCTCCATGGGGAAGGTCTCCGCCCATCGCCCGCCGACCTTGCCCTGCTCCAGATGCAGGTTCTCACCCAGCCGACCGCGGGCCACCGTTCCCGGAACTACCGGACGCATCGCCCGGCCGTCCGCGAAGATCGGGTTCACCTCCTGCGACTTGAACTTCGGCTGCTTGTCCATGTCCTGGAAAATGTGCACCCGCGGCCGGTCCGACCGCGTCACCCAGTTCCGCGCGATCAGCGCCAGCGGGAGCCACGACAGCACCACGGCCAGCACCACCCCGCGAACCATCCATCTTGGCACGGACGTCGACGGCATGCGTCGTTAATCCTCCACCTGTTCGACCATGGACGCTCCCAGCGACTCCAGCAGCTTGCGCGTCGCCGCCGCGTCATAACGCGGATCAACCGCTTCGATCGCGATAAAGAATCGGTCGGCCGTCACACGCCGAAACGCCGGGCTGCGGAACAGCGGGTGATGTAACCGCGGCAGTCGGTTGAGGGCCAGCATGCCGAACACCGCCCCGAACGCCGACAACAGCACCGTCGTCTCGAAGATGACCGGAATGTTGGCCGGCAAACTGAATACCGGCTTGCCGCTCACGATGTAGGGGTACCCCTGGAGGAAGCTCGGCACGCCAAAACTCGTCGCGTTTGTCCACCATACCAGCAACAGGCCGCCCAACAGCCCGTGCAGACCCAGGATCAGCACGATCCACGGCAGCCGTGTCGGGCGCGCCCCCATGGCCGCGTCCAACCCGTGCATCGGATAAGGACTGTACGCATCCCACCGCGTATAACCCCCGTCGCGCACCCCCGCGGCCGCCTTCAACAGGCCGGCAGCGCTCTCGAACTGCGCAAGCAACCCGTAAACCCCACGGTCCTCGCGGGCGTCAGCGTCGGCTATGGGTTTCTCACTTCTCACTTCTCACTTCTCACTTCTCACTTCTCGCTTCTCACTTCTCACTTCTCACTTGTGACCTTCCCTCTCCGCCGGCATCACCGCCTTCACCTCCGCGATCGCGATGATCGGCAGGTACCGGCAGAACAGCAAAAACAGGGTGAAGAACAGCCCGAAGCTGCCCACCAGCATCCCCAGGTCCACCCACGTCGGAGTGAACATGCCCCAGCTCGACGGCAGGAAGTCCCGGCTCAGCGACGTGACGATGATCACGAACCGCTCGAACCACATCCCCACGCTGACCAGCGCCGCCACGATCATCGTGACCGCCATGTTCGTCCGCATCCGCTTCGACCAGAACAACTGCGGGCTCGCCACGTTGCAGCCCACCATGATCCAATACGCCCAGGCATACGGGCCGGCCATGCGGTTCAGAAACGCGAACCGCTCATACAGGTTGCCGCTGTACCAGGCCATGAACATCTCGATGCCGTATGCGTATCCCACCATCAGGCCCGTGACCAGCAGGATCTTGTTCATGTTCTCGATGTGCCGTTGCGTGATCAGACTCTGCAGGCCGAACCACTGTCGGGCCGGGACGGCCAACAGCAACACCATCGCGAACCCGCCGAACACCGCCCCGGCCACGAAGTACGGCGGGAAGACCGTGGTGTGCCAGCCGGGCAACTGCGATGTCGCGAAGTCGAAGCTCACCACCGAGTGCACGCTCAGCACCAGCGGTGTCGCCAGGGCCGCCAGCAGCAGGTAGGCCCGCTCGTACCGGTGCCAGTGCCGCGCCGAACCCGTCCAGCCCAGGGCGAACACGCCGTAGGCAATCTGCCGCGCCTTCGTCGTCGCCCGGTCCCGCAGCGTGGCCAGATCCGGAATCATGCCCACGTACCAGAACAGCACCGACACCGTCGCGTACGTACTCACCGCAAAAACGTCCCACAGCAACGGCGAGCGGAAGTTGGGCCACATGCCCATCTGATTCGGGTACGGCCCCATCCAGTATGCCAGCCACGGCCGACCGATATGAATGGCCGGGAAAACCCCCGCACAAATCACCGCGAAGATGGTCATGGCCTCGGCAAAGCGATTGATGCCCGTCCGCCAGTTCTGCCGGAAAAGGAACAGAATCGCCGAAATCAGCGTGCCCGCATGGCCGATCCCGATCCAGAACACGAAGTTCGTGATGTCGAACGCCCAACCCACCGGTTGGTTGTTACCCCACACCCCGATCCCGGTCAGCACCAGGTAGCCGATCAGCGCCCCGAACATCGCCAGCACGCTCACCGAGATCGCAAACGCGATGTACCACGCCCGCGGCGGGCGCGGCCGCTCCGTCACGTCGCAAACCGCGTCCGTCACCGTGCCGAGGTCATGCCCGCCCAGCACCAACGGCGTGCGGACACCCGGGATCTCGCCCGTGTTGTCCAGCAGCGCGTCATCCAGCATGTCCGGCGTAATACTCGACATGACCTCTCAACCTTCAGCCGTTAGCCTTCAGCCTTTAGCCTTTCTGCCTCTGTGCCTTCTGCCTCTGTGCCTTCTGCCTTTGTGCCTTCTGCCTCTGTGCCTTCTGCCTCTGTGCCTTTCTTCCTTCAGCCTTCAGCCTTCCCCCCCCACATTCCTCACCCTCCCCAAATACTTCGTCCGCGGGCGCACGTTCAGCTCCTCCAGAATCCCATACGCCCGGTTGTGCTCATGCAGCTTGCGGACGCGGCTCTGCGGATCGTTCAGGTCGCCGAACACGATCGCCTGCGTTGGGCAGCTCTGCGCACACGCCGGCGTGATCTCCCCGTCGGTCAACGCCCGCCCTTCGTTCCGGGCCGTGATCTTGACCGCCTGAATCCGCTGCACGCAGAAGGTGCACTTTTCCATCACCCCGCGCATTCGCACGGTGACCTGCGGATTGAAGACCATCTGCTTGACCGGATCCACCTCGGCCTTCTGCTGGCTGTCGGGCATCCCCAGCCACGGCCGCGGCCGGCCCCGCGGGTCCACGCTGTGGTAGTCCAGGTAGTTGAATCGCCGCACCTTGTACGGGCAGTTGTTCGAGCAATACCGCGTGCCCACGCAGCGGTTGTAGACCATCGCGTTGAGCCCCTCGGTGTCGTGCACCGTGGCCGCCACCGGGCAAACCTGCTCGCACGGGGCGTTCTCGCAGTGGTGACAGGTCATCGGCTGATGCACCACCTGCGGGTCCGTCTCCGCCAGGTCTCCCTTGAAATAACGATCCACGCGGATCCAGTGCATCTCCCGCCCCCGGGCCACCTCCCGCTTGCCCACCACCGGGATGTTGTTTTCCGCCTGGCAGGCCACCACGCATCCCTGGCACCCGATGCAACGGTTCAGGTCGATGGCCATACCCCACTTGTGATCCTCGAAACCCTGTGGGGCCTCCCACAACTGGAGCGGTACGCCGCCGTGCCCGCCCGCCGCCGTGAAGTGCGGATCCTGCCGGTACTCATCGAGCGTCGCCTCGCGGATCAACTGCCCGATGCGCTGCCGGCGCTCCTCGAAGCCCGCCCGGTCGATCGCGTGATGATCCTGCGTGCAGGCGAACGCGTACCGCCCCCGCGGCGGATGCATCACCACACCCTCGACCACGTCCAGGGCCCCCGTGGCCCGCAGCGGGTACACGTTGAACCCCACCCCGTCGCCCACCCGACCGGCCGCCGCCCGCCCGTACCCCAGCGGCAGCGTGATCGTCCCGTCCGCCTGGCCCGGCATCACGAAGACCGCCGCCTCCACCTCACGCCGCTCGGCCGACGGTTCCGGGATCTCCAGCCTCACCTGGTCGCCCGTCTTCAGCCCCAACTTGCGGGCGTCGAACGGCGACACCAGGGCCGCGTTGTCCCAAGTCAGCAGCGTCATCGCGTCCGGCAGTTCCTGCAGCCAACCGTTGTTGGCGAACCGCCCGTCGTACACGCCACGATCCGGCCGGAACACCACCTCGAACGTCGACCGGTCGCCCAGCGTCAACGCCGCCGGCCCCGACTCCTGCGCCAGCACGGCGTCGCCCGTGGCTTTGCGCGCCAGGTCCGTCGCCGCCGGGAATGCACTGTCCGCCACCAGCCCGGCATGCAATACCCGCCGCCAGGATTTCTCGAAGCCCGCTTCGCCTAAGACCGAACGCAGGGCCTGCCGAACGATCTCGTACCCCTCGGCCGGCAGGTCCCCCAACAGCCCCGCCAGCACCTCGATCACGCTCCGCCCTTCGTACAGGGGATGGATCAACGGCTGCACCACGCTCAGCGTGCCATCCCATGAGCGGCAATCGCCCCAGGCCTCCAGGTAGTGCGCCCGCGGCAGATGCCACGTGCATTGCCGCGAGGTCTCGTTGTCGTGCAGGCTCAAATGGAGGCGCGTCGGCACGCCGGCCAGCGCCCGGTCGAACCCCACGTCCACCGGCGCGTCATAAACCGGGTTCCCGCCCAGGATCAGCAGCGTCTCGACCTGGCCCCCGCGCATCGCCGCCGCCAGGTCCGCAATGGCCACGGCATGGGTCGGGCGGTCGGCATCCGGCTCCTCGGTAAAGGTGATCGTCGTGCCCACGCCCCCCAGCGCGTCGTTGAGCAGGTGGGCCAGCACATGCGTCTGGGGCGACTGCACCCGACCCGCCAGCACCGCGATCCGCCCCGGGTGCTGCTGCAAGTCCGCCACCAGCCGCGTGACGAAACCGTACTCGCGGTCGCTCAGTTTCAGCGGCACCGAATGCAGCAGACCCAGTTGCCGGGCCACCTCCTGCATCAGCCAGGGGATCTGCCCGGAACGCACCGCCAACCGGTGGTCGGCCACGCCCCCTGTCACGCTGTACCCGCTCTCCAGGACGTACAGCCGGTTCATTGACCCGGCATCCGCCCCCGAGCGGCGGTCCGCCCAGTCCCGGGCGTAACGCAACGCGTTCGGGTGCGTGCCCAGGAAGTCCGCGTCCAGGCTGACCACCAAGTCCGCCTTGTCCAGGTGCAGGTGCGGCCGTAACGGCCGACCCCACGCCTCGATCGTACCCTGGCGCTCGTTGTCCCGACTGATCGGCTCGTACTCGAACCACCGGGCCTGGGGAAACGCCTCCGCCCAGCGCTGCCGCAGGCCCGCCAGGCTCACCGAGGAGCTCGACTCGCTGAGCACCGCCAGCCCCCGCCCTTCCGCCGTCCGCAGTTTGCCGAAATGCTCGCGAGCAAACCGCTCGAAGACCTCCCACGTCCGGGCCTCGCCCTTGGCCACCGAGGCCGCCCGCTCCACCACGAACCGGCTCCGGTCGGGGTCATACATTTCCAGGACGCTCGCCTGGGCCCAACTGCCGGCCGCGCCCAGGCTTGCCGGGTGTAGCGGGTTGCCCTCGATCTTGATCGGCCGACCGTCATAACTTGTCACCAGCAGCCCGACGCCGCAGCCCCCCAGCTCCATCGCGGTGGCGTACTGCTCGGGCACACCCGGCACCCGGCCTTCCGGGCGATGGGCGTACGGGGCGACCTTCGTCTCCGGCCAGCGACGGCAACCCGTCATCCCCGCCAGGGCCAACGACGCCCCCATGATCTTCAGGAAGTGACGCCGCGTCGGCCCGGGCGCCATCTGCCCCGCCAACTGCGGGAACTCCGCCTCCGCGAACGCGCGGAACTCCGGCGAGTCAGCCCATTCTTCCAGGCTGCGCCAATACGTCGCTCCGCTGCCTTGTGGGGTCATCGATGACATACCGTGCAATTCGTTAAGTAGTCGCTGTCGCGGATGTTATATTCCTTTTTGAGTCGCCGGCCCAACTCCGAAGCGTCCGCCGGCGGCACCCAGTCCATCTGCGTCACCGCCTCGCGCGGCCGCAGATGCTTCTCCGGAGCCCGGTGGCAGTCCAGACACCAGGCCATGCTCATCGTCTCGACCTGCGATACGACCTCCATTTTGTCCACCCGGCCGTGGCAGGTGACACAGCCGATCCCCTGGTTCACGTGCGCACTGTGGTTGAAGTACACGTAGTCCGGCAGGTCGTGGACTTTGACGCACTCGATGGGCATGCCCGTCGTGTAGCTCTCCAGGACCTTGAGCATCTTGGGGCTGTCCGGCTTGATGGCGGTGTGGCAGTTCATGCAGGTCTGGGTGGGCGGGATGGCGGCGAAGCCCGCCTGCTCCACGGTGGTGTGGCAGTAGCGGCAGTCGAGCCCGAGCTGGCCGACGTGCAAGGCGTGGCTGTACTCGACCGGCTGCTGCGGTTGGTACCCCACGTCCGTTGCCACAGGCGTGCCGCCGGTGTAGACCACCAGCGCGGCGTAGACGGCCCCGCCGATCAGTCCGACCGCGACGGCCGGCCCGAGGTAGTTCGCCCAACGGGGGAAGAGGAAGCGGTTGTCAGCCTGCATGTCCGTCATAGCTGCAAATCATGCTCATCCTGGTGTAACGCCGCGATCCCCCCGGGCCCCAAACGCTGTAACCTCATGACACGCCCATCGGGAGACCGACCGGTCTCGGGCATCGCGACCCGTTTTTCCGGGAGCTCTGCCCGTCTATCAAGCCGGCACCGGCCCGTGACGCTGGAACGGCCGAGGGTAAGAAAGTGTAGTCGTGCGCAACTGAAATGGGTAGTTACCAACTCAAATCATGGGGCCGCCGGGTCTTCCGGGCCAGGAGAGAGCCGGGGACGCAAGCAAGCCGGGGACGCAGGCGAGCCGCGGACGCAGGCGAGCCGGGGACGCAGGCGAGCCGGGGACGCAAGCGAGCCGGGGACGCAGGCGAGCCGGGGACGCAGGCGAGCCGGGGACGCAGGCGAGCCGGGGACGCGAGTCCCCGGGTGAGTGCGGTGTCCGCGGTAGTGCGTGACAGTCCCGGCGGCGAGGGTGCCTATCAATGGGGGGCGCTACCGATCGCGGGTGAGTGCTCGGCAAGGGCCTTCGCCGCAGTCCGTGCGACGAGCGGGCAGGGATCCGACGTCGCGGCACGCACGGCGTCGATCGCTCGCGGGTCATCGAATCGGCCGAGGGCCTCGATAACCGCGTCGCGAACCAAGGCGTCGGCGTCCCCGCCTTGCGCGATCAGCGCGGGGATCGCGGCATCGCTCACCAGCCGACCGAGCTCGAAAGCTGCCGCTTCGCGCACCAGCGGGTTGCGATGCTGAAGCGCACGGACGAGCTCCTCGACGGCCTCCAGCCGGCCAAGGGCGTGCGCCGCCGTTGAGGAGACGATGACACGGCGGAAGCGGGGATCGTCCAGGGTGGACCAGTCCGAGTCATCCAACGCCCGCACCAGCGCGGGGACGGCCGATCGATCGCCGATCTCGGCCAGCGCATGGGCGGCGGCGGCTCGCATCGGCGCATGGTTGTGTGACAGCTTGCGGATGAGCGGGTCGACGGCCCGGCGATCACCCAGCCTGCCCAAAGCCTCCGCCGCTTGCCATTCGCGATAGGGGCTTGCGTTATCGAGCAACGACACCAGCGGTTCCACGGCCCGTGGGTCGCCCAGCTTGCCCAGCGCTTCAGCAACCCAGCCCCGGCCATAACCGTCATCCCGGAGGGCTTCGATCAGCGGCTCAACCGCACGGTCATCCCCCAGCATGCCCAGGGAACGGGCCGCACGGCCACGCACATGGACATCGCGGTCGCGCAAGGCCCGGATGAGCGGCTCGACGGCCCGCTCATCGCCCGTCCTGCCCAGGATCATCGCCGCGTCGCCGCGCTCGGGCCCGTACTTCAACCGGTGGATCAGCCACGGCGCGCGCCGCTCCGGGGCCATGGCGGCGTATTGATTGTCGATGGAATCGTAGACACACCCGGCCATGAACAGGCAACATGCAGCGCTCAGGCCTTGCAGGAAACCGCTTCGCCGCAACAACTCCATGGAACGGACCTTTCAGCAGTGTGCTCGGTCGTCACCCACCCGGCGGACGGACGGCGAACAAGTGTACCCATTCGCACCCGCTCACCCCCAGGTAAAGCCCGGCCGGATCTGCAACAATGTCCCAATCCCCGGCGTAATCGAATGCCGGTAACACGATCCGAGCGATTTCCGTTTGTTGCTCCAGTTGATAGAGGCGGAGTGCCTTCTGGTCGAGTGTGGGGATTACCACCAGCACGCGCGTGGCCGGGATGAAGGCCATTTCACCGACTTCGATCCCGGGTATCTCGGCCACGCGTTCCAGTTCCGGCAGCGAATAGACACAGACACGCGCTTCGTCGTCGCCCCGCGTCTCGGAGGTGATCCACCAGTTGAGTGACCAATCCGCCAGTGCCGATCGGTATCTCCAGCCATCCTCCAGGCGCAGGCGATTCACGAATGCAAGACCGTTCTCCCCCGATTGGAGAACGATGAGCTGATCGGGCTCATAACGCGAATCGTCACGGTACATCAGCACGTAGTCGTTGGCCGCGGCGCTGAAGTGCAGATCCCGTCCGAGGTGCGTGAGCGGGTACTCGGCGGAAACCGCCCGTGTGCGGCAGTCCACATAGACCAGATCGCTCGGACCATAGGGGCGGACATTAAACTGCTCACGGATGAACAGGAACCGGTGCTCATCGACAACGGGGTGTGATGGAACGGACAGATAGAACCAGTGGCCTTGCTTAGAGGTCGAGCGCATGACGATGCGATGGTCGTCGTCCTCGATATCCAGGAGCCGGACTCCATCATTCAGAGCCAGGTTGTGGTGAGGATGGAAGTGGCAGGTCGACGTGTCGTAGAATCCGCCAATCTCCGTCCAGCGAGATTCGAGCCCGGTCTTCAAGTCGATCGTGTGGATTCCAGGGGAGAAGAATAACGGGGATCTCAACCCGGTGAAGCTGCGTCGGTGAACATGGAGTCGGTGCCGGGAGGAGTCGACCGCGACCCGGCCCAGCGAACAGGCCCTGTCCGGATTGAGAAGCAACATCTCGACTGAGTACTCGGCAAACTGACAGGAATACACCGGCTCGATCCGGTCGGCGTTGGCGACCGTGATGGGTTCCGTCGGCACAAACCGCAGGGACGCGCAGCCCAGCGCCGGCAGCAGCGCCATCAGCAACGCACACCCCATGACCCGAAGTCGGACCTCGGTCATTCCTGAACCCTCGAGTGGACGTTCGGGCAACACCTGGCGTCAGCGTTCGCCAGTCGAATCGCAAGGACGCGAAGGCACAGAGGCACAAAGGCACAAAGGCACAAAGGCACAAAGGCACAAAGAATGTAGCCTCGTCAGGCAATCGTGTCCAGTTTTCCTTGAAAGCCTGCCTTCGCGTCTTGGTGGTTTCTCGCTGCTGTTTTCACTTCCTTCTGTGCTTGCCTGGGGCCTCATCTGTCATGCTAACCGTGGGTTTCTTATTCTTCTGAGAATAAAAAAGCTCACGCAGAGGCGCAGAGAGCGCAGAGAAAGGCATTTTTGAGTTTCTCTGCGATCTCTGCGCCTCTGCGTGAGATTTCATTTGGGCTGTGGGCGGAGCCCATGCTGTGTCCATCTGAGTGATCTGTGGGCCCTCCTCCCCGCCCGCGGATCACGCCGGTTTCGCGTGGCCGCTCCTCGATCTTGCGAGGCCCCCGCTCAGGCAAGCCCCCCCCGCGGTCCGCTCACAGGTTGAGCTTATCCATCTTGTGCCGCAGGCCGCCGCGGGTGAGGCCGAGGAGGCGGGCGGTTTCGGAGACGTTGCCGCGGGTGTATTGGAGGGCGGCCTCGAAGAGTTTGCGCTCGACGGTGGTCAGGGTGCAGTCGTCGGTGCCGAAGTCGAAGGACAGCCCGTTGGCCGGCCGACCGGCCTCGACGAGGACGGCCCCGCGCTCCAGGGGCACGGCCTCCGGTTCGAGGGCCCCGGTGTCGTTCAGCAGGATCGCCCGGCGCAGCTCGTTGCGCAGCCGTTGTTTTTATGTCCCCGACGGCGTAGCATCGTACTATGAGCAGCGTGTCGGCAAGACAGCGACTGACCCCGACTCAGGCTCGAACCGTCGCCGACCGGCGGCGGGCCGACGCTGGCGCGCTGCAATCCTTCGAGGAGAACCGGCACGCCAATGGCGTGATGTACCTGGCCGGTATCGCGGTTGAACTGCTGCTGAAGGCCCGACTGCTGGAAAAGCACCCATGGTTAACGAAAAGCCCGGCGTCATCGCTTGGTGCCCGGCAACGTCGGCTGTGGGATGTCTGCTACCGCTGGCACGATCTGGAAGCCGTGCGGGAGAATCTTCCGGAGCTTGATGCACAACTGCACGCGATAAGCCCACGATTGCTTGAGGGGCTCAAGAAGCTTTGTGCGGAGTGGACCATACACATCCGCTATTCCACCCATCAGGCTACGCGCAAGGAATCGGCCGCGTTCCTGGCTCGGCTTGAGGAGCTTATACCATGGCTAAAGTCAAGGAAGTAACACTGGCGAGCCGGCTTCGCGACAGCCTGGTCGAAGGCCTCAAAACCGCAGGGATCAGGGCGACCGTGGAGATCGAGCGAGTCCAAGGCACCAAGCTGCATCGGGTGTTCGTCGTGGCCGACGCATTTGCGAAACTCCGTCCATCCGAACGCCAGGATCTGGTCTGGCGTATCGCCAACCAGGCGCTGACGGCTGAGGAACAGCTTCAGATCAGCATGATCTACACGGTGACCAAGGGCGAAATGCCGGAGTGACCTTCGCCGACCGCCGCGCGCCCGCTTCACTCCCGGTTTCTTCATCGCCGCTCGGGCAACAGGCGCCCGGTGGTGCGGCCATAGTCTCCAGGTATCGGCGTTCATCGGCGTCCATCGGCGGTTCCACACTTCTTGGGTTGTGGGTGGAGCCCACGCTGTGCCTCCACGGTGAATCCTCTCCATGTCTTCGTGACAGGCCTGTAAACCATACCGGCTGTGCGGGGCCGCTCACAGGTTGAGCTTATCCATCTTATGCCGCAGGCCGCCGCGGGTGAGGCCGAGGAGGCGGGCGGTTTCGGAGACGTTGCCGCGGGTGTATTGGAGGGCGGCCTCGAAGAGTTTGCGCTCGACGGTGGTCAGCGTGCAGTCGTCAGTGGCGAAGTCGAAGGACAGGCCGTTGGTCGGATGAACGGCCTCGGCGGAAACCGCCCCGCGCTCCAGCGGCAGGGCCTCGGGCTCGAGGGCCCCGGTGTCGTTGAGCAGGATGGCCCGGCGCAGCTCGTTGCGCAGCTCGCGGACGTTGCCCGGCCACGCATAGCGGCGCATGCGCTCCCGGGTCTCCGGCGGGATGAAGGGGAAGGGCTTGTGCAGCTTGCGGCAGAACTGCTGCACGAAATGGTCGGTGAGCAGGAACAGGTCGTCGCCCCGCTCGCGCAGCGGCACCAGCTCGATGGCGAACATCTTGAGCCGATAGTACAGGTCCGCCCGGAACTCCCCGCGATCGACCTTGGCCTGCAGGTCGCTGTTGGTGGCGGCGATGACCCGGACGCTGGCCACGCGTTCGGCGGTGGCCCCCAGGCGGCGGAATCGACCGCGCTCCAGGGCGACGAGCAGCTTGGCCTGCGTGGCCAGCGGCATGTCGCCGATCTCATCGAGAAACAGCGTCCCGTCGTGGGCCGTCTCGAGGAGCCCTTTTTTCTGCCCCTTGGCGTCGGTGAAGCTGCCCTTCTCGTGCCCGAACAGCTCGGCCTCGAACAGGTTCTCGGGGATGGCGGTGCAATTCACCTGGACGAACGGCCGGTCCGGGTGCAGGCATTGATGGTGGATGTAGCGGGCGATGACTTCCTTGCCCGTCCCGGTCTCGCCCAGCACGAGCGTGGCCAGGAGCCCCCCGCTGGGATCGTGAGGCACGGTGGCGATCTTCTGGGCGATGGACAGGGCGGTCTTGATGGCCGGGCAACTGCCGATGATCTGGATCTCGCCCGACTCGCGTCGCTGGGCCTCCTGGAAGGCGTCGAGCTGGTTGCGGATGCGGCGGTTCTCCAGGCAGCGTTCGACGGCCAGGCAGACTTCCTCCATGGAGAGGGGCTTCTGGATGAAATCGACGGCCCCCTGCTTCATGGCCGCCACCGCGGTCGCCACCGTGCCGAACGCCGTGATCACGATCACCGGAACGTCGAGCCCGTCCTCGCGCATGCGGCTCATGACGTCGATGCCGTTGCCGTCCGGGAGCTGCATGTCCAGCAAGATGAGGTCCGGCGTCTGCCGGCCGTACGCCTGGACGGCGGTCTTGAGGCTGTCGGCCAGTTGGCACTGGTGCCCCGCCCGCTTGAGAGCCAACTGCAGCGAATAGCTGAGGTTTTCTTCGTCATCAACCACGAGGATGTCGGCCATCTACGCCTCCGCGACCAGTCCGGGCAGATCCGCCTCGAAGCGGCTCCCGCGCCCCGGCTCCGATTCCACCGTCAGTTGCCCGCCGTGCAGTCGCACCACCTTGTTGGCCATCGCCAGCCCCAGGCCGTTGCCTTCCGGCTTGGTGGTGAAATACGGCAAAAATACCTTGTGCCTCAACTCGGGAGCGATCCCCACACCCTGGTCCGCGACCGCCAGCCGCCATCGCCCGCGGCCCTCCGCCGCCGCCCGGGCGCTGACCCGGACCTCCTGCCCCGCCTCCGACGCCTGCACCGCGTTCGTCACCAGGGCCACCAGCGCCTGTTCGAAGTGCAGCGAGTCCAACTGCACCTCGTTGACCGCCGGGTCGATGTCCACCGCGTACCGCACCCCGCGGCGGTCGAACATCGGACGCAGAGCGGTCATCACCGCACCGACCAGGTCATCGAGCCGCACGGGCTGCAGGTTGAGCTTCAACGGGCTCACCGACTGCTGCAAGTCGCGCAGCCATTTCTCGAACCGATCCACGGTGTCGATGATGCGCTGCTGGCAGCCGAGCAACTCGGCGTCCTCGCCGTGCGAACCCATGGTCGCCTCGGCCAGTCCGCGGATCCCCGCCAGCGGGTTGCGGATGTTGTGCGCCAGCCGGGTCACCATCTCGCCCGCCGCCGCCAGCCGCTCCTGTTCAACGAGCTGCGTCTGCATATCGACCACCGTCGCCGACATCTCGTTGACCTCCACCGCCAACTGGCCCAGCTCGTCCTTCGAGTGCGGCTTGATGCGGTAGGCGAAGTTGCCCCGGCCGATCTCCCGGGTCGCCGTCCGCAGCTCGCGGATGGGACGCAGAACCCAGCGACGGACACCCCACACCCCGACCAGGCAGAGGATCGCGCCCCCGGCGGTGTTCGCGATCAGGATGGCGACCACCCGCTCCTGAGTCCGGGCGGCCGCGGTGACATCGTTTTGCCGCCGCTCGCCAAACATGTTGCTCGCCTGCAGCAACTGGACCTCCAGATTGACGAACGCCTCCTGCTGCTCCTCGGGCAGAATCTCGCCCCCCCGTCCGCCGAGTCGCAGGGTCAGTCCGCGGCGGGCGACCGTGTCCTTCTGTCGGGCCGCCTGGTCGATCGCGTTGTACAGATCGGGCATCCCCTGCTCCATCAGCTCCGCCCGCACGGGCGCCAGGGCCACGACGAGTTGCTCCTGCAACTCGCGGTACTCGGTCGCGCGCTCCGCCGGGTTCCCGCGCTCTTCGAGCACCTCGCGCTGGCGCCGCACCAGTTGCCGCACCCGCTCGATCTGTTGCTCCTGGAAGGCCCCCACCTGGAAATCGCGGAAGGCGGAGTCAAAGTAGATCACGATGCACCAGGCGGAAGTAGCCAGGTTGGCCGCCAGCGACAGCACATACAGCAAGACCAACAGTATGAATTTCCGCCTGAGCTCCACGTCCGCCCTATTCCTATCCGCCGATTGAACGTCTCGATCGCACGACCCGACCGAGGGGTGTGAGGCACGTGCCCCGACCTGTGGGGCACCGGGGTTCAGCCGGCAAGTACCCGGGCAGGAAGAGCGTGCCCTCGATCGAGCCCCCCGTCCGGGCACGGTGCCCACGATCGCAGTCGGCTATTGAGGTACGGGTTGACGCTTCCAGTCCCAACCCGCCTCGGCCTCGGCTTTCGGGGAGGAGAGCACGTGCCCGCCGACAAACGCCGCGTTCAAACGGCCGCCGTGACGATGGGCCGGGAACCAGAACGACCAAGCGCTGGCCTCCACGCCGACCGGCGCCGGCACGGAGTAGTAGGGCAACACACCCCATTGCTTCTGGGCCACCATGCCGTCCACGTCGAACGCCAGGGGGACCGCCGCCTGCTCAAGAATCCGTTTGTTCAACCGGATATTCCGCCAAGCCCAGCGCCCGTTCATCTGCATCCGCGACTGATCGAGCCATTTGTTGAAGCCGATGCTCACATGGGTGAGCGGGGTGATGGCCTGGGGACAGGGCAGGGACGCGACCCGCTGCAAGCCCTGCGGGCTGGACGGGCACATCAAGGGGTGTGCGGCCGGGTCCAGCGTCGCGCTGACCCCGTCCGTCGAGACCCCCGTGCCCACCCCGGCCGTCCGCCAGAACTCGGAGACGCCGTACAACCGCTCCTGGAAATCCTCGAGCCGGAACCCCGTGCGCCCGAAGGACTCGCTGTCGCCCCGCCAGGGATGAGCGTAGTCGTCGGCGAACTGGATGAAGTCGAAGGCCACCGTCTTGAGCTTGTTCTTGCAGACGAAGCTGCGGGCGGAGACGCGGACGCGGGCCAGCGAGGCCAGCACAATGCCCGCCAGAAGAGCAAGGATGGCCACCACCACGAGCAGTTCAATCAGGGTGAACCCTGCCCGCGCGCGGCCGCCCGTGGGACGGTCAGCCGGCTGTCGTTCACCCTGCCGGTCTGTCCTCACCTGCCTCACCGTTCCATCCCCGTGTCGTCAGCGGCCACACATCGAGTCAGCAGGCACCCCCGGCCCACTGATACACAGCCGCAGACGCAACACGTCTTCCAGATCCACGTCCCCATCCCGGTCAAGATCGGTCGGTTCACATCCCGCGGCCGGCACCTGCCCGGGGTGACCCAGGCAGATCTGCAGGCGGGCGAAATCATCGAGATCCACGTCGTCGTCCTGATCGAAATCCGCCAGGGCATACTCCAGCCCCGGGATCGCCGCCCAGTCGTCTTCGTCCACCCCGCCGTCGTAGTTCACGTCGAACACGCTGAAGTTCGGGCCGAAGTCGATCAGGTCGACCCGCCCGTCCACCACGCCGGTCAAATCAACGCTCGGCTGACCGTCGTTGGCCGCAATGTAGGCGTCCAGCAACGCCAGGTCGGCCGCGTTCACCCAGCCGTTACCGTCGAAGTCCCCGACCTCGATGTCCGGCATCAGGTCCGTGTAGACGAACAGCGCCTCCGGTTGCGGGGCGATGTAGCTTGTCCCCACAACCATGTTTACCCGCCAGGCGGTCGGATCCAGGTGGACGTTGGGGTCCTTGGGCTCCCAGCCGGCGATGATCGGAAAATTCGGATGGCTGCGTTCCTCGAGGTTGGCGTTGATGGTGCTGAAGATCAGGTCCTCGAGGGCCTCGTGGATGCTGTTCTGGTTTGAGGCGTCACCATCGACCGGCTCGACGAAGGTCGTCCCCAACATCTCGGCCGACGCCGCGTTGGTGAGCGGGTAAACCCATGCCACCCGGGTGCGGTCGGAAACCATGTTGTGGCTGAACTCCGCCTGGACGATCGGCTCGTAGCTGCCGGGACGGCCCTGACAGCAGGCGAAGCTGAACGGCTCATAGCCGAAGGCCCGGTGCAGCATGCGGCCCTGCAGCAGCCAGCGCTCGCCCGGCCCGAACAGCTCATCGCCGGGGTCCGACCGGTCGATCACGTCGAACTCCCAGCCCAGGAGAGAAAAGTGGAAGTCCTCGCCGCTCCGGTCCACGCAAGGCGGCGTGGCGAGGATATGGTCGAACGCGCCGGCATCCAGGGCGGCCCGGTTGGCGAACCACTGCTGCCCGGGGATCCCGCCATAGCGGGCGACCACCCCCAGGTACCGGGTCTCGGGAGCGGCCAGTTCACCCCCGGTGCCGGCATCGGCGTCCACGTCCAACTCGATGATCGCGAAAACCGGATGCGGGCCGTAACGAAACGCATTGAAGGCATAACCGCAGCACCCGGAGGTTCCCGGCGGATTGAGCAGCCCCGCAAACTCCACCTCCAGCCGCAGGAACGTCCCCTCGCTCGCCCACGCCCCGTCGAAACGGTCGGTTACAGGATCGAGCGGCTCCCAGGTGCCGAGCGTGTAGGAGCTGATATCCGGCAGCCGGTGCAGGCCCGGGTCCACCAGGCCGTTGGCGCCATAATCCGTGCGCCGGATCACGGCGTCATTCATCGCGTCGAGGACCGTACTCTCGGCTGCCCGCACAATGTGCTCCCACGGACCGACCGCCCAGCCCGCGCTCACCCACGCGATGAGCAACAAGGCCAGAGGTCCAGCCCGGAAACGGCGGACGTGGTTATCTCTTTTCCCTGAGCCGCCAGCGTAGACAGGTACGCGCTGGGGTCTGGGCAAAACACAGAACATAGGCCGCCCTTTCCCGCGTCCCCTCGCGGTTGAGGTCGTGGCCGATCCCCCTCCTGGACTCGCGATTCCAGGATGTGTCGCACGGCTGCGAGCATCCACCACATTGTATCACACTCCGGCCGCTGGCAACACCCCAAAACCGCATCGGGGGCACCCCGTGACGAAGAACTGACACTGGCCGCCGGCGGCCACCCTCGGGGCTCGTTTTCCGCCAATCGGCCGCCCCGGGCCAGCAGCCTCGTTTCACCGACCCGTTGCCAAGCCGAATTAAACCGTCTTAACATCATACTTGACATTAAGTTATGTTTGTTTAGCCACGCTCGGGAAACGTCAACGGTTCCTGGCACGCGGCGTGCTTGTTATGGGGTGGAGTCATGGGGAGCGCGGATTGGCACACAAGCCAGCGCTCAAGGCAAAGGGATTGTTAGTCAGTGCGGAGGTGAGCGAGAGCTGGACGGCGGGGAGGCCGTCCAGTTTTTTTGGCCGCCTCCCGCCGGCAAACGGTCTGCGCCGGTCTTCATCGTGGGTCCACACGCCTGCCTTCCCCCCTGCCATTCCCCGAAGCGAATCGCTCCTGGCGTCTACACATGCGCCGCGTATGGCGTGCTCAGTAGCGAAAACGAAGAGTTTGGAGGTCCAGCACGGCCGGAGGATGGTCGTCAAACAGGCGACGGCCGGCGGCACTCGGCAGGTTGCGAAGCTCGAGGGTGCATGCTTGTCCGGGCCGCAGGTCCTGGAGGTTCAACTCCACAATACTCCCGTCCACGCAGACAGCCTCGATGCGCCCGGGGGAGAGGCGGTAGCGGGTTGGCTCGGCCGCGGCTTCCGGATCGAGTCGCCCGGTGAAATGGAGCTGCACCCGCGAGCCGATGCGGCGGACCTCGGTCACGCGGGGAGGATCCGTGTACGTGTACATCCCCAGGAAGTACTCGTAGGGCATCGACCCGACCGCGCCCAGTTCGCCGCAGACCTGCTCGAACCGGTGGATCCACTCCCAGCTTCGGCGATTCTCGGGCCGGGAACCGATGTCGGCCTGGATCACGATGGGGAGTGAAGGGGCCTTCTCGCGGATCTGGGCGATGAACGGGGCATAGCGGCGGACGTAATCGGGAGGCAGATCGGCCTGAAGCCAGTCCGGCCAGTGGGTCTGGAGGCAGTGGACGTCGGGGCGCACCACGCGCACCACTTCGCCGGCATCTTCGCCGCTGTCCTCGAGCACCCGCCGCACGCCGTCCGCACCGCCCAGGGCGAGCGTCCAGGTACAGACGAGGGCGTGGGGCGCCCGCTGGCGCAGACCCCCCGGGCCGTTGACCAGATCATTGAGGAAGTCCGTCAGCGAGGCCTGGCGAAAGGCGAGCCATTTCTGCCAGAGCGGGCGATTCTTCGACGGATGGCGTGGGGACTCGGTGTCGAGAATGTCGGGGAGGGCCTTTTCCTCGGGATACATGCGTTGAAAGGCCGCGAGACATTGGGGGCAGAAACAGGCGTAGGCCGGGCTCTCGATGCCGGGGTACTCGGGCCAGTGCGGCTCGGCCACGTCGATGCCCTGGAACGGGTGGGTGTTCAGGACGCGGGCCATGGCGGCCTTCTTCCACGCGCGGTAGTCGGGGTGGTTGAGGCAGAAGCGAGTGAAGCCGTCGTCGAGCTTGCCACCGGCCAGTTCCGTCCGGGTGACCATCCGCCAGTCGGTCCTTTCAGGAGGCAGGTCGCGGGTCGAGTATGTTCCGTTGCCGAAGGTGACGTACCAGACGCCGATGCCCTCGCGGTGCAGGGCGGCGATGAGCTCGGGCTGAACGAGGCTGTCGGCGGTGAGGATGTAGTGGGCGATGTTGTAGCCGTTGGCCCGGATCTCGGCGGCGATGCTGGCCGGGCTGCGGTCGCGGTAGTAGCCAAAGCCCGGATCGATCATCACGCTCCGGCCGACGGTCGGCAGGAAGTCCTGGTGCACGTACGTCGCCATGTACTGCTCGTGAAGTCGCGTGCGGGCCTCGTCGTGGCGATGCGGGCTCATGTAATGGAAGAAGTCGAAGGTGACGAACCGCTGGACGAAAGGAGCGGCGGCGGCGAGTTGTCGGCCGATGCGGTCGGCGGCGGCGGGAGCGAAGCGAGGGTGCGGCCGCTCCGCCGTCGCGGGCTCGACCAGCCGGAAGCTCTCCAGGTCCGACCAGAGTTCGACGCCGTGCGTCACGCACGCGTCCCGCAGCGCGGCGAAGCAGGGGACGATGCGTTCGGCGACCTGGTGATCCCAGCCGCGGGCCCCGACGCCGTCCTGGAGCATGACGACGTCGAGGCCGGCTTTATCGAGAAAGCGGGAATAGATTCGGCCCACCTCCGCGGCGGACACGTTACCGCTGAAAAACGGGGCGATGGCCACGGGCTTGCGGCCCGAGAGCGTGCGACAGTGGTCGCCGACGGTACGGAAATAGCCGGCCAATCGCTCGATCTGCTCGGGTGTGTACGGTCCATCCCACATCTCGCGGGGCAGATACCACCCGGCGAAGGACGCGTGTCGGCCGTACCGCTTCCACACCTCATCCGCCAGGGCGCGGTCCTGCCGGGCGGCAGTGTCGAGATAACTCGATTCCGTGGACTGGTGCCACCAGGCCTTGTCGGTGGCCAACCCAAGGAACACCTGCATCTCATGGCGATCGGCGTATTCGAGGATCGCCCGCGTTGGGTCGAAATGGTCGGGGGCCTCGGGGATGAATCGGCGATCATCGTGCTGCAGGCATTGAACGACGACGAGCGAGAGACGCGCCTGGCGCATGGTATCGAGTTCGCGGCGCCAGGCGTCGGCGTCCATGGCCATCATCGGTTCCTGGTACTGGATGAAGGTGCCGTCGAGGCGTAGCCCACCGGCTGATGCGACGATGGCCCAGCCCAGCGCGACCACGGCGACCGTCAGCGTGCCGGTGACCCGACAGCCATGGATACACCTTGGGGAATTTGACCTGCCGTTTGCGAAGGTTCTCATGCCAAGGCAACAAAGGCCAGCATCGGGCCGGCCAGAATCGCATTCTCCCGGAGATCTTCCAGATCGTAGAAAGCGGTGGGGCCGTTCCAACCCGACGCGAATCCCCTGGCCAGCGCGGGCTTGCCGACCTGAGGGGCGTCGACGATCCCGACCACGAGATGGGTGCGCAATCGCCCGCCCAAGGCCCTCAACTCTGCAGGGCGTTTCACCATGACGGGTATCGTACCTTGAAGAATCAGCGTCCACAATCGGATGTTCAAGGTAGCTCACGATCGGGTCCGTGGCCGAATCGGCGGGGTGCCGGTTCGCTGAGGACCGAGTCAACTTGTTGATGGGCGTGCGCGGGCGTAGGTGACGAACAGCAACAGGTTGCTCTGGTCGTGCCCGGTTGCCCCAGGGGCTCTGGGAGTGGGTTTTTCCCAATTCTCCATTCCTCATTCTCCATGCCTCATTCTCCATTCACGGATCGGGAGTCTTCCCCCCCGAGGGACACCCGTGGCCCCACGGCGCACGGAACCGCCGATAAACGCCATGCCTGCCGGAAGGGCGAGGTGCGTGCCAGCGATGGACACCCAAGATCCGCACTCAAGACGACAACCAGAACTCATGCCTGTCCCCTGACGGTTCGATGAAATGGGGAGGGGGAAAATTTCTGAGATTGTCGACCCATTGGGCCGGCCGACGGATGATCGGACCCATCCGCGGCAGACAGACCACCGGCCCTGCGGTGGAGCAGACGATGTGGTTTCAGCCTCCTATCGACTACGTGGCTTTCATCGCTCTTGCGGTGGCCGCCCTCGGACTCACCGGGCAGGTGCTCAAACGGATGCACAGTCCCGTGGGGGTGCCGGCGATCGTCTGGTTCCTGACGGCCACGGTGCTGGTCGGCGGCTGGTTCCTGGTCGAGTCCGCCGGCGAAGAGCGGCGCCGTCACATGCGGACCCTCGTCGAGGGGTTGGCGCCCACCTATGCGCTGGAAATGTCCCGGATGGGGCACGCTCGCCTGTCTTTGGACACCGATCCGCAGGATGCCGGCTACCTCGAGTTGATTGAGGCCCAGATCCGCTGGCTGAAGGCCAACCCCGCCGTCGCCGATGTTTACACCCTGCGACTCCTGCCTGATGGCTCCACCGCCCTGCTGGTGGACTCGGAGACCGATTACAACGGCGACGGGCGTTACACGGGCGATCGTGAGCAGCGCACGCCGATCGGCGAGATATATCAAACAGCCACCCGCGGTATGTTAACGGCGTTTCGGGGGCGACCGGCGTTTGATGACGTGCCGTATACCGATCAGTGGGGCACGTGGGTGAGTGCCGCGGTCCCCATGTTCGACGAGCAGGGCAACGTCGAAGCGATCCTGGGCGTGGATTACCATGCCGAGGACTGGCAGAAGGCCATTGCCGCGAGCCGGCGGTCCATGATCGGCCTCACCGCCTTTGTCCTGGTGATTCTGGGCTCCAGTTCCGTCACCATTTCGCTCTACCACGCGGAACTGGGCAAGCACCGGCTTGCCCAACAGGCCCTGAGCCAAAGCGAGGCCCTGCTGCGCGCCACGATCGACAGCAACCAGGACGCTTTCATTGCCGTCGACGCCGACGGTCTGATCTCCACCTTTAACCCGGCAGCCGAGGCCATGTTCGGCCGGCCGGCGCACGAAGCCATCGGGCGCAAGGTCTCCTCCCTGCTCCCGCCCGAGCATCGCCGCCGGTACGATGAGATGATCGCGCACCACCTGAACACGGGGGCGCCGTTGGAGGGCGTCGGCGGGTTGATCGAGGTGACCGCCACGCGCCGCGGCGGTGAGACCTTCCCCATCGAGGTCTCCCTGTCCGGCGGAGAGGCCAACGGTCGGCGGTTCGTCACTGCCGTCATCCGCGACATCACCCACCGCAAGCAGGTCGAAGAGGAACTGGCGACCCATCGCCAGCAACTCGAACACCTGGTGGCCCGGCACAGCCAGCGAGTGCTGACCGCCCAGCGCCAACTGCTCCAGAATGAAAAACTGGCCTCCGTCGGCCAACTCGCCGCCGGCGTGGCCCACGAGATCAACACGCCCATCCAATACGTCGGCGACAACCTGCGGGCCCTCTCCGACAGCTTTGACGACCTGCTGGGTCTGGAGGGCAAGTACCGCGAGCTGGTGGAGCTACTCAAGACCGGCCAGACCACCGACGAGGCCGTCCGGGCCATCGAGGCCGCCGAGCGCGACTGCGACGTTGCGTTCCTCATCGAGGACACGCCCCGGGCCATCGCCCAGAGCCTCGAAGGCGTCGCCCGCGTGACCCACATCGTCCGGGCGATGAAGGACTTCTCGCACGTCGACCGCGGCCAGGTCTCGGCGGTCGACATCAACCACGCTCTGGAGAGCACGCTCACCGTCGCGCGCAACGAGTACAAGTACGTGGCTGACCTGGAGACCGATTTCGGTGAGTTGCCCGCGGTGGAATGCTTCGCCAGCGAAATGAACCAGGTCTTCCTGAACCTGCTGGTCAACGCGGCCCACGCCATCGCCGACACGGGCCGGCGGGGCACGATCACCGTCCGTACCCGGCAGGTGGAGGACCAGGTCGAGGTGGCCATCCGGGACACCGGCACCGGCATCCCCGAGGAGGCCCGCGGCAAGATCTTCGATCCGTTCTTCACCACCAAGCCCGTGGGCAAGGGCACCGGTCAGGGGCTCAGCATCGCTTATCAGATCGTGGTTCGCAGGCATGGCGGCACGCTGGATTTCGAGACGGAAATCGGTCAGGGCACCACCTTCAGGATTCGGATCCCCGTGCGTATGACGTCCTGTCCGCTTCCCGTACGGAGCGAGGCATGAGTAGAAGGCGCATTCTCTTCGTGGACGATGAGCCGTTCGTGATCGACGGGCTGCGCCGCATGTTGCGCAAGCAACGCGACGAATGGGACCTCGCGTTCGCCGGCAGCGGCACCGAAGCCCTCGCCTGCATGGCCCAGGCACCCTTCGACGTGGTGGTCACCGACCTGCGCATGCCCGGGATGACCGGCGCCGATCTCCTCGAGCGCATCGTCGAGGCCTACCCGAACACCGCCCGCATCGTCCTGACCGGCCAGGCCGACGAGGACCTCTCCAGCCGGGCGGCCAACGCCGCCCACCAGTGCCTGACCAAACCCGCGGACGCCCAGGCCATCAAGGACGCCGTGGCCCAGGCCTGTGCGCTTCAGGAGGGAATGCGCAACGAGTGCGTTCGCGGCCTGGTCACCGTCTGCGACACCCTGCCCAGCCTGCCGACCCTGTACCTCGATATCCTGGAGGCCGCCCGATCGGATTCGACCGACGCCCGCCAGATCGGCACCATCATCAGCCGCGACATGGGCATGTCCGCCAAGCTGCTCAAGCTGGTCAACTCGTCGTTCTTCGGACTCGGACGCCGCGTCTCCAGCGTCGAGCACGCCGTCTCCCTGCTCGGGCTCATGCGCATCAAGGCCCTGGTGCTCAGCGAGAAGATCTTCAAACAATTCCAGCCCCCCCGCCCGATCCAGGGGTTCAGCATGGAAAACCTCTGGCAGCATTCCCTGGCCGTCGCCGAGGTCGCCCGGCTCATCAGCAAGAGCGAGCACCAGACCGACGATCGGCCGGACCAGGCCTTCACCGCCGGCATGCTACACGACGTCGGCATCCTGGTGCTGGCCGCCAACATGACCGAACGGTTCGAGACCCTGCTGACTGCCTGCTCGGACGATCCCCGCCCCATTTGGGAGGTGGAAAAGGAGGCGCTCGGCGTCACCCACGGCCAGATCGGCGGTTACCTGCTCGGGTTATGGGGCCTGCCCCCGCGAATCGTGGAAGCCGTCGCCCTGCACCACGACCCCGCCGTGGTGGCCTACAACGGCCTGTGCGCACTGACCTGCGTGCACGTGGCCGACGCCCTGGTGACCCGCGAGAACTGGATCGAGGTCGATAACCACATCGCACGGTACCAGGGACATCTCGACCTGGACTATCTCCAGCGAATCAAGCTGGCTCACCGGCTCGATATCTGGTCGGACTTGGCCGATAGAGCTTCCCAGCATCCCCTGGCCGAACTGGCCGTATGAGGAGCAAGGACGACATGGACGCCATTTGCCGAAGAGTCCTCTGCGTCGATGACGAGCCCAACGTGCTCGAGGCCATCAAACGCCAACTCCGCCGCAAGTTCGATCTGGCCACCGCCGCGGACGGTCCCGCCGCACTCGACCTCATCCGCACGCAGGGCCCGTTTGCCGTGGTGGTCACGGATTACAACATGCCGGACATGGACGGCAGCAGGTTTCTCAAAGAAGCGCATGCCCTCGCCCCGACCATGGTCGCCGTCATGCTCACCGGCCGGGCCGAACTCAACGTCGCCGTCACCGCCCTCCACGAAGGCCACATCTTCCGCTTCCTGCAGAAGCCCTGCCCGCCCGAGATGCTCGAACGGGCCATCACCGAGGCCCTGGAACAGTATCGACTGGTGGTGTCCGAACAGATCCTGACCGAAGAGCTCCGTGTGCTCAACGCCAAGCTCGAAGAACGCGTGGCCCAGCGCACGGCAACCCTCCAGCGGCTGCACCAGTTCGTCACCGACCTCAACGGGCTGGACAGCCTGGAGCAGGTCGCCGACCTCGTGGTCGACACGACGGCCGACGTACTCGATAGCCGCCGGGTGGCCCTCATGCTGCCGTCACGCGACGGCGACCAACTGGTCATCCAGGCCGCCGTGGGTCTGGACGACGAAGCCCGTGAATCCACCCGGGTGCCCGTCGGCGAGGCCATCACCGGACGCGTCTTCGCCGAGCTGCAAAGCGTGGTCCTCAACGACCCGGACGAACTGCTCGAATACCACGACCGGCAAGACCGCCTCTTCTTCAGCCGTGCGCCGCTGGTCTCCGCCCTCCTGCTCACGCCCAGCGGACCGGTCGGCGTACTCAATATCACCGACCCCGCCGGCGGACGGCCCTACGACGGTGACCAGCTCGCCGGCCTCCGCGCCATCGCCGAAGCCGCCGCCATCGCCCTCCGCAACCAGATGCGACTCCGCGAACGCAACGAGGCCCGCGACGCCATCATCCTCGCCCTCGCCAAGCTCGCCGAGCATCGCGACCCCGAAACCGGCGCCCACCTCGAACGTGTCCAGGAGTATTGCCGCCTGCTCAGCGAAACCCTGGCCGCCGACCCCAGGTTCGCCGCCGTGATCAACAAGTCCTTCATCGAGACCATCGTTCGGTCCTGTCCGCTCCACGACATCGGCAAGGTGGGCATCCCCGACCGCATCCTGCTCAAGCCCGGCCGCCTCACCCCCGACGAGTTCGAGATCATGAAGCGCCACGCCGCCATCGGGGGCGACACCATCCGCAACCTCATCACGCAGGGCCGCACCCAGGACTTCCTCCAGATGGGCATGGAGATCGCCTACCACCACCACGAAAAGTACAACGGCAAGGGGTACCCGTTCGGCCTCGCCGGGGCGGCCATCCCCCTGTCCGCCCGCATCGTGGCCGTCGCCGACGTCTACGACGCGTTAACCTCTAAGCGCGTTTACAAGGAAGCCATGCCGCACGAGCAGGCGGCGGCCATCATCCAGGAGGATGCCGGCTCCCACTTCGACCCCGACGTGGTCGCCGCCTTCTGCGCCCAGGAGGAACGCTTCCGCCAACTGGCCGTCGACCTCGTCGATGCGGCACCCGCCCTCCCCACCGTCGCCAAGCCCGCGGATGCCCTCGCCGAACTCCTGCCCGCCGCCGTGTGAGCCCCGTCGGCCGCCGTGCCGCTTGCGGCTTCGCACCGCATCGCGCAAGCCGTCTCGGCCCGCGGGTGGCATCGGCCTGTACTCAGGCCCGTGGCCCGTCCCGACTCAGCCACGGGTCGGAGTACCGACCCATGCCACCCGTCGTGCCGCTTGCGGCTTCGCACCGGATCGCGCAAGCCGTCTCGACCCGACCAACAACCCGGCGCACCCTGCGTCCTCAAGCCGGGGTGGGCAATTGTCCGATAAGCACGGTACTGCGGACCGCGTCTGCGCCGACCCGTAGCGCGACGCACCGCGGCCGCACCATCGCATCCACGGGGCTCTGGCACGGAGACAGCCCGGCATGGCGGACGTTCTGGACCAATCCGAGGTGGATGCCCTGCTATCCGCCGTCGACGGAGGCGCCACCGAAGACGCCGAGCCGGAGGTTCCCAGTCGCACGCGGGCCAAACAGCAGGAGGTCCGCACCTACGACTTCAAACGACCCGAGCGCGTCAGCAAGGACCAGATGCGGTCCCTCGAAGCCATCCACGAAGGCTTCGCCCGCAACTTCGGTGCTTCCCTCTCCAACTTCCTGCGCACCATCGTCGAAGTCCGTGTCGCCACCATCGAGCAGTTGACCTACAGCGAGTTCATCCACTCGCTGCCCAACCCCACCTGCTTCAACCTGCTCACCGCGTCGCCGCTCGAGGGGCAGCTCTGCCTCGAAATCAGCCCGCTGATCATCTACCCGATCATCGACCGGCTGCTCGGCGGTTCCAACGCCGAGCTCTTCAT
>CAZEEJ010000050.1:0-31091 GCA_964511155.1 uncultured Planctomycetales bacterium | reverse complement strand
GCGGGGGTTGAGGAGTTTGTGCCGGGCAAAAGCATCGCGGCGGTAGGCGATTTCGACAGGAGCGTTGCCGCCGGCCCAATCGATGAGCCGGTCGCGGTCGGGCGGGTACAAATGCTGCCCGTCGCGGTTCATCGGCCGCCCGGCGGCGGCCTGCGGATGGAACACGCCGAAGTCGAGTTGGCCCAACGAACCATCCGCCCAGCGGGTCAGTTCCGGCCCCGGCCGCGATGGGTTCTCGACACCGGGAATACGATGACAGGCGGCGCAGCCGTAATGGCCAATGGCCCGCTCGCCCAGGGCGACCCAGCGCCGCCGGTCCTCGGGCATGATGCCCACGGTCGTTTCGGTAGTCAGAGCTTCCGAAAGCTGTGGTGGAGCAGAGCCGCGACCGTGAGGGAGCGGTGCCTGCGATTGCCGCGACGGCCAAGAACCGCTTCCTGACGGGCGCGGCTCTGCTTGGAAGAACCGCTGCTTGACGGTCGCGGTTATGATCTGCGCGAGCAGTTCATCGCGTATGGCCGTCAGGCGGGCGCGCTCGGTTTCATCCTCATCGAACGGCCGCCAGGCTGAGGAGTCCCGGTCGCCCAGCGTCAGCAGATACGCCGCGATGTCCAGGGCCTCGTCATGCTCCACGGCAGGAACGCGCTGCAACCGCATGCTGGGCATGATGCTGTCGGGGGCATAGTGCCGCGGCTGGATCAGCCAGTCATACAGCCAGGCGAGGGCCTGCGGTGAATCCCCGATTCTGCCGCGGAGGTTGGAGAGCTCCGGCGCCTGCCGGGTGAACACCGGCTCGTGAATGATCTCGGGCGTGAACCGCCCCTCGTCGGCCTGCGGAAGATGCCGCATGGCGTATTCGACCTGCTCGGCAGAGGTCATGCTCTCGGCCCGTTCGAAGGCGGCATCCTCGATGCGGTCGAGGGCCTCGGCGGTCAGCGCTGCCGCTCCCTGGCCGGCGATGAGTTGCGCCTCGGCCTGCGTGGCCAAGCGATCGGCGATCCAGGCGACTCCCAGCGTATCGCCCGGCGCGCCGTCGGCATCGTCCGGCCGATGACTCAAAGCGGCATGGCAACCGAGACACCCCAGCGAGCCGAACAGCCGTCGCCCGCGTTCGGTGTCCGCCGCCGCGAGCGCGTCTGCAGGCAGTACCGACGCCGGGGTATAAGGCACGCTGACGGCCAGCAGGTACTCCGCGATGCCTACCGCCTCCGCACGGGTACGGCCCTCGGGATCAACGTCGCCGGCAACGGTCACGGCCCCAGCGTCGTTGTTCTCCTGGCCGAAGGCGTGAGGCATATGCGTGGCCGGCTGCACGCTGCGCGGCTGCCAGATCCAGTGATGCAGGACGCCGCGACTCAACTTGGCCGCCACGTGGGTCAGGTCCGGCCCGACCCGGCGGGCATCCGCCAAGCCTTCGACGAGGTGGCAGTTGACGCAGCCGAGTGTGCCGGCCAGGAACCGCCCTTCGTTGATGGTGTTGCCGATGGTCCGGCCGTCATGGGTCATGATGTCCGTCACCCGGTCGTGGCATTGCGTACAGCCGGCCTCGGCGTATTCGTGTGGCAGCATGGGCCGGTGCCACCCTTCGCGGGCGCTCCCGAAGGTATGCTCCGGAACCAGGCCAGCCGTCCGCACCTCATGCCGAGCAGCCCATTCCGTCTGCTGGCTCCGGTTCGCGGGGGTATGACTCGCCAGGATGAAATCAGTCTCCTCGCCATGTCCTTCGTGGCAGACGGTACATCCGGTGGTGCCCACGGGATGCGGCGAGTCATGGCCGACGAACAGATCGAGGTGTGGATGAGCGCGCAGGGCGGAGGGCAGGTTGAGCGGGGGGTCGCCCAGGGCGGTCAGCCGGTCGGGGGTGAAGAGCGGGTCGGCGATGGCGGCGTGGCAGGTCGTGCAGCGGTCGGTCCGCGGGCTGCGGACGAAGTGCAGGTCGTGGTAGATGCCGGGCGGACTGATCTGCCGAACCTCCTGGCGGCCGGCCGTGCCGTGGGGGGCGAGGAAGTCGATGAAGGGCAGGTTGAACCACGCGGGGAACCGGCCGCTGGAGGAAGCTTCGAGAGTGACCCCAGCTTCAATAGCCGTCAGCAGGGCTCGCGCCTCATGGTATTGCCGTTGCCAGTCCCGCCACGGCCGGGCGTGGTCCACCCAGACCCACCACAGCAGGCTGGCCAGCAGGGCGATGCTCGCCAGCGCGAAGGCGAGTCCGACTTTGCGCAAGCTGTAGACTTCATCCGGGCGGGGGGCCATTTCGCCAAACATTATACCCCGCGGCGGCTCGAAGCCCAGGGATTGCACGCCGCGAGGCCCAGGGATTGCGTACGTGTTCAGCGTCCGGGGACTGGCTCTTTTTTGCCGGCGTGAGGGCTTTCAATGCGGTTCAGTCCCTTGACAGCATGGAGTTACCGTCGCACCAGGAAGGTTACAAGGCAAAAAAGTGCCTGTCCCCCTCCGCGGACGCTAAACACGTACGGGATTGCAATCCCTGGGCTTGGGGACCCCGGACCGTGTCCCTTCCACCACTTTCCGTCTTCCGTCTCCCGCTTTCTGACCGCTGTCTCCTGCCTTCTGTCTTCTGGCTCCTGTCTTCTTTCCGTTTTCTGTCTCCTTGGCTCGGTAGCGTTTCCCGGCCCGATTCGAGTACAATCCCGCCACGCTGGCGGAAACCCGGAGACCATCACGAGGGCCAAAGCAAACATGTCAACCCAGAAGATCCTCATCAAAGGCGGCAGAATCGTGGACCCGGCCAACGGGGTGGATGGCGTGGGCGACGTGCTCCTGGCGGGCGGTCACGTGGCCCGGGTGGGTGGGGAGATCACCGACTACGACGCCCGGACCATCAGCGCTGCCGGCTGCATCGTTGCTCCCGGCCTGATCGACATCCATGTGCATTTCCGTGAGCCCGGCGACGAGAACGCCGAGACGATCGCCAGCGGGAGCGAGGCGGCGGTGGCGGGGGGCTTCACCTCGGTAGCGTGCATGCCCAACACCCGGCCGGCCCTGGACGACGAGGCGGCCGTCGAGTTCGTACACCGTCAAGCGGCCCGGGCGAACCTGTGCAATGTTTATCCGATCGGGGCGATCACCAAGGGGCGGACCGGCGAAGAGCTGGCGGAGATCGGCCAAATGGTGCGGGCGGGGGCCGTCGCCTTCTCGGACGACGGCACCGGCGTGGCCAAGACCGGTGGCATGTACCGGGCGCTGCAGTACGTGTTGATGTTCGACCGACCGATCCTGCAGCATTGCGAGGATTCCGACCTGGCCCGCGGCGGAGTGATGAACGGTGGAGCGACGGCTGCCCGGCTGGGCTTGCCGGGCATCAGCCCGATTGCCGAGGAGCTGATGCTGCAGCGCGACCTCACGCTGGTCCGTGAGACCGGGGCCCGCTACCACGTGTGCCACATCTCCACTCGCCGGGCGGTTGACCTGATCCGCCAGGCGAAGGGGGCAGGATTGCGAGTCACGGCGGAAGTGTGTCCGCATCACCTGCTCTTGACCGAGGATGCCTGCGCCACGTACGACACCAACTTCAAGATGAACCCGCCCTTGCGTACCCGCGACGACGTGAAGGCTTGCCTGCAAGGCGTGGTGGACGGCACGATCGACTGCCTGGTAACCGATCACGCCCCGCATGGCATCCAGCAGAAGGAACTCGAGTTCCTGGACGCTCCGTTCGGCATTATCGGGCTAGAGACGGCGTTGCCGCTGTACATCAAGGCCCTGATCCAGCCGGGATTGCTCGACTGGCCGGACATCATTGAGCGTATGACCCTGCGACCGGCTCGCATCCTCTCGCTGAACAAGGGCACGCTCTCCGTGGGGGCCGACGCCGACGTGACCGTGATCGACCCCCAGGCGGAATGGACCGTCGATAGCGCGGCATTTCGCTCCAAGAGTCGCAACTGCCCGTTCCACGGCTGGCAGGTCGTCGGACGGGCGGCGACGACCATCGTCGGCGGCCAAGTGAAGTACGAGTGGCGGGCGATGACGGAGGTGGGGTGAGGGAAGAAGAGAGGAGACAGAAGACAGGAGACAGAAGACAGAAGACAGGAGACAGAAGAATGGCGCCGGCGAGGACGTTTCAGGACCTGATGGTGTGGCAGAAGGCACATCGGTTCGTTCTCGACGTCTATCGGCTGACGGAGCGGTTCCCACGAACCGAGGTGTGCGGCCTGACATCTCAGCTACGCCGGGCAGCGGTTTCCATCCCGGCCAACATTGCGGAGGGATTCAAGAAGAAGGGCCGGCTGGACAAAGGACGATTCATGAACACCGCCCAGGGATCACTCGAAGAAGCGCGATACTACCTGATTCTGGCGAGCGATCTGCATTACGCCGAGACGCATTCCCTCCTGGGGGCCCTGGACGAAGTCAGCCGAATGCTCGACGCCTATGCCCGAGCCATCCTGCTGCCTGCGCGCTGATTCGCTCCCCACGTTCCCCCGCTCCTTTCTCCTGTCTCCTGCCTCCTGTCTCCTGACTTCTGTCTCCTGTCTTCCCCTCTCCGTCCGGTAACTTGTCCGTTGCCGGCCGCGGGTAGATTCCGCTCTCCGGGAGCGGTAGAATCACACGGGTCAGGCATTCAGCTCTGATCGCGAGTCCCGGCACACGGAGGTTCCGAGCATGCGCATGGAGGAGCGTCGGCCGATCGGCCGAGGAGGGTGCAGATGCGCGAGCGGAATCCCCAGACGGCGAATGCGGCTACCATCAACGCGCGCCCACCCCAGGCCGCGACACCGTCACTCAACGGCGAGGAGAAGCGGCGTGTCTTCAAGGGTATGGTCGTTGCTCAACTCGAGTCGGGTTTCCTGCGGTACTCGCGCCGCGAGCGGCTGATGGACTACGCACAGAAGCTGCGAATTCCGGAGTTTGAGGCGGCCCTGCTGATTGCGGAGGCCCAGTTCTACTCCGACGAGATCGACCCCGTGCGTTTCGACTCGCTGGCGACGCTGGACAGCGTGACCCGGCCGGAAACCTGGTCCGTCTCCATGCGGCTCGCGTTTGCCGCGGCGATGGCCATCTTCCTGGACGTGCTGATAATCCTCTGGCTTTTCGGGTGACCGGGGCAGGACCGAGCGAACTGGTTCCTGGAGTACGGGAATCCAGCAACAAGTTACCTCAGTCCTTACGTCAACAAGTTGACTCGGTCCTGTCTCCCGGGACCGAGCGAACTTGTTCGTGGCGGGACCGGATGGGGTTATTCGCAACCGGCGGCCTGCGCCGGCTCCGTGCGAAGCCGCAAGCGGCGGGCTGGGGTGCGAAGCCGCAAGCGGCGGCCGGGGTGCGGGCGGTGGGCGGACGGCGTATAATCCCCGCCCATGAGCCAGACGATCGCCATCCTCGACTTTGGCAGCCAGTACGCCCAGCTCATCGCCCGGCGAATACGCGAGAACCGCGTCTTCAGCCGGCTGGTCTCGCCCACGGTCTCGCCGGCCGAGCTGCGCGCGATGCACGCTGTGGGGCTGATCTTCTCGGGCGGTCCGGCCAGCGTCTACGAGCAGAACGCCCCGCGCTGCGATCCCGGCCTGCTGGAGATGGGGCTGCCGGTGCTGGGCATCTGCTACGGCATGCAGGTCACCTGCCAACTGCTCGGGGCGCACGTCGAACCGGCCCCCGCGCGCGAGTACGGCCGGGCGAAGCTCGAAATCCTCGACGCCCACGGGCTCCTGGGGCGCATCACTTCGCCGGCCGGCGTGTGGATGAGCCACGGCGACATGGTTCAGACGCTGCCCGAGGCGTTTGTCCCGCTGGCCCGTACGGCCAACTGCCCGATCGCCGCCGTCCGGCATCGCGATCGTCCGGTGTTCGGCGTGCAGTTTCACCCCGAGGTCACGCACACCGCCTGCGGCAGCCAACTGCTGCGTAACTTCCTGTATGACATCTGCGGCTGCCGCGGCGACTGGGAGATGGGCAACTTCATCACCGCCGCGGTCCAGGAGGTGCAGCAGAGAGTCGGGCGGGAGGATCGGGTCATCTGCGGTCTGTCGGGCGGCGTGGACAGCAGCGTGACCGCGGCCCTGCTGCACCAGGCGATCGGCGACCGGCTGGTGTGCATCTTCGTGGACAACGGCCTTTTACGTAAGGGTGAGGTGGCCCTGGTCGAGTCCACCTTCCGCGACCATTTCCGGATCAATCTGCGGGTGGACAGGGCCTCCGATCGTTTTATGGCTGGGCTGGCCGGGGTCATTGAACCGCAGGAAAAGCGCCGCCGCATCGGGCACGAGTTCATCCGCGTTTTCGAGAGCCAGGCCCGCACGGTAGACCGCGCCCGGTTCCTTGCCCAAGGCACGCTGTACCCCGACGTGATCGAGTCCGGCCACAGCTACAGCGGTCATGGAGCCAACATCAAGCTCCACCACAACGTGGGGGGCCTGCCCGCCGACTTGGGCTTCGAGCTGATCGAACCCCTCCGCGACCTTTTCAAAGACGAGGTCCGTCTGGCGGGCGAGTACCTGGGCCTGCCGGCGGAGATCATCTGGCGGCATCCGTTCCCCGGGCCGGGTCTGGCGGTGCGGATCATTGGGGAGGTCACCGCCGAGCGCGTCGCCCTCCTGCAGAACGTCGATGAGATTGTCATTGACGAGATTCGTGCCGCCGGCTGGTACCGCAAGATAGGGCAGGCCTTCGCCGTTCTGCTGCCCATCAGCACGGTCGGCGTCATGGGCGACGGCCGAAGCTACGAGGGGCAGCACGTGGCGGCCCTGCGCTTCGTCGAGACCGCCGACTTCATGACCGCCGACTGGGTGCACATCGACTACGAGGTCCTGGGCCGTATTTCGAGCCGAATCATGAACGAGGTGCCCGGCGTCAACCGCGTGGTCTATGATGTATCGAGCAAGCCGCCGAGCACCATCGAATGGGAGTGAGGGGCTTTATGCCTCGGGCGATCATCATCGTGGACCACGGCAGCCGGCGGGTGGCGGCCAACCGCATGCTCGAGGACGTGGCCAACCTGCTGCGGACCTTGACCTCGGACCCGGTCTACACGGCCCACATGGAACTGGCCGATCCAACGATCCGTCAGGCCTTCGCCGCCGCCGTCGCCGCCGGGGCGGACAACGTCTTTGTGTTCCCTTATTTTCTCTCGCCGGGTCGGCACAGCCGCGAGGATATCCCCCGCCTGTGTGCGGAAGCCGCCCACGATCACCCCGACCTCGCGTGGCACTGCACCGGCCCGATCGGCCCGGACCCGCTCATGGCCCAACTGGTACTCCGCCGCATCGAGCACTGCGAACGGAGCGGTTACACCTGTGAGGGCTGTCCGGACCATGCGATTTGCGAGAAGACCGCCCGCGGAGGCGACGCCTCCGACACACCGGCTCCCTCCGAGATGCTCTGAGTCGGGGATCGGGGGTCGGGAAGTACTGAGTACTGAGTGATCGGGAATTGGGAGTCAGGGATCAGGGAGTCAGGGAAGCCCAGGGATAACCGGCCCGCCAGCAACCGCCAGCCTCACCAAGAGAACCTCTGCCGGGCCGGTTATCCCTGGGATCGGGGATCGGGAACAATCCGCCGCTTGCGGCTTCGCACGACCGCGTGCGAAGCCCTCGGTAGGTTCAAGCTCCCCTCGACGCGTTCAAGCTCCCCGACCGCCGAGCGGAGACTCAGCCGCCGGAGGCCTGGGGCTCCTTGGGCGGCAGGTGTTCGGCGGGGATGGGCTTGCCTTCCAGCAAGGCATCCAGTTGTGCCTTGACGCGCACCTCGAGATCGGCCCTGTTGCCCACGTTGACCGCCTCGATGCTGCCGTCCTTGCCGACGATCGTCATGGTTGGGAAGCCGCTGGCCCGGAACTGACTGCCGACCTTGTTGTCGGGATCGATGGCCACCTCTCCCTTCACGCCGACATCCGTCAGCACCTTCACAATTTCGTCCTGCGTGAACGGCTTGCGCATGGTCTCACTAACGTAAAAGAAGCGAACGCCTTTGGCCTCGTAATCGGCACGTAACGCTTCCAGGCGCGGCATCTGCTTTTTGCAGAACCCGCAATTGGGGGCAAAGAAGTTGAGTACCGCCACGGAACCGTTGAGCGACGACGAGGAGACGGGCTTGCCGGTCAGGGTCGTCAGGTCAAAGGTGGGGGCCTTCTGGCCAACCAGTAGCTCCGCCGGCCGGAGCTTGGAGGCCGTCCGGGTCGGCGGAGTGGCCGCGGGGCTGGGTGTCGTGCCCTTCTGGATCGGGACCTCCAGCATCGGTCGTTCGGCGTCATCGGTCAGGATGGAGAGCTTGCGACCGGCGTCGGGCACGACGTAGCCCGCCGGGATCTCGACCATCACGAGGTACAGCTTGCCCGGGGTCTGCTCCTGTACGCTGACTTTCAGGGCCGGATCATCGGCGGTCGCCTCGGTCACCTTGACGGGGGTCTGGCCGTGATTGGTCACCCGGACCATCTGCCGTCCGGGCGTGGCGGCGGTCCCTGCCGGCTGGGTTGCCGGGGTGGCAATCGTCAGCGTCGTCGGCATCAGCGCGACGCGGTCCTGCACGCTGGCCATGGCCGTCACCTGGATCTGCCGAAGGGCTTCGACGTTGGTCAGGATGGCGGCGGTGACCCGCTGGGTGCTCGGCACGGGGTAAGGCGGAGCGGTGGTCACCACCAGCTCGAACACCTGCCCAGGCTCGATCTCCTTCAGCTCGAAGCGGAACGGCCCCTCCTCGGTGACGTAGGGGTCCAGGGCGAGCTTAAGCTTCTTCTCGGTCCGGTTGGTGAGCTTGATCGTGCGTGTCTGGGGTGTGTCGCCGTATACGGAGCCGAAGAAGGCTCCCGTCGGCATGACCTCAACATGACGCTTGACCTCGCCCTTGAGCGCCAGCGTCACCTGCGGACGAACGGGATCGTTGGTGGTGACGCTGATGGTCTTGTTGTAGGCATTGTGCACCTGCTGCGTATTGAGGCGGAACGGCAAATCACCGGTCTCGCCGGGCTTGATCAGCTTGGGATACTGACCGGCCAGGGTGCAACCGCAGACCGGGCGGACCTGGAGGATCTCCAGGTCGGCGTTACCGGTGTTGCTGATCTTGAACGTGTGCTCCAGCATGCCGCCTACCCACACGCTTCCGAAGTCGTGGACCACGTTATCCACGGAGATGACGGGCTTGGCGTCGCCGGCTACGGCAGGAGCCACGGCGGCGGGGGCGGTAGCCGCTTGTCCGTATACGCTGGCCGCGCCCGCCCACCCCAGCAGACTCGCGGCCGCCAACACATGAACAAACCCGCTTCCGATCCGAAAGTACGATCGCATCATACGAATCCTCAGGGTATAGCACATTCAGGCATGGGCACTGCTTCGTGCCGACTCTCCATCGCCCGCACCACCGCGGGCACGCACACTCTACCTTAGCGGCTCCCCAAACGTCAGGCAACCCGTCGGCTCAAGAGTTGTGGCCAGTCGACCACGAGCCGCGCCGCATTCATCCCGTCAGTCCAGGAAAGCGGCAAGCTGGCATCCAGTGTAGCTTGAAATACAGGTCAGCACAAAAACCGACAACACCAACAGGATGACCCGCCGACGCATTCGCCGGGACAGCCGGACCCACGCGATGGTGCTCAGGCCGGCCAACCAGAGGTAGTACAGCAGGCTCCCGTTGATTCACGCGTTGTCGCCGGTAGGATAACGCTTGGCAGGAAGTCCGGGCAAGGGACCATCGAGATGCATGAACCGGCGGCTACATGTGAGATCGAGATCCGGGTGCGCTACGCGGAGTGCGACCCGATGGGCTATCTCCACCACAGCAAGTACTTCGAGTACTTCGAGATGGCCCGCACGGAGCTGCTCCGGCAGACCGGAGTTCGCTACCGCGACCTCGAGGAGCGCGGCTACCTATTCGTCGTAGCCAAGGTCGAGTGCCGGTTCCGGAGGCCGGCGCGCTACGACGACCTGCTGACGCTCAAGGTCGCGATCACCCGGCTGACCCGGGCGAGGATCGATCACCGCTACGAGCTGTACCGCGACGGCCTGCTCTTGTGCGAAGCGACCAGCGTACTCGCCTGTGTGGACCGCGAAGGCCGCGTCATCCCCATTCCCGAAGATATTACCTGCCCCCAATTGTGAGGTGTTGATGCCCGTTCTGTGCCAACTCGCGAATCCCGACACCTACCAGGTGTCGGTTTGGAACCTGATGGACAGCGACGAGGTGGCGGCGTACTGGCTGGAACTGTTCGGCAGCTTCCCGCACCGGTTTGACCGCCATCTGCTGGAGGATGGCCTGGCGGGCCCGGACTTCCCTCAGCGCTGGCCCGCGTTCACCGCCGATTACGCCCAACGCCTGGAAACCCTCCGGGCGAGCGCATCCCGCACCGGGCGGCTGCACACCATCGATCTGTGCCGCTTTCGCCAGGATGTCCTGAATCGGCACGGCTTCCCCGACCCGTACGCCGGCGTCAAGCAGCGGGAGAACGACGTGGCCGCGGCCCTCTACCCCGACGTGGTCCGGCGACTGGACGCCACCGCCGGCCGGCGCCGCTGGGAACTGCTGCTCAAGGGGATTCTGGCCGGCAACATGTTCGACCTCGGATCGCCCGAGACCATCGCCATGTATCAGCGCGGCGAGGCGGATTTTTTCCGCTTCCTCGAGCAGGTCCCGCCGCGGCCGTGGTTCATCGACCAGGCGGACGTGCTGCTGGCCGGCTTCGACGGACCGCCACGATGGCGGCAGGTGCTGATCTTCGTCGACAACGCGGGGGCGGATATCACCCTGGGAGTGCTGCCCGTGGCCCGGGAACTGGCCGGGCAAGGCGTGCGCGTCGTGCTGGCCGCCAACGAGACGCCCGCCCTCAATGACATCACCATCGCCGAGCTGCGGCCGCTGCTGCAACGGCTGGGCCGGGTGGACCCCGTGCTGGGCGACCTGCTGGCCGCCGGTCGACTCACCGCGGTCAGCTCCGGCAACGATGTACCGCTGCTGGATCTGAGCCGCATCAGCGAGGAATGCAATGCCGCCGCCGCCGAGAGCGATCTCATCGTTCTGGAGGGCATGGGGCGTGGCGTGGAGAGTAACTGGGTGGAACCCTTCAAGTGCGACGTCTGGCGGGTGGCCATGCTCAAGGACGAATCCGTGGTGCAGTGGCGTGGGGCGAAGCTCTTCGACGCCGTGTGCCGCTTCGATCCGCCGGCGGGGAGTTGAGTAGAAGGCACAAAGGCAGAAGGCACAAAGAGATAAGGCGCCGCCTCGATCCGCACCCGGCCGCGGTTCAAGGGCGGCCAAATCTGCGGGCTAGGCGGCGCGCCTGGTGCCAGAGTTGTCGCTTCTCATCGCGTGAGAAGATGACGGGCGTCGTGACGGCGGCCAGAGCCAGGACGCCCAGCGCCGCCAGCAATCCCGCAAGCGGCAGGGCAAGCACATACGTGGACGCGATCAGCAGGAGAGTGCCCGCATCCACCGGCCGACGCTCGATCCGCAGGGCGATGAGCATACCTCCCAGGGCCACGCTGATTCCCAACACGCCGCACCAGGCGGCCGCGACGAGGGCCTGATCGGCGGACAGCTCCGGCCGAATCATCCATGCGGCAAAGGCCGCGTTGCCCAGCACGCCGACCAACCATAGCCCGAACAGGTAACGCGTCTTCTCGATCAGAATGAAATGGATGGTCAGGAACAACAACTGGGCCCCGATGGCGAACAGGGCCACCGATGGGGCGACGATGGCCTTCCCGGGGGCATAGCCGGCCGGGAACAGGGCGATGATCAGCGGGCCCGCGGCAATCAACGCCGCGCACCCGGCCAGGATCAGCAGCCACCCGGCCTTGTGGGCCAGCATGAGCTGGCGACCCGCCGATTCGTGTCCGAGGCTCTCCCACGTCCGCGTGACGGAAGTCTGCAGGACCGTGGTGATGGAGGCTGCCGCGATGATCACCGCCTGGGTAACGAGCCGCACCCCGGCAAAAACAGCCGCCACTTCCGGTCCGTTGGTCCGCTGGAGATACCAGAGCGGATAATGGAACAGCGTATGCCACATCACGGCGGCCAGGGCGGTCCAGACGCTGAAGCGCAGCATCTGCCCGAGAACGGGGTCAACGCCAGCGCAGGCTGCCTCGACACCCGCGGGGGGGCTCTGGTCAGGAAGCCCGCGCAGCCGTCGCCAAAGGGGCACGCTGAAGACCGCGGTCACGATCACGTAGGTGGCCGCGTAGCAAACCAGCATGGCGGTGGTCACAGGGTACCCGGCCAGGGCGACGAGAATGGTGGCCCCGGTGAACGCCAGGTTACTGGCCAGCTCCATGGCGCTCACCGCCCAGAACATGCGGAGGCCCCGCACGATGGCCAGCAAGACCATGTAGGCAATCACGGCCAAGGTGGCCGCCAGGATCCAGCGCGTCAGCGGTAACTGACCGCCACCGGCCGGGCGGGGATCGCCGTCCGCGAAGCTCCCGAAGACCAAACCGCTCAGCGGATCCGCCAAAAGCAGGGCGCCCGCGATCAGGAGGCAGGTCAACAGCAAAGCGCACGGCACCGCCCGGCACAGGTAGCTCCACAGCGTATACCGGGCCTCGTACTGCGGCACATAGCGGGCCAGCGCATCGTAGCTTCCCACACTGCACAGCGGGACCAGGATGTTGATGGCCAGCAAGGCTACCTGGAAGACGCCGAACTCACGCTCGGTCATCAGCCAGGAGAGGATCACCCCGCGTGCCAGTCCCACGAGGCGGTACGTCGCCGCCGTGGGCAGGTAGACTCCCAGAGCGGAGCCGACCCCCTTGGCTCGAAAGAGCCACGGCCCGCCGACGCGGTCAGTGTCAGGGGATGATGTAGGCATCGGGCACGCTGGTCCGCACGCGCTTGAGGGCCTCGAGGGCCTGGGCATAGGTCGGATATCGACCGGTCATCACAACCCAAAGGTTCTGGTCCCCTCGCGGGACGCTCTCCTGCACCGCGTCGACCCGGCGCCGTTGCCAGTTGCGGACCTCGCTTTCCGCCCGGTCCGCCTCACTGAAGGCTCCCAGTTGGATCGCGAAGTACTCGTGCCGCCATTGGGCCTTCTGGCGGGCTTGAACGGCAATCGGGCGATCACGGAAAACGCGGAGCAACTCGGCGAAACACATCGCGGCATCCTTCCATCGCCCCGCTCGTTGCAAAGCGACGCCCGCCGAGAACATGATCATGTCCTTCGGCGGCTGTGAGGGCAGAGCGGGCAGGGCGTCGGAGTAGAGGTCGGCTGCCTGCATCCAGTAACCTTGGCGGTGATAGATGGCCGCCAGCGAGGCCCGGGCGTAGGCGGTCAGATCCGGCCGTTTACTGTGGTCGATCGCCTGACGGAAATCGACCAGGGCCGCCTGTTCCTGGCCCGTCCGGATGCGACATAACCCGCGCAGATAGTAAGCCTCCCCGATCTCGAGCGCCTGCCCGTGATCGGCAATCAGCCGGTCCAGTCGGACATTGGCCCCGGAAAGGTCACCGCGGCCGTAGAGTTGAGACGCTTGCCGCAGCGACTCGCACTCGCCCGGTCCGAATTGTGTGCAGCCCGCGAGCAGGCCGGTCGCAACCGTCAACGCGAGTATCCCGAACCGCGACGGAACGGGGGATTTGTAGGTTCTCGGATACCCTGTCACGCGATGCCCTCCGGCGGCCCGAGCGCCGACCCCGGGCTTTCAGCTTGCCAAATGCACTGGGCGTACCTCGCGGCCCGTCCGGTTCCGGAGGCAAAATGGCGAATGCCCAAGGCCCAATGACCAATCAATGCCCAAGTCCGAAACCAGAACTCCGGCTGCGGTTTGGGAACGTTCGTTATTCGTCATTCGATCTTCATTGGTCATTGGTGCTTCGCCATTGGTCATTTCGCCCGCGAATGGCGAGTTACGCCCCAATCCACTCGTCACCCTGCCTGGGCGGCCGTGGACGCCCACGGCTGCCCCCGTTAGGATGCCCGGTCGCGAGGCATTTGTCGAGCCGGAGACCGAAGGATGCTGGTCGAAGCCCTGTTGGAATCCTGTGAGCGGTTCCCTGACCGAGTGGCCTGCCGCGATGCGAATCGCTCCCTGACCTACCCCCAATTGGCAACCTTCGCCCGGGTGATCCGCCGGCTCATCCTGCGTGAGACGGCCTGCGAGCGGGTCGGGGTGATGCTGCCGGCCGCACCCGCCGCCCAGGGCACGATCATGGGCGTCCTGTGGGCCGGCCGCACCGTCGTCCCGCTCAACTTCCTGCTGCCCGCACGGGAACTGGCCGCGGTCGTGGCCGATGCCGGCATCGATCTGGTGCTCAGTACGCGCCATTTCGAGCCTCAACTCCGCGAAGTGCCGGTCCGCAGCCTCTATCTGGAACAACTGCCCCTGAAACGCCGCTACCTCTTCGAAAAGCTGCGGCGCACGCCCCCGGTGCCCAAGATCCGCCCGGACGACCTCGCGGCCATCGTTTACACCTCCGGCTCCACCGGGGAGCCCAAGGGGGTCTGCCTCAGCCACGGCAACTTCCTGTCCAACTGCCGGGCGGCCATCGAGCATCTGCGCATCGACCCCGACCAACACATGCTCGGCGTGCTTCCCCCGTTCCACGTGTTCGGCCTGACCGCGACCACGTTCATCCCCCTGGTGCTCGGCGGCACGGTCACCTATATCCCGCGGTTCTCGCCCCAGGCAGTCGCCAAAACCGTCGAGGAGGAGCGCATCTCCATCCTCATGGCCATCCCCAGCATGTACACCGCCGTCGCCCGACTCAAAAGCGTCGCACCGGCCGGGTTCGCCAGCATCCGCCTGGCGGTCAGCGGCGGCGAGCCCCTGCCGCAGCGGGTGTACGACGAAGTGCGATCGCGATTGGGCCTCGAATTGCTCGAAGGCTACGGCATGACCGAGACGGCGCCCATCATCTCGGTCAACCTGCCGTGGGCGAACCGCGCGGGGACGGTAGGGCGGCCGTTGCCCGGTGTGGAGCTGCAGGTGCGCGACGAGTTGGGCGAGCCGGCCGCACCCGATGCGGAGGGCGAACTCTGCGTCCGCGGCCCCCTGGTCATGCAGGGCTACTTCCACCGCCCGGACGAGACTGCGGCAGTGCTCGATGCAGGCGGCTGGTTGCGTACCGGGGATATCGTGCGGATCGAGGATGGCTTCATCAGGATTACCGGTCGAGCCAAGGACATGATGATCGTCGGGGGCGAGAACGTCTTTCCCCGCGAAGTCGAGGCCGTGTTGGAGCAGCACCCGGCGGTGGGCGAGGCGGTCGTGCTGGGTAAGCCCGACGCCAGTCGTGGGGAGGTTGTCGTCGGGTTCGTCGTGCCGCGAGAGGGGGCCGCCGCCGACCCCGAGGAACTGCGGGCTTTCTGCCGGGGCCATTTGGCCGGGTACAAAGTCCCCCGTGTCATCCACGTGGAGGAGCAGCTCCCGCGCGGCCCGACCGGGAAAGTCCTCAAACGCGAGCTGAAGTCCAAGCTGGCGCACGACGCCCCTCTCCCCCAAAACCCAGGGACAACAGGCCCTGATTGACGTCTACCACAAGCCCAGGGACAACAGGCCCTGATTTGACGTCTGCCCACAAGCCCAGGGACAACAGGCCCTGATTTGACGTCCCCGGACGGCAGGAAGATTTGCTGGGCCTGTTGTCCCTGGGCTCGCGCCGGTCATCCCCGGGACCGCGCCTCGTCTGTTCCGCCTGCCGCTGCATGAGTATAATTGGGGTGTGTCCAGTTCACGTTACTCGCGCCGTTCCCGGCCGATGGCGGCAGGTCAAGTCCACAGGGACACCCGGCAAACCGGTCGGTGCTGTTCCGGGAGGTGGCCGCTGATTTCCCAAACTGGAGGTGCACAATGCGACTCGTGAACCAGTTCTCTGTGTTCCTGGTGAACAAACCGGGCGTGCTGGCCCAGGTGACCAGGCAGATCGCCCAAGCCAAGATCAATGTGCTCGCCATGACGATGATGGATTCCAGCGAGCACGGCGTTCTGCGTCTGGTTGGTGCCGATCCGGATAATCTGCGGGCGGCGTTGGCCGGGCTGAACCTGCCAACCACGGAGACGGAGATTTTGCTGGTCTCGATGGCCAACCACCCGGGTGCTTTGGCCGACGTGTGCGGCAAGCTGGCCGAGAATCACATCAACATCAGCTATGCCTACTGCACCACCGGGGCGCCGGGCGGCAAGGCCCAGGGGGTTTTCAAGGTGGCCGACACGAAGAAGGCCATGCGTGTCTTGCAGGACAAGGGACCGAAACGTCGCAATGAGACGCCCGCGCTGCGTCGGCCCACCGGCCGGCGATAGTATCTCACGGCGGAACTGGGTCGCGTTTTGTGGGCATGCTTACCGTGTGCCACTGCTCTTTGAGCAGTGCGCCGGGGAGCGCAGCGATCCTTCGCCTCCCCGGCCGCCACGGGGGGCGGCCGCTACGGTGTGCCACTGCTCTTCACCGCCGTTTGCGGCTTCGCACGGCGGCAGAAGAATCCCCCCAACCCCGCCGCGGCCAGCACCTCCACCATGGGCATCACCGGTACACGGTAACGCACACTCCCCACGAAGATCATGTGCAGCAGCGTGAACGCCACCACCGGCAACAGGAGCAACAGCCACACCCGCACCGCGCGCCGACTCCACCACCACCCGCAGGCCGCCAGGACCAGCACGCCTCCCGTCCACACCGCCCCGACCCACGCCGCCGCCCCGTGGCGATATTCCTCGACGTTGGGCGTCAAGCTCCAGGTGCGCCGCAGCTTGTGCACAGCGAGGCGGGTGACTCGGCCGGGCTCCGCACGGATGGCGGACCAGGCTTCCTGTCGAAAGTAGGCATCCCATGCGATCTCGCTCAAGCCGGCGACTGCGGGCAGCGCCTTGGTATGGGCCAGGTCACTACCTCCGGTCGCTCCCTGATGGACCCCGTCGTATAGCGAGATCCCCCCGCGCGTCGTCGTCCACACCCACGCGCCCACCGTGACCTGATTCCGCACCGCCCACGGCAGAAGGCCGGCCAGGGATACCGCGACCGCGACCCCGGCGACCACCCACGTCGCCCGATCGAATCGTCGGCCAACGGCCAGCGCGAGAGGCACGATCACCAGCAGCAGACTCGCTGCCGGACGCAGCATGATCGCCAGACAGACCAGCGCCCCAAGTGCGACCCCACGCCCGACGCCCGGCCGTCCGCCCCCTGGAGCGTCCGGGTGCGCGCCGCCGCAACTGCCGACCAACATCCACCAGGCACCGACCAGTACCACCGCGAACAGCGTCTCGGTCAGCAGCAGCCCGGAGAAGAACACCAGGAAGGGGTCGCACGCCGCCGCCAACCCAGCCAGCGCCGGCACGATCGTGTGTGGCTCATGCCGCTCGCGGCTTCGCACGATCGCCCGCCGCTTGCGGCTTCGCACGGCTGCCTGCCACCCCTCGGCCAACAGGAACGTCGCCGGTGCCACTAGCGCTCCCAGGATCGCCTGTGCCAACCGGGCCCACAGCAGGCCGTGCGACAACCAGGCAAACCCGGCAAGGAACGCTGGGTACGCCGGCATATAGGTCGCCCGGTAGCCGAACTCGTCGACCAGCCCCTCCCCCGACGCCAGCGACGTGGCCGCCAACCAGTACGCCTCCTCGTCCGGATAGGTTAGAACCGCCGCCCGCTCCCCCCCGCCGAAACGGACCGCCACCCATCCGACCCGCAGAATGACCGCGACGACAAACACGCCGATCAGCCATCCGCGTCTCGAAACCCGAACCCGTTGGGCAACCGCATCCCGCATGGGCACAGAGCATACGCCAACCCGCCCGGCCTGGGTATGCCCCCGCCGCTTGCGGCTTCGCACGGCGGCGTGACGGCTCTCGACCGCATGCACGGCCGCCGCGCCAGACCATCGCCGTTACCAGCGCAAAGCAAGACCCCGGCAGGCGCACGCCTCCCGAGGTCTTGCGGGTCTCGCACTGAATTGTAGTCGCCTTCCGTTGCGAACGGCTTACCGCACGCGTCGGCGACGCAGACACACCACGCTCCCGAGAGTCAGCAACGCCAGCGTGGCCGGCTCAGGGATGATCGTGAAGCAGGTCTCGGTAGCATACGAGTTCGGCCCCGTGGGGGGAGACCAGACCCGCAGCCATTCCTCGCTGCTGTCCGCCGTGTACAGGTTGCCCGCCGCGTCGAAATTCAGGTCCATGATTCGACTACCCGCGTCGAACTGGCCGAGGTAGTTTCCGTTGTTGATGTCGAAGATGTACACGAACCCGTTGTTATAGCCGCCGAATACGGCAATCCCGAGATCCTCCTGAACCGCAATGGCGCGGGAGTAATAGTAGGCCGAGGACGCTTCCCACGCCGCGACATTGATCGGCGGGGCCCCATCCTCGAACTTGATCAGGGGGGACTCCTGGTTCCCGATCCCCCGGTAACTGTTCATGTACCAGTTGCCGTCCCTGTCCCGCGTCACGTCACTCGGGTAGTAGGTCCAGTAGGTCGGACCGATGTATTGGGTGCCGGTGCCGCTGGCGGTGGCAGCGCCGCCGAGATTGTACTCGATCAAACCTTTGCGGCCCGACGCTCCACCGTAGTAGTTGCTGTCGACGGCGTAGACCTTGCGGTCACCGGTGGCCTGCGACCCCTCGACCCAGATGCTCTGGACATACTGGCCGGAGGTCTTGTTGGCCGCCCCGATGATCTTGGTGGCCACCGACAGGTCCGCGTTGAAGCCGTACGCCTCGTCATTGCTGAAGTCGGTGACGTACAGCAGGCCGTCCGGGCCGAGATTGCTCTGGTACGGTGCCGAGTTTCCCAACGCGTCCCAGTTCACGCCGCCCGTAGCGTAACCGGCGTCGGAACCGTCCGCGTTGAGCATGTAGATCCCGCTGGGCGTCGTCCGTCCGGCCCCGGTCGTCCCGGGCATGCTGTTGGACACGTACGCCTTGCCGAAGTTCGGGCTGCAGGGGTCTGTGTTCACGGACACCCCCACGGGCAGCCAGAAGTTGTGCTGCGTCTGGTCCGTACTGATTTGGGTCCAACTGCCGTAGCCGTTGTCCGACGCGGTGACCTTCACCGTGTGGTTCGCGCCACCGACGAAGCCGGCGCCGCTCCACGACCACGAGTGCACACCCGCCGTCTGCGGCCCGAGGTTCTCGGTGTAAACGGGAACCCCGTCGGCCAAGACTTCGACCTTGACGTTGGTGTCGGCGTTCTCGTTGAGCCGGTAGCTCAACCCGTCGTCACCAACCGCTTCCAGGCTCGAGGCGTACACGTTGCCGTACACCACGGCCGGCAGGCCCGCCAAGGCGCAGGCCGCCATCCCTACAACAAGCAGCTTCAGATACATTGCCTTCCGCTCCTCTCTTGAAATGACTCGATCACCAGAAACCACACGAGGGCTTGAGTCTCCGCCGAGCTCGAGCGCACCCGACGAAGATGCCGATCCCGGCAACCCGTATCCAGTATGACGCTGCGAAACGATATGTCCCTCCTCTATAGAAGACCGCCCGAACGGCCACCCCCACCTTCCAGTCGGGGGCGGCACGAGAAATCGCAGGCCCGGCCACGCAGGCGGAAGACCGGCGCTTCAGGGCGCGTTACAGCGGCTTGGTGGTGCGTGTTTTCCTGGCGGAGCGAACAAGATCCGACGAGATGCACGTTCCGCTTTTCCCACTCACGCTATGCCTTTTCCACCTCTCAGAGCCTATACTCACGTTAACGCGCCGTCGCCGCCAAGTCAAGCAAAATACTGAGCTCCCGTCCGGCTATTTTCCGGGCGGGCGTCTGGGTCGCCAGTGCACCCTGACCGTCCAGACGCTTGATGAGGCACCCACGGTTGGTGTGACACTGGAATCCAGTCGTGCTGTTAGACGGATGTCCGAGCAAGGAGCGCCCGAGAGACTCCGATCCCTGGGAGAACGGGTGCCGGCTTGGCCCGTGAGCCGGGGGCTGATTCGGCCATTCTCAGATGTCGAGAGATGCAGTAACCGGCTCTAGGATAGGGGGTTATAGCTCTGTTCGGTCGCCGGAGACGGAAGGTCGCCTCGCAACGGAAGTCGTGCCTCAACAGATCGGCGAATGCCCATCCGTGGGCTGCCCAGGGAGGCGCAAGAAAGAACCCCGGGAGATGCTCTCATCCCGGGGTCCTTAAATGCTGGGTACTGACTGGGCCGTGGCCGCTGGTTCCGCCGGCGAACCCCGGCTTGGCTCAGCCGACGCGTCGACGAACCAGGAAGCCGCCCAGGGCCAGTAAAGCGACCGTGGCCGGTTCGGGAACTTCGGAGTACGTCTGGTTCACAAAGGAAATCGAGGCGACGCCGTTCCGGCCGCCGTTCACGCTGATCGTCTTGAGCACGTCGATCTCCTGGTACATGCCAGCCAGGAGTTGGTGGTCGCTGAGCGGGAGCGGAGCCGCCACGGCCAGTTGCCCGACCAGCAGGTTGGTGGCGTAAATGTTCTCCGTCACCGTCGCGCTCGCGTCCGCAGTAGTGACCGCACCGTTGAAACCGAGGCTGGCGTCCGTGAGCCAGATCGGCGAAGGGGCGGTCACTTTGTAACCGATGGTCACCGTGAGCTCCGAATTGGCGACCAGATTCGAGAAAGCGGCGATTCCACCGGCGAACCGCAGGCCGTCCTCGTCACCGAGCGTGATCCCGGATACGTCCAGGCCCGCAGCGGAACCAATGTAGGATCCCTGGGCACTATCGACGTTGAAGGTGAAATCGGAGAAGACCTTGCCATCCTGGGTGATGGTGCCGTTGGTGTCGATCAACGTCTGCAGCGGGATGGCCTGGGCGTTCTGTGAACCGGCCAGGACGCCGATCACGGCGAGGGCAACGGCCAAGGGGGCACCAAGCCGTGTCAGCCGCCGGGGCCGCCAGAACAGTACGGCGCCCATACCGAGCAAAGCCAGAGTCGTCGGCTCGGGAATCTGGGAGAAGGTCTGCTCGAACGACCAAACATGAGTGGCTTCGTCACTGCCGCCCAGCACCAGCGCGTCCTTGACAATGTGCAGGGCGGGATACGACTGGGGAAGCAAATCCAGGTGGGCGGACATGGGTGTTGGCGTCTGCACCTGGATCTGCCCGACGACCACGGGACCGACCAGGGCGGTCTCCACGATCTGGGCAAACCCACCGGCCGGCGCGCTGGCTTCGAACGTCAGGTCGATGTCGCTGATGCTCCATTCGGGGTCGGTCACCGTGACATCGAACCCAAACAGGACATCGATGTAGCCGCCGGGGCCCGCGGTGATGATCGGCGCGCCGGGAACCAGGCTCGCAAAGAGCAGCCCCAGGTTGCCGCCGACCTCGATGGGCGTGACCTCGACCGTGGCCGGATCGAAGGCGTGGTCCCCAATTCCAACCGGGATGACAAAGAAGTCACTGAAGACCTTGTCCCCGTTGGTCAGCGTCTCGCCGTCAATCAGATCCTGCAGAATCGCGCCGTAAGCCGTCGTCGCCGACAGCGCAGCCGCCAACACAACCACCAGCGTCCGATTCACGATTCTCATCTCTCTCTCCCTCGAAAAGCCAGTGACCCTTCCCCGTTCATGGATCGGCAGCCGTGCGCATTCGCCGCGTGGGTCTATGCCGGACTGTCAACGGGAAAAGGAATATCTGGACAACGCCTCTCTCTCCCACCGCTCATCTCAGGCGGGCTGTTGCATCCAGCGCACCTTAACTCTCTCTTGTGGGATCATAAGCAGCTATCGGGCTTGCGTCAAGAAAATGTTGGCAGAATACCGGCAATTCTTTGCTTATTCGGGAAAACCCTTATGCTACGCTGCTCCGCTTGGGTCGCGATCCATGAAACAGGGGAGTGCCCCATACGAACGCCGGATGGCATAGATCGACCGTCAGGCACCAACTCGCACCCCCAACCGAAAAATAGGGCGTGCTCCAAAATGTCAAAGCAACTCGCGGGGCTCTCTCGGCTAACCGCTCCCGATACCGGGGGAGGAAAGCCAGGACGTCACCCACGGCTGACTTCCTGCCGCAAGTAGGCCAGGGCTGAGGAGCGGTCGGCTAACTGCCCATTCAACTGGGCGTCGTACAGGGTCTCCAGAATGCGGCTGAAGGCCGGGCCGGGCGTCAGGCCCAGGGCGATGAGGTCCTCCCCGGTGATCAGGGGTGGGGGGGCAATCTGCCCCGGGGGGATGGCTGCCAATCGCTGCCGGGCCGCGATGTTCGCCTCCAGCGAGCGGCCGTCCGCTGTGCAGATCGCCTGATGCAGGGCCAGAAGGTCCGAAAAGCGGGCATGAGCGGCCAGCTTCTTAAACGCGGCCAGGCTCATCCCGGCGACCACGTCGAGGTCAGCGCGATGAGCCGTCATCCAGGTCAGGTCGCTGGTCTGCAGGTTGCTGCACCGCAGACCGCGAGCCGTCCCGCCGGCCTGAGCGGAGGAGAAATCGGTGAGCAGGGCAGCCAGGGCCAAGGGAAAGTCCGCCGCTTCCGGCAAGGCGCGCAGGACACGGCAGGCCCGCTCAAGCCGCTCCTGCTTCCATCCGGTACCCAAGGGCAGATGCGCCAGCAGGCCCAGTCGGGCCAACCAATCCACGGCGTGTGCCCGCGAAGGATGAGACAGCATCTTCTCCAGTTCCTCGCGGACGCGTTCCGGGCTGATGCGTTGGATGCGGTCGGCGTGGCGGGTAATCGCTTCCACGGTGGCGGGATCGATATCAAACCCCAGCCGGCAGGCGAAGCGCACGGCCCGCAGCATCCGCAGGTGGTCCTCGGCGAAACGCTCCTCAGGGTTGCCGATCGCCCGCACGATCCGCGCCTCCAGATCGGCCTGGCCGCCCACGTAGTCGATGACCCTGCATTCCACCGGGTCGTAGAACAGGCCGTTGATCGTGAAGTCGCGGCGTTTCGTGTCCTCCTCGGCGGTGGTGAAGACCACCTGCTCGGGCCGCCGGCCGTCACGGTAGTCGATGTCCGTGCGGAAGGTCGCGGTCTCGATCCAGTGCCGCCCCTGACCGACAAGGACCACGCCGAACTGGACGCCGACTTTGCGCGTCCGGCGGAAGAGTTGCGTGATGGCATCGGGCGGAGCGTCGGTGGCCACGTCGATGTCAGCGGGCGGCGATCCGAGCAGCATGTCGCGCACGCACCCGCCGGCCCAGAGGGCCTCGTGGCCGTGCTCGCGAAGTCGGCGGACCACGGCCAAAGCCGCCTCCTGCAAGTTGAGCGGGGAGCGACGGCTCATGGCTGGTCCCCAGCATCATCGGCAGGGGGGGCACCCGGCCGAGTCATGAAGCGAAATACCATGTTCCCGACCTCGCGGGCTTCGACCTCTACCAATGGTTCAAGGCTGGGGCCATACCACCGCTGCGGCTGGCCCATCTGCACCGGCGGGACGCCGGTGCCACACCGTGACGGCCGGTCCTCATGCATTGGCGGGATGTCGGGGCCGCCCTGTAGCGGCCGCCCCCCGTGGCGGCCGGCCGCGTGGCGAACCACGATGAGCGCACCTTCGCCGATGGCCGGGCTGGTGGCCAGCCGGTCCAGCAGCTTGCGGATGGCCGGGGCGGCACCGTCGGCAGGCAACATGCGATAGGGCGGGTCTACGAACACCAGCTCAAACCGGGCAGGACGTTCCTCGCCCGACGACGGGGGGGCGAAGTCACAAATAGCCGCGTCCGTTTCCACCACCTCGGCTTCGGCGATCACCCCCAGGGCATCGAGATTACGACGCAGGATGGCCGCGGTTGCCCGGTGCTGCTCGACGAAGCGGCAAAAAGCCGCCCCGCGCGACAGCGCCTCCAGCCCGAGCGTCCCCGTGCCGCAGAAGAGGTCGAGCACCGCGATGGGCGGCAGCCGCCCGGGCTCCGCCAGCCGCGCACCGAGCACATCAAACAGCACCGTCTTGGCCCGATCCAGGATCGGCCGCGTCTGCTTGCCCACCGGCCCCGCAAGCTGACGCCCTCGCCACTGCCCCGCAATGATCCGCATCATGGCGGACACTATAACCCGCCGCAGCCCTCGGCAACACCGAGAGGATGAGGGCACGCCGGGAACCACCATCCGGGCGACACGGGGAATGTTCACAAGCGATCCGGCCGACCGAGGCGTGGCAAGCAGGTGACGGTCCCGCATTTCGTTTACGAGCCCGAAGCGCAAGCGCCGGTCCCCCCTACGAGCCCGAAGCGCAAGCGCCGGGTTCAGGGGAGCGCCAGCGACATGTTAAAACCGCGGGCTCGGTTCTGGCGACAGGCGGGTAACGAGCCACGGGCCACCGCTTGAAGCCGGTTCGCCTGCTTGGTACGATACAATCATGACCCGCAAGGACTTGGCTATCGAGACGATCCAGAAGCTGCCGGACTCCGCCACCTGGCTTGATATCGAAGAGCGGATCCGGTTCCTGGCCGCCATCGACCAGGGACTGGAGGACGTCAGAGCCGGCCGAGTCATTCCCCATGAAGACGTCAAGGCAAGTCTGGCATCATGGCTTTCAAAGTGATCTGGTCGTTATCGGCGTGCGATGACCTGAAGCAGATCGTCCAATTCATTGCCTGCGACAGCCCGAGCGCTGCGGCCAGCTTGGCCGAAAGGATTCTCGAGCACGCCGACAGCGTGTCCGCGATGCCCTGGACCGGCCGGATGGTGCCCGAGAAGGGTGATGCCTCGATCCGCGAGGTCATAGTCAGACCGTATCGAATCATCTATCTGGTAGAGGAGTGCCAAGCCGCCATCCACATCCTCAGGATCTGGCATGCTGCGCGCGGCATACCCGAAATCGAATAGAGTGTAAATCGCGACAGGTACGCCTCGGTATTCAACCCCGGACTGCGGGTCCGTTGGTGCCCCACTTCTCAGAGAAAGCAAGGCGGCAGCGACTCCAAAGCAGAAACTCCCCACCAGTAACCATACCCATTGGATCCGGCGATCTCAGACGGACAGGAAAAAAATGCGGAAGGGGCTTGGCGCGACGGGGGGTGGGCGCTGTACAATGGGTGAGCAGGGTCAGCGGCTTGGCTGGGGCGGCTCGTCCGGGTCATCTCGGACCAGCGGGCAACGGTGTGCCGACTCGCGGAAACCCTGCGGATCGCGGAGTCCGGTTTCTATCTATGGCGCGCGAGGCGGTCCTGGCAGGCCGGCTTGTCGTCGGTCGCCCACATCCTCTCGCCGCCGCAGAGTTGGCAAAGGGAGAACCCACCATGAGGCATCCAGTCGTGGCTGTCGGGGTCTTGCTGTGTCTGATCCAAGCAACCGTCCACGCCCAGGTCTACAACCCGGATCTCTGGCCGGTGACCAGCGGTGATTCCATGGAGTCCTACCTGGATGCGCGGCTGTTCGAGGAGGCCGCCTTGCCCGCGGGCATCGAGGCGGTGTTGGACCGTCAGCACAATATGGCAGTGGTCCGTTGCGGGGTCGTGTACGGACTGGTGGAATCCTCCGCACACGTGCTCGATTTTGCCGCGGGGCAGGCTTACCACATTCGCCCGGCGCATACGCTGACCTCGGCCGTCCTTTCGCCCGACCAGCGGCACATTGCCGCAGTGCTGTCCGCACCGTGCGACGGCTGCGTGGTGATCTACAGCCTGGTCGAGGGCGACGGACGACGCCTCGAGGGCGTACAGGCGGTCCCCGGCTCGGTGACGTGGCTAGATGCCGACCGCATCAGCTACCTGCCCTGGCTCGACGGCAAGACGGCAGCGGAGCCGGCCGAGATCGATATCACCCAGGCGGCGACCGGGAGCGTATTTGGCGATCCGACGCCCGACGACAACATGCAACCCGAGGTCTACAGTTGCGGCGGCACCAACGACGACTGCATCTGCGGCATGAACAACCCCTATCCATGCTGCAGCAACGGCGGCAACTGCACCTGGTGGGCTTGGCACGCGGCCTGCTGCAACTGGGGGCGCGGCTGTCCGGGTTGGGGCAACGCCCACTCCTGGCTCGGTAACGCCCAGGCCTCCGGCTTCCCCACCACCAGCACGCCGACCGTCGGCAGCATTGCCTGCGACAGCAACAACACGCTGGGCTCGCTGGGCCACGTGGTCTGGGTACTCCAGGTCAGCGGCAGCTCGATCCTGGTTTCGGAACAGAGCTGCGGCGGTTTCTACGGAGCAAGACAGTATTGGTATGCCAGTTGGATCTTCGATGGCTACATCCTGAACCCCTCCGATCCCTGCGCCGGAACCGATAACGCTGTCGGCACCTGGGAAAGTTGGCCTTACGATTATGATACAGTGCTCACCGGCCAGGTATTCAACAAGAGCTGGACGATGCAGAACACCGGCACGAGCACTTGGTCACGCGACTGCAATCACAAATTCGCATTCGACGGTGGTACCCAATTCGGAGTCCCCGGTTGGACCGACCTGGCTCCAGGTGAAACCATCGCACCGGGCCAAAGCAAGACCTGGACGCTGACCTTCACTGCCCCCTCGACGCCCGGCCAGTACCAAGGTTTCTTCAGAATGGATCGCTATGGCGTGGGCCGATTTGGCGGTCGCCCCTCCATCCTGGTAAATGTTGTCACCCCAAACGGCAACCTGACGGGCACGGTGACCAATGCGTCCACCTCGGCGCCGATTCCGGGGGCCACCGTGTCTCTCTCTGGTGTAGGCAACACCACCACCAATGGCTCCGGCGTTTATACCTTTAACTCCGTTACCGGCGGCAGCTACACCGTCTCGGTGAGCGCGACGGGCTACAACCCGGCCAGCGACGGCGTGACCATCACCGGCGGCAGCACGACAACCAAGAACTTCGCTCTGACCGCGAGCGACACGCAGGCCCCGACGGTCCCGACCGGGCTGACAGCCAGCGCTACCGGCCCCACCAGCGTGCAACTGAGCTGGACCGCTTCCACCGACAATGTCGGGGTGGCCGGCTACGACATTCGTCGCAACGGCAGCGTGATCGGATCGAGCGCCACCGCCAGTTATCTCGACAACGGCGCCCCGCCCGGCACCGATCCCGTCTACGACGTGCGGGCCAAGGACTCCGTGCCGAACTACTCCGACTGGAGCGCGTCGGTCACGGTACACACGCCGCCCAACCCACCGGCGGTCGCCACGGTTTTCAGTGACGGGTTCAACGGCAACCTGAACAACTGGACGCAGCAGGTCGCGGGCTTCGCCTACAGCACGGCCGCCAACCGCGGCGGGCTCACTGGTGCCGGGGCCGCCTTCGTCGCCGCCGGCGAGGCCGACCAGATGTACAAGACCTTCACCCGCCCGTTTGCCCAGGGCGTGGCATCCGGCTACTTCTGGGACGGCAAGGGCGGATGGAAGAGCGGCACCTGCGGGTGGCAGTATCGGCAGGCTCTGTCGTTGCGCGAAACCGGCGGTACCGCCGGTTTTATCCTCGACAACTGCCTGGCCTCAAACGTCGGCGCTGGCGACTACTTCTACCGCTACCTCTGCTGCGGCTGGGCCAGCGCCTACAACTCGATCGGGGCTCGGGACGTGAATACGGATTGCGAAGGGGCCTGGGTGCACTTCCAGACCACGATCACGCCCGGTGCGCCGGGCGCCAACCCCGGCGGTTCCATCACCTTGAAGGTGACGGACCGGGCGGGTGCCAAGACGGCGACGCCGGCCCTCGACCCCGACTTCTTCAACTGGGGCATCGGCCGGATCACCCTGGGCCTCGGCGTCACCTCGGCGAACGAGGGTTACTGGGATGACATCACCTTCGAGGCCATGCCGCCGGATTGGCCGCTTATCGGAACGCCCACCGCATTGTCCCCGACCCAGATTCGCTGGAACTTCACCCCCCGCGACAACAACCTGTTCGGCTGGGACGTGCTCGATACCGCGGGCACCATCCGCTCCCCGCAGTACCCGGCCGCGGGCTGGCTGAACCGCGCGGCCACCTCGTGGACCGAAACCGGCCTGACCGCCAACACCGCCTACACCCGCAAGGTCCGGGCCTGGAACGGTACGCTCAATGGTGCCTTCTCGACGACCGCGACCGCCTGTACGCTGTCGCTCCCTCCCGAAGCCGGGACCATCGTTGCGGACAATGCCGAGGTGTGCATGGGGCAGGACGTGACCTGGTCGGCAACGACCGGCTTCGGGCCCGGCACGACGGCTTATTACTGCTACGCATGGGACCAGAACGCCTCCCACAGCTTCACCGGCTCAGAGCCTCACTGGGGCTCCGGCACGCTGGTGCTGCAGGCCTCCGCAGCCGGCACCTGGCACCTGCACGTCCAGAGTTGTAACGCCGAGGGTCAGCCTAACGGGACGTTCACCTACAGCGTGACCGCCGCGAACTGCGCCGTCATTCCCGAGGTCACCGCGGCGGTCTCCCGCAAAGTCCACGGCGACGCCGGCACGTTCGACGTCGCCGTTGACGTGCCCACCGCAATCGAAGGCCGCGCTAACGGTCCGACGTGGGTCGTCGTGACGTTCAGTGACCCGATCGATGGCCTGGGCGGACTCGATCTCGGCGACGTGGCCGTGTCCTCCGGGGCAGTGACCCAGGTATCGATCGATGGCCCCCAGTTGTCGGTAGAACTGTCCGGCGTGACCAACGGCTCCCGGCTGGCGATCAGCTTCCCCGGGATCGTCGGCCTGGGCGGCAGCACGGCCAGCCCCGACGTGGTTTGCTTCGGCGTCCTGGCCAGCGATGTCAACGGCGATGGAGCCACCAGCGTGCTTGATCTGGTCGGCATCCGCAACCAGTTGAATACCTCGCCGACGGGAACGACCTTCCGTTGCGACACCACCGCCGATGGTCTCATTAACGTGCTCGACCTGGTGATGACCCGGAACAACCTGAACCTCTCGGTCACCGGCAGTTGCCCGTAACCGGCCATCGCCACACCCGTAACGGCCCTGCACCGGCGAGACGCGGCTCGACTGAGCTCGCCGAAGTCCGGTGCCACACCCTCTGCCCGATACCACCGATCACCCGATGCACCCCGCGGCCCGCAAGCTCAAGCTTGCCCGGTGGGCGGCGGGTTCGTACAATCGCGACCGCGATGAAGTACCAGGCAGTCAAAGGCACGCGCGACTTCTACCCCCGGGAGATGGCGATTCGCAACTGGATCGTGGATGCCTGGCGACGGGTGTCGCTGCGCAACGGGTTCGAGGAATACGACGGCCCGATCTTCGAGTACCTCGATCTCTTCCGGGCCAAGAGCGGCGAGGGGATCGTTTCGGAACTCTTCCACTTCACCGATCGGGGCGAGCGCGAGCTGGCCATTCGGCCGGAGATGACCCCCACGCTGGCGCGCATGATCGCCGCCCAGGCGGCCTCGCTCCCCCGCCCGATCAAGTGGTTCAGCGTCCCCCGCCTGTGCCGGGCGGAACGACCCCAGCGCGGGCGGCTGCGCGAGTTCTTCCAGTGGAACGCCGACATTGTCGGAACCGACGACGTGCTGGCGGACGCCGAGTGCATCTTCGTGGTCCTGGACTTCTTCCGCGAGGTCGGGCTCACGCCACACCAGGCGATCCTGAAGATCAACTCGCGCTCGCTGCTGGCGGCCCTGCTGGCGGCACGGGGCTTCGCCCCGGAGCGGCACCCGGCCATTTACACCGTCCTGGATAAGCGCGACAAGCTGCCGCCCGAGGCCTACGCCGAGATCATCGACAAGGTCGTGACCAGCGACAAGGAACGGGCGGATCTCTACGCCATGGTGCAGGCTTGCGGGGAAAACGGCTTGCGCGACATTGCCGATCTGGTCGCGGGGAACGAGGCCGGCCGAAACGAAGTGGATCGCCTCAAGACCTTGTTTGAACTGCTGGCGGCCATGGGCGTGGCGGATTACTGCACCTTCGACATGAGCATCGTGCGCGGGCTGGCGTATTACACCGGGGTGGTGTTCGAAGGCTTCGGGCAGGGGGCCTTGAAGCGGGCGATCTGCGGCGGCGGGCGGTACGACCAGCTCCTGACCGTGGTAGGGGGGCCGCCAATGTCCGGCCTGGGGTTCGGCACCAGCGACGTGGTCATGCTCGATCTGCTGACCGAGTTCGGGTTGCTGCCCGCCGAGGCCGGCGTCTCGAAACGGGTGGCTTTCCAGGTGATCGACGCGGCCGGCGACCAGTTGCCGGTCGTGCTTCGACTGGTGGCCGAGTTGCGCCGGGCGGGGCACTGCGCCGAGCTCAGCTACCGCCGCGGCAACCTCGGCAAGCAGCTCAAGCAGGCGGCGGCCCAGGGGGCTCGTTGGGCGGTGATCGTCGGTGATGAATATCGCCAGCGGGCCGCCGTCGCCATCAAGGATCTCCGCACCGGCGAGCAGGTCGAGCGGTCGGTCGATAGCTTCCTCGCCGACCCGATCGGCCAACCCGCCCCCGCCGCCGGCTGACGATCGTGCCGGGGCGGTTGCCGGTACGCCACCGTAGCGGCCGCCCCCCGCGGCGGCCGGCGGGTGGCCCATCCTTGCGCAGCAAGGGTGGGCTCGCGATGATCGAACGTGGCGGCCGGCGTAACTGGTCGAATACACCCTTCAGTTGTATTCTGTAGCGGGTGGATTGGGAATGAGGAATGGAGGATTGACAAGAAACCGCCTTTCGCACGTACCGCGTCACCTCACCGGCGGTGACGTCGGGCGGCACTTGCGGGGGACAAGGTTTCTCACTTCTCACCTCTGACTTCTCACTTCCCCAGCCTGACGGAATGCGACCCGGGGAACATTGACGCGAGTCCGCACCATGGCACATCGACACGGCCACTACGAAAACGCCTTCATGGCCTTCCTGCGAAGCCACCAGGTTCCCTATGTTCCTGTGGATGAGGCCCGCCGCGCCATCCTGGCCGGCTCCAAGGTCAAGTCCTTCGACCTGCTGGTTTATCCCCCCAGTCAGCCGCCGTGGCTGGTGGACGTCAAAGGCCGGCAGTTCCCCTACGTCGGCACGCGCGGCGGACGGCGCTACTGGGAAAACTGGGTCACCCGCGAGGACCTCCAGGGCCTCGCCGAGTGGCAGCAGGTCTTCGGCGACGAGTTCCAGGCCCGCTTCGTCTTCGTCTACCACCTCCAGGGCGACCCCGCCCGCTGGCCCGCCGACCAGCCGGCCTACGACTTCGACGGCGAGCGCTACGCCTTCCTGTCCGTTCTGCTGGCCGATTACGAGCAGTATTGCCGCCCACGCTCCGACCGCTGGCAAACCGTCAGCGTCCCCGCCGCCGCCTTCCGCGACATCGCCCACCCGCTGGAGCACGCGATCTGCGAGCCGTGACCGTCCGCCTCTGCCTTCACCCGGGGACTTGCCTCCCCGGCTCGTCCGCATGATCCTCGCCCCCCGATCCCTCCCCCTGCTCCCACCCGGGGACTTGCGT
>CAZEEJ010000049.1:0-31116 GCA_964511155.1 uncultured Planctomycetales bacterium | reverse complement strand
GCTATGACCACCCGCAAGCATGCAGGTTGCGAGAAGCTCTTCCTGGACCGCCGGCGGTACCACGATGCGGATGCCGAGCTGGGGGCGATCTACGCATCTGCGCGAACGGTGTTCCGGGTGTTCGCTCCGTCGGCCCAATGGGTGAAGGTGGTGCTGGCCGACGAGCCGGCCGGAGGCGCGGGGCTTGCCGAGCAGGCCATGTCGCCGCTTCGCAAGGGCATCTGGGAAGCGACGGTTCCAGGTAATCTCGAGGGCAAATACTACGCCTACAAGCTGGCCGGCCCGGGCCTGGACCCCGATCGTGAGGTCGTGGATATCTACGCCACCTGCACGCAGGGCGACGCGTCGCGCTCGCTCATCGTCGATTTGCAGAAGACGGACCCGCCGGGCTTCCGCGCGTCGCATTTCGCGCGGTCGCATTCGCTGACGAGCGCGGTGATCTACGAACTGCACGTCCGCGATTTCACCATCGCCGCCAACTCGGGCGCCAAACACCGCGGGCGGTACCTGGCCTTGACGGAAAAGGGTACGCACCTGCCGCGCCACCCCGAGGTCAGCACCGGGCTCGATCACCTCAAGCGGATGGGCATCACCCACGTTCAGTTGATGCCCGTCCAGCACTTCGATCATCGCAACGGGGAGAACGACAACACGTACAACTGGGGTTACATGCCCGTGCACTTCAACTCGCCGGACGGCTGGCTGGCCGGCTCCGCTGAAGGGCCGGCCAAGATCAGTGAGTTCAAGACCGCGGTGCAAACCCTCCACGCGGCGGGCATCGGCGTGATCATGGACGTGGTCTACAACCACACGTCGCCCCTGGCCGGCTTTGAAAAGCTGATGCCCGGCTATTACCACCGCCGGGACGGCGACGGCGGGTTCGTCAACGGCTCCGGTTGCGGCAACGAGTTCCGCAGCGAGAGCCCCATGGCCCGCAAGTTCATCCTCGACTCGCTCAAGTTCTGGGTGCGCGAGTATCAGATCGACGGCTTCCGGTTCGACATGATGGCCCTGATCGACGTCGACACGATGAAACGTGTGCGGGAAGAGCTGTCGGCCATCGATCTGGGAATCCTGGTGTACGGCGAACCCTGGGTAGCCGGGGCGTCGCCTCTGCGCAAACGCTCGGACAAACTGGGTGTGCGGGGCACCGGGATCGGGGCGTTCAACGACGATTTTCGCGACGCGATCAAGGGTGACCGCGACGGCGGGCCGCCGGGATTCATCCAGGCCGGCGAGCACGTCGACCGGGTGCGGCGCGGACTGTTGGGCACGGCGGACGAGTGGCCCCGGGATCCCTCGGATACGATCAATTATTTCGAGTGCCACGACAACCTCACCGCCTGGGACAAGCTGCTGCAGAGCGTTCCGGATGCCGACGACGAGGTGCGTAAGCGCATGATGCGGTTCGGGGCGCTGATCCTGTTTACCTCGCAGGGGGCGGTGCTCATGCAAGCTGGCCAGGAGTTCTGCCGCACCAAGCAGGGGCACCACAACAGCTACAATCTGCCCGACGAGATCAACCAGGTCGACTGGTCGCTGAAGCTCAAGCACGCGGACGTGTGCGATTACTTCCGCGGGCTGATCGCGTTGCGGCGCCGACATCCGGTCTTTCGCCTGGCATCGCGCGCCCAGGTCGCCAGGCGGGCTTCGTTTCGACGCCCACCGACCGAACGTTGCCTGGTGTATCGTCTGCGCGGTCGGGGCCTGGAAGGCGAAACCGCCGACTGGGTGCTTGTCTTGCTCAACGGCGAGTCGGGCGAGGTGACCTTCAAGCTGCCGCGGGGCCCGTGGGCGGTGCACGCTGACGCCGACCGGGCCGGCAGAAGGTGGCGACAGCTCTCGGACGAGGCCACGTTGCCCGCCCATTCCGGCATGATCCTGATCCGGTAGCGGTGCAGTCTGTCTGAGCGTTATGGGCGTAACCCGCCATCCGCAGACGCGAAGATGGCGACGGTGGGGCAAAATGGGGACTGGCTCCGCGCCGGCGATGCTTGATGAAGGGAACACCCTCGGATGCCGGCCAAGTCCAGGGGCCAGGACACATCGCTCCCGCGTTGCCTGTCCCCATTTTGCCACACGCGAGGCGAGTGACGTCCGAGCGTTATGGCTGAGGCGCGGCCGGGGTTCGCCTTGAGGAACCGGTGCTGTCGGCGGTCGCCGCGCGCTGCTCCGCCCGCTGCAAGGCGGCCCGCACCAGGCCGAGAAACATCGGCTGCGGTCGCAACGGCCGACTCTGCAATTCCGGGTGCGCCTGCGTTCCCACGAAATACGGGTGCATGTCCGGCGGCAGTTCGAGAATCTGCATGATGGGGTAGTCGGGCGCCTTGCCCGAGAAGATCATGCCCGCCGACTCCAGCCGCGCGATGTAGGCCGGCTCCACCTCGTAACGGTGCCGGAAACGGAGCCGGATCTCCGGGGCGTTGTTGAACAGCCGCGCCGCCAGGGTGTTCGGCCGGATCTGCACATCCCTGCCTCCCAGACGCATGTTACCCCCCAAACCCTCAATCTGCTTTTGCTCGGGCAAAATGTCGATGACCGGGTGGGGCGTGTCGGGGTCAAGCTCGGTGCTGTTGGCGTCCTCGAGCCCGCAGACGTTCCGGGCGAACTCGATGACCGCCATCTGGAATCCGTAGCAGATGCCCAGGTAGGGAATGTCATTCTGGCGGGCGTGGCGGATGCAGGCGATTTTGCCCTCCGCCCCGCGCACGCCGAACCCGCCGGGCACGATGATCCCGTCCAGGCCGGCCAGCGCCGCGTCCGCCCGATCGTCGGTCACGTCCGTCGTGTCGATCCACTCGACCTGTACGCGAGCCCCCAGGGCCGTCCCCGCATGCTCCAGGGCGTGCAATATGCTCGCGTAGCTGTCCCGCACCGAGGTGTACTTGCCGATGATCCCGATGCGCACCTGCCGCGTCGCGGACTTGAGCCGGCCGATGAAGCCCTGCCAAGCCTCGTGGGCACGGGCCTCGGTCTCGGCGTGACAGCGGTCCTGAAGCCGCAGGATCTCGATCACCTTGTCGTCCAGACCGGCTCCGCGCAGCATGTCCGGGATCACGTAGATGCTGTCGCAATCGTGCATGGAGACCAACCGGTCAATGGGCACGTTGCTGTACAGAGCCATCTTTTCAAGAACCTTGCGGGTCACCGGCTCTTGTGCCCGGCAGGCGATGATGTGCGGCTGGATGCCCGTCGCCAGCAATCCCCGGATGCCCAACTGCGCGGCCTTCGACTTCTGCTCGCCAAGCTTGGGCGGCGAGATGATGTACGTCAGGGCGACGAACGCGCATGAGTCCGCCCCCTCCTCGAAGGCCATCTCCCGCGTCGCCTCGATGTAGTAGGCGTTCTCCACGTCGCCCACCGTGCCCCCGATCTCGACGAACACCACGTCCGCGTCGGTGGCCACCGCCAGTTCGCGCAGCTTGATCTTCACCTCGCCGGTCACGTGCGGGATCATCTGCACGTCACGACCCAGGTAGCTGCCCTTCCGCTCCTTATCCAGAACCCGCCGGAAGATCTGACCGCTGGTGGCGAAGTTGAGACGGCTCAGGTCCTGGTCGAGCATCCGCTCGTACGTGCCCAGGTCCATGTCCGTCTCCATCCCGTCGTCCAGGACGAAGACCTCGCCGTGCCGGTAAGGGTTCAGCGTGCCTGAGTCCAGGTTCAGGTAACCTTCGAGCTTGATCGGGGCGACCGTCAGACCGCGGGCCTTGAGGCACTTGGCCAGCGAACTGGAGAAGATGCCCTTGCCCAGCCCGCTCATCACCGTACCGAAGACGAAAACGTACTTCGTCTTCCCCGGCTTGTAGCCGGCCGGCATCGGGGCGTAGAACTCCGTCTCGTCCGACGCATACGCCAGCGCGTTCAGTGCGTTTTCCGAGGTCATGGTCTCAACTCCCCTTTCGGGTTGTCCGTTGAAGATAGCGGGCGACGAATGCCGCGTATTGTTCCGGCGTGTCGATGCCCGTACTGGAACGATCAACGACCGCGATGGCGATTCGTTGACCCATATACAGCACGCGTAGCTGTTCGAGCTGCTCGACCCGCTCCAGGTCCGTCGGCGGGGTGCGGGTCAGTTCGGCCAGGAACCCGGGCCGGTAGGCGTAGATGCCCAGGTGCAGCAGCCAGCGGCGGGGGTCCTCCACCTGCCCGCCGGCATCGCGCGGGTAGGGGATCAGGCTGCGGCTGAAGTACAGGGCGTTGCCTTGTCCGTCGAGCACCACCTTGACGCAGGCCGGGTTCCCCATGTCCTCTCGGTTGGTGAACGGGCAGGCCAGTGACCCCATCGGCGCCGCCGGGCGCGATTCCATCATCTCGACCAGGGCGTCGATCGCCTCCGGCTCCATCTCCGGCTCGTCGCCTTGCACGTTGACGACCAGGTCCGCGGTCAGACCGGCGGCGGCCTCGGCCACCCGGTCCGTGCCGGTGGCATGATCCCCGCGGGTCATGGCCACCTCCCCGCCAAAACCGCGCACCGCCGCCGCGATCCGCTCGTCGTCGGTCGCGACAATGACCCGACTCAGCCGGCCGGCCCGAGCCACGTTCTCATATACGTGCTGAATCAAAGGTTTGCCGGTCTGTGCGGCGAGAGGTTTCCCCGGGAATCGCGTGGAGCCGTACCGGGCAGGAATGATCGCGACGGCAAGCAAAGGGACGCCTTTGGGGTTGGGGGACCAGATTCGTTCCTCAACCACGGCGATCCTAAGGCCCCTGGGGCTGGCTGTCAAAGCCGACCCGAGTGGCCCATCCATCGCAGCGCGATGGGGGGGGACGATGATGCGGATGGGTGGCATGGGCCTGTACTCAGGCCCGTGGCCTGTCCCGGCGCAACCACGGGTCGGAGTACCGACCCATGCCACCCATCACGCGTTCGGTCATCGCGAGCCCACCCTTGCTGCGCAAGGATGGGCCACCCGCCTCATAATTCACACCGCGAATACCCGCTTGCCGCCTCGGCGGATGGGCCATAGCATACCGGCGGCTCTCGACCGGGGCCATCACGCAATGCCGGCTGGCGAACACAGATTCCCCGGCCGATGGATCGACCCTAGGGTGGGCAGTTGCCGTTGCGGAGTCTACGCCCCATGGCCCGTTACCCCATCTTCGTGAAGCGCGACCTGGACGGCTTCTTCGGCCTGGCGATCGACAACCTCGTGCAGATGCTGATGATCGTCAGCCTGTGCGGGCTGTTCTGCGGCATGAGCGGCGCGAACACCTACCTCATCACCGGCCACATCCTGCCGGGCGTGGCCGTCTCGCTGCTGATCGGGAACATCTTCTACGCCCTCCAGGCCCACTGGGTCGCCCGTCGGGAGAGACGCTCGGACGTGACCGCACTCCCCTACGGCATCAACACCCCGTCGCTGCTGGTCTACGTTTTCTTCGTCATGATGCCAACGTACAACCGCACGGGCAGCGCGGAGCTTGCCTGGCAACTGGGGCTGATCGCCTGTCTGGGCAGCGGCATCATCGAGTTCGGCGGCGCGTTCGTGGCCGAACGCATTCGCCGCAATACCCCGCGGGCGGCCCTCCTGAGCACCCTGGCGGGCATCGCCATCACCTTCATCTCCATGACCTTCGCCCTGCAGATCTGGCAGCGGCCGCTGGTGGCCATGGCCCCGCTGGCGGTCGTGCTCTTGATCTTTTTCGCCCGCACGCGGTTCCCACTTGGACTGCCCGGCGGGCTGGTCGCCCTGGCCCTGGGGACGGGCCTGGCCTGGCTGCTGCCCATGTTGGGCATCGCCACGGACGTACCCATGGACGCCCAGGCGGTCCGCGAGGCATGGGCTCACAAGGACCGGTACCTTCCGCAGTGGGCCGGTGCGGCCATCTGGAGCCTGCTCACCGAGGACCCCAAACAGATCCTGACCCTGTTGTCCGTGGTCATCCCCATGGGCCTGTTCAACGTCATCGGCAGCCTGCAGAACATCGAGTCCGCCGAGGCGGGGGGCGACGTTTTCGCCACCGGTCCCTCCCTGGCGGTCAACGGTCTGGGCACCATCGCCGCCGCCCTCTTCGGGAGCTGCTTCCCGACGACCATCTACATCGGCCACCCCGGCTGGAAGGCCCTCGGAGCCAGGGCCGGCTACTCCACGCTCAACGGCCTGTTCATGACTGCCATCTGCCTGACGGGCACCGTTACCCTCATCAGCAAGGCCGTCCCCCTCGAGGCCGGCATCGCCATCGTCCTGTGGATCGGCGTCGTCATCACCGCCCAGGCCTTCCAGACCTCGCCCGTCCGCCACGCCCCGGCAGCGGCCATCGGCCTGTTCCCCGCCATTGCCGCCTGGGGCGCCATCCTCGTGGCCGGCGCCTTCATCGAAGCCAATCGGCATCCGGTCGATTATTCCCTGCGGTTCGTCCCCGCCGCCGACTGGCTCGTCTCACCGGATTCCGGGTCGTTCCCGACCGAACGGCCCGGGCTGGCCCCCGCCGCCGGCGTCCTGCCCCTCGCCACGGCTCCCGCCACGGCCCCGGCGCCACCCCCGCCGCTCGCCACGACCCAGGCTGCGACCCGACCACAGCGCCCGTTGGACCCCGGCCCACAACGTCCCGTCGCCGCCACCATGCAGGATCTGCTCGAATCCCGGCACCCGTTTCTCGGCCGCGAGGCCAACGTCAACGGGTTCCTCATCCACGGCCTTCACATCCTCGAACGCGGGTACATCTTCACCTGTATGATCATCGCCGCGGTGTCCGCTTTCCTGATCGACCGCCGCTTCTTCGCCGCCGCCGGCTGGTCGGTTGCCGGAGCGGTCTGCACCTTCCTCGGCCTCATGCACGCCTACCAGATGAGCGGCAACACGGTAGATTACTGGCTGATCGGGACCGCCGCGTTGCCCGGCGCGTACACGTATGCCGCCTATCCACTCGTGGTGGGATATCTGCTCATGGCCGGCGTCTTCGCGGCCATGGGTTACCTGGACCGCAACCAACAGGAATTGCCCGAGGATACCATCGAAGCCGCGCGCGTGATTGAAGGTGAGGAGCTGTCCGCAGGGCACTGATTCTACGGCAGCTCGTAAGCGAAGGTCTGACCCCAGTAGTGCCGCCCCGCGGGATCGACGAAGAATCCGATGCCCACGTAGACGTATTCCGGTTCCAGCATGTTGGCGTCGTGGCTGGGGCTGTCCTTCCAGGCCTGCATGACCTGCGCGATGCTCTTTTGGCCGGCGGCGATGTTCTCGCCGACGTAGGTGTGGCAGAACCCCGACCGCACCGCCCGGTCACCGGGGCCCTCACCGTCCGGGTTGGTATGGCTGAAGAAACCCCGTTCCCACAGGTCGCTCACGTGGGCATCGATCGTTTGTTCCAGGACCTTGGAATACACCAGCGGGGCGAGTCCCTGCTCGGCCCGGTAACCGTTCAGCTCCTCCAGCAAGGCTTGGTGGGTCGTGGTTCGTGGCCCGCCGAGCAGGATGCACGGCCGACCGATATCCGCGGGGTAGCCTTCCTGCAGCTCTACCGCCAGGACGTCGCTCTCCAACGCCGGCACGTCCCCGGCCAACGGCAGCGTCCCCAGTTCACCGCAGCCCGCCATCATGCCGCACATCAGCAGCGTGGGCAGGAGGACGCCGCAGCGTTGTTGCGCGATCCGATAACCGACCATAGGCCTGACTGCGTCCGGATACTTGGATGGCTGGTGCACGCTTCCTTACCCCCTTGCCTATCATACCCTCGCCCCAGCGCAGATTTCTACCCCCCCCCCGCCCGCCGCCGCTTGCGGCTTCGCACGACCCCCTGTAACGCCAGACCAATCGAACAACCCCCCTCCTCGCGCGCCGGCCCCGTCCCCACCGGCGTGCCCGCCGGCCCGCCACGACCCCCGCGCCGCTGTCCCGTCCGCAGGTACGGGTTCCCCCAGTTCGCATGGTCCCCCTCCGTGCCGTCCCCCGCGTCGCTGACTACCAGCTCCAGCACCATCACCCCCGCCACCGGAACCTCGAAGGTCTGGGCCCGTTCCTTGCCTCGCTTGACCTCGCTGACGAACAGCTCTTTGCCGTCGCCCAGGATGCGGAAGACCGCCGAGCCCGCCCCCTCGGTCCCGTCGTCGATGCCCACCTCGCCGCTGAAGCGTGTATATCCCTGTCCCAGGAAGTAACGGACGTTGGCGTTGGCGTGGGTCCCCAATCCCAGCCGGTAGCGCCGACCGCCAATCCGCAACGCCCGTCCGCCGACGCTCTGGTTCGTGCCCAGGGCAAGACCGTCCCGCCGCACGGACAGCGGTACGAGCTGCGTCAGGTTGGTGCTGGCCGGCACCGGTGTCCGGTACGGCAACTCGGTCGAAAGCTCGGATTCCGCGCCGGCCCAGTCGATCGCCGATACCCGGTACCCGCACATCACGTCATACGGCACCCCGGCGTCCTGGAACGGCGGGCGATCGCACTCGCCGATCGGCTGACCGTCGCGATACACCCGGTACCGCGCCGCCCGGTCATCGGTGGCGTGCCACGTCAGGTGCACACCGCGGGTCGTCTGGCGGGCCTCCACACGCACGGGAGCGTCCGGCAGACGGCATTGCACCGACGCCTTGCGGAACGACACCGCCCAGTCGATCCAACGGGTCTCCTGGCTGTGCAGCACGACGCAGCACACCGGGCCGTGCCGCCGGATCTGTACCGGCAGATCACCCGCTGCCACGCGGTCGATCTCGACACTCTCCTCGCCGCAAGGTACGAAAACCCGCAGCTCATACGGCCGGTCCGCGGTCACCTCGCTTCGCCCGTGCAGCGTGCTCGTCTCGCGGTTGTAGTACACGTCCGCCAGATCGATGCCTCCGCAGGTGATGTGCCGATTGCTCCCCAGCAACGTTGGCCCATGCGGCTGGAGCGGCACGATGGCCACCACTCGGCACGCCGTCGGCGCCACGTCCACCGCGAACTTCCGCTCCGTCACCGCGATCAGGTAGTCCTCCCACACGTCGTACACCGCAAACTGCCGGTGCCCGTCCAGATCCATGTGCAGGCGGTCCAGCCAGATCTCCTGCCGGGCGGCCTCGCCCGACCAGTTGAACACGCCCAACACGTCCCATTGGGCGAACCGGGCCGCGATCTTGAGGTTCCACAAGCCCGGCAGGCCGTGCTCAAACAGGTCCACCGCCCGCACCGGCGCCGGCGGTAACACGCGGGCCAGCACCTCCACCCGCTCAGCCGGTAGCGTGTGCAGCGGGTCCGCCACCATCATCCCGCATCCGCCCAGGCCGGCCAGGCTCGCCCACAACCGCGCCTGCTCCAGGGTCAACGGTTCGCCCACCCACAGCGGGTTCAACTCCCGGTGGCCGATGATGCCGTGACCCCAGTACCCGCGGAACAGGCCGCGCGCCACGCCTTCCAGATGCCGGGTGATCTCAGGCTGCGAATGCGGCGGAGGCAACACTTCAGCCGCCGCCTCTTCCACTGCCGGACAGGGCTGCACGGTCAGCCGTGCCCGCGCGGCGGCCTCCGTGACCGACGTGGCCGACGCATCCGTCTGCAGCACGCTCAGGCCGAGCTTCGCCAGGTTCTCACCGGCCCACGTGATGTCGCGCACGATCGCGTCGGCGTCCGTCGGCCCTGCGGATGCGCAGGTCGTCCAGCCCGCCGCGGCCGCGCCCCGCGGTCGGGGGTAGCCGCCCGCCTCCCGCACCAGTCCTGCCGTGGCTTGCAGAAAACGCGCATGCTGCGTCAACGTCACAATGGTGCGCGTCGTCTGGCCGTCCGGCCGCAGCACCGCGAGGATCACCGTGCCGTTCTCCATCGGCTGGTACGTCACCTCGCCCTCGACCCCGATGGCCTCGTCCAGCCGCGGGTCGTACAGCCCATCCATCAGCCCCCGGGCCGTCTGGCCCAGCACGGAATGAATGATCCGCTCCTGTTCCGTGCGGTGAAACCGGACCGGCAGCATCGGCCCCGGCGTGTTCATCAGCAGGCTGACCTCCGGCAGCGGGCCTTCGGACGACAGGATGACTTCCGCCCGTTCTCCCGGCGGGTCGTACACGATGCGGCAGGTGAGCGTCAGATCGGCCGGCGAGGTCGCCCGCAACGTGTAGACGGCCGCGCCGTTCGCCTCGGGCTGCGTGGTCGCCGAGGATGCGGTGAGCATGTAGGTGACGGGTTGCTGGTGATACCGACCGAAGGCCGCCCGGATCTGCATGACCTCCCGTCCGCCGAGTTGAATCGACACCCGCGCCGCGGCTTCCGCGGGCACCCGCGTCGCCGGCGCAGCCGTCCCGGGGGCCGCCGCGGTCGTCGTTTCTTGCTCACCCGTTCCCGGCCGGTCAGCGACCTGTTCCGCCGGCGGGGAAGCCCCCGGCTCCGCCTGCCGCGGCGGTCCCGCACAGCCGATCAAGCTCCCCAGCAGCGCGAGCACGTACGCCCACCGGGCCCGCGCCGTGTCACATGAAAAGTCATGTCCCATGAAAAAGGCCCGATTCGCGAACCCATCGCTGCTGCCGGCTTGCCTCTTCAAGACGGAAATAAAACCTCGCTACCGGCTTGCCTCTTGCCCACGAAAACAATCCCTGCTACCGGCTTGCCGCTTCGCGACGAAAACAGACCGCTTGTGATCGTGTTCCCGCTACCCCGCCGCACGACCTGTCACGCCGGCCATCAGCCGCATCAACGCCTCCTGGCTCGCCTCGCTGCGCGGCAGCTCCCCGACCTGCCGGCCCTCACGCAGCACGATCAGCCGCGTGCTCAGGTTCAGCACCTCCGGCAGTTCCGACGAAATCAGCAGAATCGCCGCCCCTTCCCGCGCCAGATCGTCGATCAGCGCGTGGATCTCCGCCTTCGCCCCCACGTCCACGCCCCGTGTCGGCTCGTCGATCAACAGGATACCGCTCTCACTTGCCAGCCACTTGGCCATCGCGATCTTCTGCTGGTTTCCCCCGGAGAGCGACCACACCCCCGCGTCCATGTGCGGCGTGCGCACCCGCAGCCGCTCGAAGTACCGCTTCGTCAACGCCCGCTCCGCTCCCGTCCGCACGAAGCCCATCCGGCTCAGCCGATCCAGGATCGGCAGCGTCAGGTTCGCCCGTCCGCCCATCGACAACACCAGTCCCTGCGTCTTGCGGTCCTCCGGCAGGAACCCGATGCCCAGCGACATGGCTTCCCGCGGCGAACGGATGTTCACCTCGCGCCCGCGGACGAAGATGCGTCCCATGGCCTGCGGGTCCAGCCCGAAGATGGCCTGTGCGATCTCGCTCCGGCCGGCACCCACCAGGCCAGCCAGGCCCACGACCTCGCCCGACCGCACATTGAACGAGATGTCGCGGAACCGACCCGGCGAACACAGCCCCTCCACCCGCAAACGCGCCTCGCCCGGCGACCCGCCCAGGTGTTCCGGAAAATAGTCCTCGATCGACCGGCCGATCATCAACTGCACGATCCGCTCCATGGTCACCGCCCCGATCGAGCAGGTCTCGATGTGCTGGCCGTCCCGCAGCACGGTTACCGAATCGCACAGCCGGAAAATCTCCTCCAGCCGGTGCGAGACGTAGATCAGCGTTGCCCCACGGGCCTTGAGCCGGTCGATCAGCTCGAACAGCCGCTGGGCCTCCGCCGAGGCCAGCGAACTCGTCGGCTCGTCCATGACGATGATCCGCGCCCCCGTGCCCACCGCCCCGGCAATCTGCACCATCTGCTCCTGGGCCGTGGATAGGGCCGCGATCGGCGTGTCCACGTCGATCGTCGCCCCGATCTCCGCCAGCATCGCTCGGGCCCGCGAACGCATCCGCCCGCGATCCAGGAATCCCCACCGTTGCGGCAGATTACCCAGGCACAGGTTCTCCGCCACCGTCAGGTTCGGGCAGAAGCACAACTCCTGGTGCACCATGCCGATCCCCGCCCGCACCGCCTCCAATGGCGAGTTCAGCCGCACCGGTTCGCCCCGCAGATACATCACCCCGGCGCTGGGCGGATGGATGCCGGCCACAATCTTGCCCAGCGTGGACTTGCCGGCCCCGTTCTCGCCCATCAGCGCGTGGCACTCTCCCTCGCGGATCGCAAAGCTCACCGCGTTCAGCGCCGTCACCGCCGCGAACTGCTTGGAGATGCCCTCAAACCGCAGAATGGGTGTCTGTTCTGCCATGCGGTCGAACGTCCTTGTCCCGGGTTCCACGCTCAACATGTGCCGTACACAGCGCCGGCCCAGGTTTGACCGAATCCTGAATCGCGGATCCCCGCCATTCCGGCGACGGTGCCAGGAGACTTATTCCACCGTCGTCATCGCCGGATCAATCACCACCTTCGGGTAGTGCATGTCCAGCCCTTTGAGCGCCTCCACGATCAGACTCGCCACCACCAGATTGCGGTACCACTTCCGGTTGGCCGGCACAATGTGCCACGGCGCCCAATCCGTGCTCGTCCGGCTCAGCACCTCCTCGTACGCCTCGATGTACTTCGGCCACAGCCGCCGTTCCTCGATATCCGCGGGGTCGAACTTCCAGCGTTTATCCGGCTCATCGAGTCGCGATTGCAGTCGATCCCGCTGCTCCTCATGGCTGATGTGCAGGTAGAACTTGAGGATGGTCGTGCCTTCGTCAGCCAGCATCTGCTCAAAAGCATTGATGTGCTCGTAGCGCTTCGACCAGACGCTCTTCGGCGCCAGCTCGCGCACCCGCACGATCAGCACGTCCTCGTAGTGACTGCGGTTGAAAATGGTGATCTCGCCGCGACCGGGCACCTGCCGGTGAATCCGCCACAGGAAGTCGCGATCCCGCTCTTCCTGCGTCGGCCCCTTGAAGCTCGCCACGCGAACCCCTTGCGGGTTCACCGCCTGAAACACGTGCCGGATCGTGCCGTCCTTGCCCCCCGTGTCCATCGCCTGCAGCACGATCAGCAGCTTATGCTTGTGCTCCGCGTACAGCAGCTCCTGCAAAGCCCCCAGCTTGCGGGCCAGCTCCGCCAGTTCCTCCCGCCCGTCGGCCTTCCCGCCCTCGAAGGCGTCCGCACCGTTCGGGTCCCAGTCACGCAGATCGACACGCTTCCCGGGCTTGACGCGATAACGGTCCATCGGTGCCTCCACTGAGTTGAAACCCGCTGCCTGCCGCCGCCCTCCCGCACAACCTCGCCAACAGGTTTACCGCTTCGCGGAGATCCGTGCAACGTCCTGCTCCACGCCGACCGCCTCGCGGCAAGAACAGAAGGTGCCGCCACGGACACGCCCCGCCCGGTGTCTTCCTGTGGCGTTCGCGCATCGGGCTGCCTGGGGCCGCCGCATGTCGGCTAACTGGCGTAGTGGAAGGATGTTGCGCCGATCAGGAAGCCCGCCGGCCCGACTTCGCCCGCCAACAGCTCGTTACAGACCGCAAAGTCTTCCCATTGTGACGGCCACGGCTTCGTGTTCGTAACCGACGTGGCGACATGAAATTAGATCAGTGTGCCCCGCGGCGGTGCGCAAAACGGGTCCGGAATGCGCGTTGCAGGATCGGACGGCAGAAGTCCAAGGCCGCAATGTGGACGCGGCTGAGGGGAAGCACACATGGACTGGACGCTGGTCATCACAGAGTTCTTCAACCGCAAGGTGAAGATCCTCGTCCTGACGCTGCTGACCTACGCGGCGCTGTGCTAGCGGCGTTCGCGGTCGGGCCGGGGCGGCAGGGGGGAGACGCGGGTCGGCGGTTCGGCTTTTTCTGCGCCCCCCGGGTCCAGGGGGACGAAGGGCTGCTCGCCTGCCGGCCGGGCCTGCACGCACTCCCAGCATAATCCACTGACCTGAAACCGGTGTGACGTGGCGTGGAATCGGAAGCGGGCGGCGATCACCGTGCGCAGCCGTACGATGTCCTCGCTGCTGAACTCGATGATCCGGCGGCATTGGCGGCAGACCATGTGGTCGTGCGGGTTCTGCCCGAAGGCGTGTTCGTAGTGCGTCAGCTTGTCGCCAAACTGCACCTGCCGCACGATCCCACAATTGACCAGCAGCGGCAGGGTGCGATAGATGGTCGCCTTGGCCACCCGCTGGCCTGCCTGCCGGAGGTTGATCAGCAGTTGCTCGGCCTCGAAGTGGTCGGGATTGCTCAGGACTTCCAGAAGAAGGGTGCGGCGTTCGGGGGTGTACTTGAGCCCCCGGTCGTGCAGGTACTCCCGGAAGATGCTCTCCGCGGTAGCGATCTCGTCTTCCGTCAGTGGCCTGGCCATGGGGTTCCTCGCCTGCGTTGCCGACCGCGACGATCAGCATAGCCGTGCGGATGGGCTTTTCAAGATGCGTGGGCGACGACGACGATCCCCGCCCGTTCGGCGGCGGCGACCAGAGCCTCGCGGTCGATGACCAGGGTGTGCCCCGCTTCAAAGACCAGGGCTGCCCCGCCATGCCGCCGGAGGTTCTCAATGGTATCCGGCCCGACGGTGGGCACGTCGAAGCGTAAGTCCTGCGCCGGCTTGGCCACCTTGATCAGCATCCAGCCCCCGTGCCGGCACAACTGCCCCGCCCGTTCGATCATGCGGTCCGTCCCCTCGATCGCCTCCACTGCGATCACCTCCTGCTCCTTGACGGCGATCGACTGGCCGATGTCCAGGCGGCCTGCCTCCTTGGCGATGGGCCAACCGAAAGCGATGTCCCGCTGCTGGGCGGCCGACGGTTGCTGCCGGGTCAGCACGCCCGGTCCGGGCAGATGGTCCTGGCAGTATTGCACCGAGTTGGTCAAGGTGACGCCCTTTCGCTGCATGTGCTCCGCCACCGCCCGCAGGATGGTGTCGTTTCGCCGGTCCGCCACCTCGAAGAACCACAGGCGGACGCTCGTCCAGTCGGGCAGGTAGCGCAGCAGCCGCCAACGGCCGTACATGTCCGCCTTACGCACCGAGCCGGCCATGATCGCCTCGCGGACCCCGAACCGCCGGAAGATCCGCATCCACTGGCCCAGCCGCACCACGCCGGACCAGCGGAAGGCATCGACCTGCTCGCGAAGCGACGCATCCGTCAGGCTCCGCAGGCCCACGGCAACCACCGGCCGACCGGCCCGGCGGGCCCCCTCGGCCACGAGAAACGGAAATCGCCCCGCCCCGGCAATCAGCCCCAACGGATTGTCCCGCCGCCCGTCCATCCGCCGCATTCTACCACGCCGGACCCGCGATCGTGAGAGCCGGCGCCCAGGAGCGGACTCGCGTAGGTTCATCTGTGTGCATCTGTGTGATCTGTGGGCAAGGAACATTCGGAGAAGAGTCTGCCCACAGATCACACAGATGGACGCAGAATAAGAAGGCAGCAGGATCCGATGAGCGCGATGCGGTTGACTCAGCCTTCGGTGTTCTTTTCTTCGAGCTGTTTCATCAGGCGGTCGAGGTCGCGACGCATGCGTTTGACGGCGTTTTTGAGTTCGGGGAGTCGCTGGACGACGGCAAGCTGGCGTTTACATTCGTTGATCGGGACGGCCGGTTCGCCGAGCACGGTGACGCCCGGCTCGACGGAGTTGGTTACGCCGGCCCGGGCGCCGACGGTGGCGTTGTCGCCGATGGTGATGTGCCCGACGATGCCTGCCTGGCCGGCCACGGTCACGTGTCGGCCCACCTGCACCGAGCCGGCCACGCCCACCTGGGCAACGAACATGCAGTCCTCGCCGATGCGCGTGCCGTGCCCGATGGCGATCAGGTTACTGAACTTGGTCCCGGCGCCGATCCGCGTGCTGCCCAGCGTCGCCCGGTCCACGGTACAGTTGGCCCCGATCTCGACGTCGTCGCCGACGACCACGTTGCCGATCTGGGGAATCTTGACCCATTTGCCGTCAACGGGGGCGTAGCCGAGCCCGTCCTCACCGATGACGCTGCCGGCATGGATGGTCACGCGGTCGCCGAGGATGCAGTTTTCGTAGAGTACGACGTTGGGGAAGAGGAGGGCGTTGTCGCCGACGCGGCAGCCGCGGCCGACGTATACCCCGGGGTAGAAGGTCGCGTTGTCCCCGATCTGCACATCCTCGTCGATGTGCACGTTGGGGGCGATGTTGGCGTTTCGACCGAGCCGGGCCGTCGGGGCGACGTGGGCCTCGGGGGAGATACCCCACTGTGGCGGCTGCCGGTGGCCATGCAGCCGCACGATCGCGGCGGTGACCGCGGCGTACGGATCAGGCGTACGGATGAGATTCATGGGTCGCGGGGACTCAACATCCGACCGGACCAGCACGGCGGATGCCCGGGTCGTCGCCAACTGCCCCAAGTACTTGGGGTTGGACAGGAAGCTGATCTGGCCTTCCCGGGCGTCCTCAAGCGTGGCCACGGTGCTGACCTGTGCTGACGGATCACCGTCAACCTTGCAGGGGATACCCTGCGAGGTACAGAAACTCGCCAGTTCTGTCAGTGTGAGGATCATTGAGGCGCTGTCCGATCTGCCCCCCCGGGCTTCATCCGTGCGGGTATAATACGGTTCGTGTGGTAGAAGTGTCAAACCCGTAGCGGCCGCCCCCCGTGGCGGCCGGCGCCTGAAACTCTATCATCGCCTAGGCCGGGTGGCCCATCCTTGCGCAGCAAGGGTGGGCTGGCGATGATCGAAGGCGCGGGAAAGGTCGCTCGAGCAGGAGACCTTCCTCCATCCGCATCATCGTGAGCCCACCCATCGCGTTGCGATGGATGGGCCACCCAGGCGCCGGCGGGACGCCGGTGCCACACCACACGGGAGTGGTTGGACTCTGCGAAGGATGTGAGCGTAGTTGCTATGCTGAATCAAGAAGTCGCCAAAGTGTTTGAGCAGATTGCGGACCTCCTGGAGATCAAGGGCGAGGACCGGTTCCGCATCAACTCGTACCGCAAGGCCGCCCGGTCCATCGAGAGCCTGACGGAAGACGTGGCGGAATTGGCCGAACAGGGAGCACTGCAGAAGATCCCCGGAGTGGGCAAGGGGATGGCCGAGCGGATTGAGCAGTACCTGGCAAAAGGCAAGATCGGGCTGCACGAGGAGTTGCTGGCTTCGTTGCCGGCGGGGCTGTTGAAGCTGCTGGCCATTCCCGGGCTGGGACCAAAGAAGGTCGGGCTCCTGTACCACGAGCTGCACATTGCCGGGGTGGAGGATCTGGAGGCGGCTATCGCGGCCGGCAAGGTCGAAGCGTTGCCCGGCTTCGGGGCCAGGAGCGTCGAGAAGATCACCGAGGGCATCGCCTTTCTCGCCCAGTCATCCGGCCGGATTCCCCTGGGCATCGGCCGCATGATCGCCGCGGCGATCAGCGAGAAGCTCGAAGCCCTGCCCGGCGTCAAACGCGTCGAGGCGGCGGGCTCGCTGCGCCGCGGGCGGGAAACCATCGGCGACCTGGACCTGCTGTGCGAGGCGAAGGACGGCGGGGCCGTCGTCGCGGCGTTCACCAGCCTGCCCGAGGCCACCGGCGTGCGTGCCGCCGGCGAGACGAAGGGCTCCATTCTGCTGCCCAACCCCGAGGGTGGGGAGATCCAGGTGGATCTGCGGGTGGTGCCGGCCGAGTCTTTTGGTGCGGCCCTTCAATACTTCACGGGATCGAAGGAGCACAACGTGCGGCTGCGCGAGTTGGCCGTTCGCAAGGGCTGGAAGCTCAACGAGTACGGCCTGTTCGACGGGGACAAGCTGCTGGCCGGCCGCAAAGAGGAGGATATTTACCGCCGGCTCGGATTGGCGTACATGCCGCCCGAGCTACGCGAGGACCGCGGAGAGATCGAGCGCGGGGGGGAAGTGCCCGGCCTGCTGAAGCTCGAGGACATTCGCGGCGACCTGCACGTGCACACCCGGGCCAGCGACGGCCTGAATACCGTCGAGGAGATGGCCGCCGCCGCCAAGGCCCGCGGGTACAGCTACCTCGCCATCACCGACCATTCGCGCAGCTCCGTCATCGCCAACGGCCTGTCGACCGAACGGCTGCTCGAGCACGTAGCCGCGATCCGCGCGGCCGCCAAGGGGCTCAAGGGCATCGCCGTCCTGGCGGGTGTCGAGTGCGATATCCTCTCCGATGGTTCCCTGGACTACCCGGAGGAGGTCCTGGCGGAGCTGGACTGGGTGGTCGCCAGCGTGCATTCCGCCCAGGGCCAGAGTCGCGACCGGGTCACCGGGCGGACGGTGGACGCCATGGCCTGTCCGTACGTGCACGTGATCGGGCATCCTTCGGGCCGGCTGATCAACCGGCGCGACGCGATGGATCTCGACTGGGAGCGGGTCTTCGAGGCCGCCGCCCGGACAGGCACCGCGCTGGAGGTCAGTGCCGCGTGGCAGCGGCTGGACCTCAAGGACCTGCACGTGCGCCAGGCGATGGAGGCCGGCTGCTGGCTTTGCATCAACACGGACGCCCACGCGATCGAGCAGTTCGAGCAGATGGCTCTCGGCGTGCAGACCGCCCGCCGCGGCTGGGCCACCGCCGACCGCGTGGTCAATGCCCAGCCCTTGCCCGCCCTCCGCAAATGGCTCGCCGCCGGCAAAAAGGCGGGCAAGAAAAGGTAGTCTTGTTCCCGTCCCAAGAGCAGGGTAAAATATGCGTAGTTGTAGGCATGAAGTGGCTGGGCCGCGCTCTGGAGGGGATACGGGTATGCCTGCCGATGCCGATGTCTGGGCGGTTCGCGGGAGTTGCCTCATGGTCAGAGCGGTCAAACAGATTGTCACCGTCCAGTCTGGTGGGCGAGTGGAGGTTACCTCTGACCAGTTGCTGGCGGGCCACCAGGCGGAGGTCATCATTCTCCTGGATACGCTTGGCACTCCACCCGATACGATCCCAAGTTCCGAAGGCGAATCGGCGCGGCCACCGATTTGGAAGGTGGCTCAGGATCTGATGCGCGATCTGTCGCCAGACGATCTGGATAAGCTGCCGAGCGACCTCGCGGCGGAGCACGATCACTACCTGTACGGCTTGCCGAAGCGATACCCATGAACAGCATGAGAGCACTGGGCCTGACGGACGCACTCACGTTCGACGAGCACTTCATGCAGGAAGGGTTTCGATCGCTGTTTCGAACCTGACCGCTGAACCTGGCGAGCATGTCCGTCACAACTTGTCTTCCTGACAAGACGATGGCTCACGCAGAGGCGCAGAGACCGCAGAGAAAGCGGTTCCTGGGTTTCTCTGCGGCCTCTGCGCCTCCGCGTGAGATTTCCTCTGGGCTGTGGGCAGAGCCCGCGCTGTGGAAACTGCGCAATCTTTGGACAGATCAGCTCTTACGATCGCATGCCGGATCCATTTCGGTCGCCTTGAGGCTGTAAGAATCAGCTCTCGGGTCACAAGAACAGATAGGGGCGGCGGTGGGTCCGTCGGCCCCGGGGCGGGATGTGCGCCTGGAGTGGCGTGCCCCGGCGCGGAGCGGCGACATGGTACCCGACTTGTCCGATGGCTTGCTGGGCCCGCTGGTCGCGGACCGTGCGTCGGCGCCCGGGGAAGGGGGGGCGGCCTCGCTGGATGAGCGTGTCCAAACGGCCCTGGCGGGGCTGCAAAGCTGCACCTTCTGCGGGCTGCGGTGCGGCGTGGACCGGCTGGCGGGGCGCCCCGCGGCCTGCCGGCTGGGGGCCGAGACCTGGTGCTTCAAGTCCTACACGAGCTACGCCGAGGACCTGGATCTGGTGCCCGCGCTGCGTGTGTACCTGGGCGGCTGCAACTTCCGCTGCCGGTTCTGCAACTCGGCTCCGGACTGCTTCGCGCCGCGGATCGGCCGGAAGGTCGAACCGGCCAGTGTGGCAGCCGAGTGGGCCGCTTGGTTGGACGGCGGCGGCAGGTCGATCCACCTGCTGGGCGGCGAGCCCAGCCTGCACGCCCACACGATCCTGCAGTTGGCCGCCGCCGCCGGGCGACCCTTGCCTCTGGCCCTCGATACCAACGCCTACATGAGCTACCAGGTGCTCGATCTGCTGGCCGGCGTGATCCGCGTTTACGTGGCGGACTTCAAGTTCGGCAACGACCGCTGTGCCGAGCGGCTGGCCCGGGTGTGCGGCTACGTCGAGCAGGTCACCGGCAACCTGCTGCGGATGGCCATGCAGTCGGATCTGCGCGTTCGGCACTTGCTGATGCCGGGTCACGTGGAGTGCTGCTTCCGCCCGGTGGTGGAGTGGCTGTCGCGGCATTTGCCCAACGTGCGGTTCCGCCTGCTGACCAGCTATGTGCCCGAGTGGCGGGCCGCTTCGGACCCGCTGCTGGGCCGACTCAATGGACGCACGGAGATTGCGGCTGCCTTGGATTATCTGGCCGCCTCCAACCTGGATTGGAGTACCGATATCGATGGCTGGCGAGAAGCATAAGCAACCGCCGCAGGAGGTCGTCCCGTGTGCCACCGCTCTTCGAGCAGTGCGACCGGGAGATGAGCTGCCTCCTTGCACCGGCGAGACGCCGGTGCCACACCACATCGCGCCGTGTGCCACCGCTCCTGGAGCGGTGCAGGCGGGAGATGAGCTTACCTCGTGCACCGGCGAGACGCCGGTGCCACACCGCCCCTGCACCGGCGAGACGCGGCTCGACCGAGCTCGCCGAGGTCCGGTGCCACACCATGAATGCGCCTCGTCGATGCCTGCACCGGCGGCGGCGACGATCACCATCGGCGTCGACGGGCGGGTGTATTTCCACGAACTGACGCCGGAACTCCTGCCCGTGGCGGCGGCGATCAGCCCGCAGGCCCTGTCCGTGGCCCGGCGAGAGCTGCTCGCCTCGATTATGGTGGAGGCCTCCACATGAGTACGGCCCAGGCTCAACGACCCCGGAGCAAACGGCAAGCGGCCAGTGACGAGTTGGCCGTCCTGATCCGCGCCCGTTACCCGATCATCTACGTCATCACCTGGGAGGAGATGCGGGTTGAACGGCATCTGCGGGAGATCGCCACCCGGCGCAACAAGGAGTTGTTCTGCTGGTCGGTGACCGCGGGGCTGTACAAATCCGGGACCCTCCACAAGGCCCAGCGGAGCAAAGGGATGGCCGACCCGGTCGAGGCCCTCGATGCGGTGATCGAGCACAAAGAGCCGGCCATCTATCTGTTCAAGGACTTTCACCCGTTCATGCGTGCCCGGGACGCGAACGTCGCCGTTGTGCGCAAGCTCCGCGAGGTGGCCGTTGCCCTGAGCGACAGTTACAAGACGCTGGTGGTGACCGCGCCGCTGCTGGAGGTCGCCCCGGAGCTGGAGAAAGACGTTTCGGTACTCGATTACCCGCTTCCGGACGCCGCTGATTTCGAGAGCCTGCTCAAGCGCATCTGTGCGGACGTGGCGGACCACGCGAAGGTGACCATCGAGCTGGACGACGCTTCGCGGGAGAAACTGACCCAGGCGGCGATGGGGCTCACGCTGCAGGAGGCGGAGAACGTCTTCGCCAAGACGATCGTGCAGGACGGCCGGCTGGACGCCAGCGACGTGGCGGTGGTGTTCTCCGAGAAACAACAGATCATCCGCAAGAGCGGGCTGCTGGAATACTACGCCTCGGGGATCCGGATCGGGGACGTGGGCGGCCTGGAACACTTGAAGGAGTGGCTGGGTCGGCGGTCGCTGGCGTTCTCGGAGAAGGCCCGGCAGTTCGGGCTGCCGGCCCCCAAAGGCGTGCTGCTGGTTGGCGTGCAGGGTTGCGGCAAGAGCCTGTGCGCCAAGGCGGTGGCCAGTATGTGGAACATGCCCCTGTTGCGCTTCGACATGGGCCGCATGTTCGCCAGCCTGGTGGGTTCGTCCGAGGAGAACATCCGCCGGGCGATCAGCGTGGCCGAGAGTATCGCCCCCGTGGTGCTCTGGGCGGACGAGATCGACAAGGCGTTTGCCGGCTCGCAGGGCTCGGCCAACACGGACGGCGGCACCACCGCCCGGGTGATGAGCACCTTCCTGACCTGGCTCAGCGAGAAGCAGAAGCCGGTCTTCGTCTTAGCCACGGCCAACAACATCTCGCAATTGCCGCCTGAACTGCTCCGCAAGGGCCGGCTCGACGAGATCTTCTTCGTCGACCTGCCCAACGCCGAGGAGCGGCGGGTGATCTTCGAGATCCACCTGAAAAAGCGCGGGCGCGACCCGGCGACCTTCGACCTCGCCCAGCTTGTGGAGGCTTCCGATGGCTTCAGCGGTGCGGAGATCGAGGAGGCGGTGATCAGCGCTCTGTACGACGTGTTCTACCTGGCCAAGGACCTGGAGACGGCGGACGTGGTCAAGAGCATCCGAGAAACGGTCCCGCTGTCCAAGACGATGCACGAGGGCATCTCCGCCCTGCGCTCCTGGGCGGACGGGCGGGCCCGGTATGCCTCGCGGCGGGACGATGACGCGACCGGCCACCTGCGGCGCAAGCTGGAGATGTGACCCAATCATGGGTGATGAGTGCTGGGTACTGAGTACTGAATGGGAGGATTGGACATGGGTGCGATTCTGGTGCTGACGCCGTTGGTGGTGTCGAGTTGGCCGGCCATTACCGCGGCGGTGGCGGGGGCGGCGACGGCCATGGGCTTCTCGGTGGCCGGTCAGACGCTGGCGGAGCCGCGGGCGAGCCGTAAAAAAACGGTCGAGACGGAGATTGAGCACAGCGAAATCGTGGCCGAGGCGATGGCCCCTGGGCAGAAGATCGTCATCCAGAAGGATGACGTGAGCATCGCGATCGGCCTGGACGAGCGCGGGGCGTGCACGGTGTGCGTGACCGGCACCAGGCAGTCGGACCACGAGTTGCGGGCGATGGGCGAAGAGGTCGCCGGCCGGGTCGTGCAGCAGTTCGCCTACCACAAGCTCATGACCGAGCTCAAGCAGCGGAACTACAGCATTGTCGAGGAGCAGATGCTCGCGGACCAGTCCATCCAGGTTCGGGTGCGTCTCTAGCGGCCGATCGGCCGGGGAGGTAACGGCACATGGAACGACCGGAGTTTGAAATCACGATCCGCAAAAACGGCAAAATGCGGGTGCACATCAAGGGTGTCCAGGGCGAGCGCTGCGTCGAGATGGCCGACCTCATCCGCGAGATCGTCGGCCGCGAGGACGAGCGTCAGTTGACCAGCGATTTCTACGCCCAGGAAAGCAAGGTGCGGATCCATACGCGGACGACGGGGTGAGGAGAGAAGACAGGAGACAGGAGACAGAAGACAGAATGAAGAATGAAGAATGAAGAATGGAGAATGAAGAATGAAGAATTGCAGATTACAGATCACAGATTGCAGAGTACAGATCGCGGATCGCGGATTCAGATCACGGATTGCGGACTATGTGGGCGTGCGGGATTGCGTGAAAAGTGTACGAGGTGCTTGCCTCTTCGCGACGTGAATCCATAAGCCAGTCGCGACGTGGATTCATAAGCATGTTCACCTGTTCGCGACGTGAGCCCATCAGCGCGTTGACCGCTTCGCGAGGGAAACACTGATGCAGTGCGTGAACTGCGGACTGGAAAACATCCCGGGCATGCAGCTCTGTGCCCGCTGCCAGAGCCGGCTCGAGTTCGGCGCCGTCGCGGTGGCTCCGCCGCGGGCGTCGGGGCTCAGGCTTCAGAACCGCCTGGGACGTTTGTGGTACGCGCAGTCCGGACTCACGCAGCGTGCGCTGGGCAGCCTCGGGGCGGGCGTCCGCTCCGCCCTCGGCGACGGCCGGGTCCCCTGGTCCGCGGTCTTCCTCTCCATCGTGCCGGGCCTGGGCCACCTGGTGCGCGGGCATCGGCTGGTCGGGCGGCTGATCCTCGCGGGTTGGGGCATACTGATTGCCGCATCGGTCGTGACTTTGGGGGCGCCGTCCGGTTGGTGGTTCATCATGCTGACGGTGTCCCTGCACGCCAACGCCGTTCTGTCTCTGCTGGGTGCGATTCGGTCGGGCCTCGGCCTGTTCGGCCGGATGGCCATGGGGATCGCTTTGTTTGGCGGGTTATATGTGGGACTCTATCGGCCGGTGGGGCAGTTGGGAGCCCAAGTCTACGCCCCCTTGCCGCTGGTGGGCATGATGGCCAATTCGGTGTTGCAGGACGGCGACGCGGTGTTGTTCAACGGTCCGTGGACCCGGCCGGACAACTTCGCACGCGGCGATCTCGTCGTGTACGAGATTAAGGCCGCCCAGCTTCCACAGCAGGGTTACCTCCTGGCGGAAGGCCTAGGCCTGGACCGGGTGGTCGGGCTGCCGGGCGACCTGGTCAAGCTGCAGGATGGTCAACTGCTGGTCAACGGCGTGCCGCCGACCGCGGACCAGGCTCCCTTGGGGCCGTTGGGCAGGCTGGGAAGCTTCGAACTCCGGGTCGAGGCCGACGAGTTGGTGATCCTGCCGTCCAGCGTGAAGCTTAACCTGCACGGTAACGTCACCGTCGGGCCCATCATCAGCCTCCTCAGCAGGATACCCCTCGACCAAGTGCTGGGCCGGGTGGTTCTCAGGATTCAACCGTGGTCGCGTTTGGGTCATGTCCAGTGAGGATGACGGATGCCTGGCAGATTCGCCAACCTGGAGTTTCGCGAGGAGCACGACGGCGAGGCGGTGATCCGCGGCCGTCAGACGGCCGAGCTGCTCGACGAACATCACTACCTGGCCGCGGCGCAGGAGGAGTACCGCTGGGGCCGGTTCGAGAAAGCCCTGCGCTTCTACACCCGTTGCCTGGATCAGAACCGCGCGATGGTGCCGGCCTGGGTGGGCCAGGTGCAGATGCTCGTCCAGTTGGGCGAGTATCACGAAGCCCGCGTCTGGAGCGACAAGGCCCTGGAGCTGTTTCGGGACAATGGCGATCTGCTCGCAGCCAAGGCGCAGGCGTGTGTCCGCCTCAAGGACAGCCAGGCGGCGATGACTTGCAGCGACGGCTCGATGCAGGCCCCGGGCAGTTCGCCCTGGCGATGGCAGGTGCGGGGTGAGATCCTGCTCGCCCGCGGCCGGGGCCACTTCGACGAGTGCTTCCGCAAGTCGCTCAACGAGTCGGCCGCCGACTGGTTCGATTACGTGGTGATCGCCCGCATCTATCAATACTACCGGAAGGCGAGCAACGCCCTCTACTACCTGCGGCAGGCGGCGCAGATGGAGCCGGCGTGCGGATACGTCTGGTTCGCGATGGGCCACTGCCAGGCCGCCCTGGGCTTGACCGCTGCCGCCCGGAGCAGTTATGACCGCTGTTTGGAATTACGCGGCGATTACGTTGAAGCCCGCGAGGCGCTGGCCGCCGTGGGCAGGATGTCGTTCTTCAACTGGCTCGGGCGGATTCTCCGGTTGCGGATAGGTCCATGAATATCGAAACCCTGTTACGTGCGGCCAGAAAGTACGAGGCCAGCGACATTCACATTGTCGTCGGCCTGCCCCCGCTGTTCCGCATCGACGGGCAGATCACCACCGCGCGCGGCGACGTGATCAGCCCCGAGATGGCCCGCGCCTTGGCCTACGAGAAGCTCAACGAAAGTCAGGTCCGCCACCTGGAAACCGATTGGGCCCTTTGCTTCTCGACCATGTTCGGCGAGACCGACCGGGCCCGCGTCTCCATCTATTACCGCAACGGCTGTCCCGAGCTGTCCATCCGGCTCAGCGAGTCGATCATCCGCCCGCGGCAGGAACTGCGCCTGCCGGCCCTGGTCGATGACCTGGCGCGCAAGCCCAACGGCCTGATCATCATCACCGGGCCGACGGGCGTCGGAAAAACCACCACCTTCCACTACCTCATCGACCGCATCAACGCCGAGTTCCGCAAGAAGATCGTCACCGTGGAGGACCCCGTCGAGTACACGCACGCCTCCAAGCGGGGCGTGATCGTCCAGCAGGAACTGCTCACCGACGTGCACAGCTTCAGTAAGGCCCTGGTGCACGTCCTGCGCCAGGATCCCGACATCATCGGCATCGGCGAGATGCGCGATCCGGAGACCATGTACACTGCCCTCATGGCCGCCGAGACCGGCCACCTGGTCATTGCCACTCTGCACACGCCGGACACCGTGCTCTCCATGCAGCGCGTCGTCTCCGCCTTCCCCGAGGGCCAGCAGTCAGAGGTGCGCTACATGCTCTCCAACACCATCCAGGCGGTCATCGCCCAGCAACTGCTGCCCAGCGCCCAGGGCGGGCGGCGGGTGCTCTGCTGCGAGATCCTCATCGGCACCCAGGGCGTGCGGCACAACATCCGCGACAACACCACGCACAAGCTCTACACCGAGCTCCAGGCCGGCCGCAAATACGGTATGATCACCATGGACCACGCCCTCCTCGATCTTTACCAGCAGGGCGAAATCACCTATGACACCGCCATCAGCATGGCCCGTGATCCCGAGGCCATCAAGGAACGCACCGCTTGACCCGGTCGGCTCGGTCAGGACCAAGTTGTTCCGATCCGTGGAGAACTCCATGCGTGCGTTGATGTGGTTTCGTTCCGACCTGCGGATCGACGACAACACCGCATTGGCGCATGCGTGTCGGTCCGCCAGCGAAGGTGTCCTTGGCGTTTTCGCCCTGTGTCCTCAGCAATGGGCGGACCATGACTGGGGATCGATGAAAGCCGACTTCGTCCTGCGCAATCTCCGGGCACTGTCACGTTCCCTGAGCGAGATCAACATCCCGCTGCTGCTGGTCGAAACACCGCGCTTCCCGGCGGTTCCTCGAAAGATCCTGGACCTTGCCAGGAGGCACGGGTGTGACGCGCTGTTTTTCAACCAGGAGCACGAGCTGGATGAACGACGACGCGACGACGAGGCCCGGAGGCTGTTCGAGAAGGCGGGATTGGCTGTACACGCCTTCGTCGATCAGACGATCCTGGACGTGTCACGCTTGAAGACTCGCGCGCGCGGCTGGTACACCGTCTTCACCCCGTTCAAGCGGAGTTGGCTGGAGGCGGCCGATCGAGGCGACCTGCTTCCTGTCTCCGCAAGACCCCGCAAACAGAAGTCAACGGGCATCAAGCCGGACCCCGTGCCGAAGTCGCTTCGCGGCTTTAAGGGGTCGGCCGGCGCTGACCTGTGGAGGGAAGGCGAGAAGGAGGCCCAGGGGAGGTTGAGTCGCTTCCTCTCGAAGCGGGCGGGCGATTATCACATGAAAAGGGATCTACCCGCCGAACCGGGCACCAGCGAGCTTTCGCCCTACCTCGCATGTGGTGTCGTGTCCGCCCGGCAGTGCTTCGCCGCCGCGATGGAGGCATGCGGCCCAAGCCTGCAGGGCGGGGCTCCCGGCGTGACGACCTGGATCAACGAATTGATCTGGCGGGAATTCTATCGCCACATCCTCATCGGCTTTCCGCGGATCTGCACGAACAAACCATTCCGCCAGGAAACCGATCAACTCCCGTGGCGGGAGGATGAAGGCCAATTCCGGGCTTGGTGCGACGGACGTACCGGGGTGCCCATTGTCGATGCCGGCTTGCGCCAGCTCGCCCGGACCGGCTGGATGCACAACCGCGTGCGGATGATCGTGGCCATGTTTCTGACCAAGGACCTCTTCATCGACTGGCGATGGGGCGAGCGGCACTTCATGCGGCACCTGGTGGACGGCGACCTGGCCAGCAACAACGGCGGTTGGCAGTGGTCGGCCTCTACGGGGACCGACGCGGCTCCGTACTTCCGTATCTTCAACCCGTACAACCAAAGCAGGCGATACGATCCCGATGGCGACTACATCCGTCGCTTCGTGCCCGAACTCGCGGGCGTGCCGGCCAATGTTCTGCACGACCCGGACGCTCTGGCAGCGCTCGGCCCGAAGTACCCCCGCTTGGGCCTCGATCGCAGGCGGTGTCGGGAGAGATGCCTCCGCGCTTTCAGGGACCTGCGACGCTGAGCCGCTCGTCAGAACGCCGCTCCGCCGCAAGCCTCCCGCAAGCTCGATAACCGGTGCCTCCCGCGACTTCGGATACCGCTTGACGCAACGATCGCCGCGGCGGTACAATAGCCCACTACGGTTGAGTGTGCGGAGTTGAATCAGGCTCATCGTGACCAGGGGCAGTCCGTTCGGACTGGATCTGGCAAGTTTCGCGCGAAGACCTCAACCTGTCATGTGCCGTCCGCACGTGATTGGAGTGCCAACATATCCGGCTCATCAAGCATGGAACTGGCCAATGGAAGCGCGCGGGGCGATGGCCTCGTGTCCTGCGGGCTTGCGTGTGCCGATCAGGGCGATGGAGGTACGGCTCATGTGGCGGTGGCTTGGAACGTTGGCGGTGACCGCTCTGGCGGCCGGCGGGGTATGCGGCGGTATGTTACTGATGCTGCCCGCGGTCGTGCCGATGGTGGCTGGGCTGGGGGTGGCGTCGGATGTCCCCGCGCACATCAACCACCAGGGTGTCGTCTCTGTCGAGGGCGCCCGTTTCACCGGCCAGGGACAGTTCAAATTCGCCCTCGTCGATCCCGACACCGGGAACAATGTCTGGACCAACGACGGCAGCGCGATCGACCCGCCCACTCCGACCGGTGAGCCGGCCGGCGGAGTAACCCTGCCCGTGACTGACGGCGTGTACAGCGTGGCTCTCGGGGCCGACCCGATGACCGCCATTGCACCGGGCCTCTTCACCGACGGCAACCTCGTCCTGCGTGTCTGGTTCAACGACGGGACGCACGATTGGCAGCAGTTGTCCCCCGACCACACGCTCAGCGCCGTGCCCTATGCGATGGCCATCGCGGACGAGGCCGTAACCACCACGAAGCTGGCGAGCGGCGCGGTAACCTCGGCCAAGCTGGCTCCCGAGGTGGCCACCGTGCCGGTCGCGACGGTTGTCGCCACGGCCGCGTCCGCGGCCCCCTCCGGGTGGCTGCTATGCGACGGCTCGGATGTCTCCAGGACGACCTACGCGGCGCTCTTCGCCGCCATCGGGACAACCTACGGTGCCGGTGATGGTAGCACGACCTTCAGCCTGCCCGACCTGCGGGGTCGCGTGGCGATGGGGGCCGGCACCGGCACGGGCGGCGGAGCCTCCGGAACCGGCAAGCCGACCGGCGGGGCAGCCTTGGCCGTTCGGAACCGCGGAGCCTGGCTCGGTGAAGAAACCCACACACTGACGATCAACGAGATGCCGTCCCATAAACATGGCGTCTTTCTCGAGTTCGGCACGACGATTGTCAACAGCGGCGCGGGCAGCAATTACTCCCAGGTCCAGGGGACGGGCGGATACTACGGACCGCACACCGCCCCCATCTCCAATACCGGCGGCGGTGCCGCCCATAATGTCATCCAACCGTGTACGGTTTTGAATTACATCGTCAAGTATTAGGCACAAAAGCGGAGGATGGTGCGATGTTGCGATCTGTCGGGATTGTTGCAGCGATCGGGTTCATGGCCATGGGCGTGTACGGCGGGGCGATGCTCTTCGTGCCCGGCCTGGTGCCGCTGGTGACTGGGTTGGGGGCCGCGTCCGATGTCCCTGCCCAGATCAACCATCAGGGAGTCGTCTCCGTCGATGGTGCTCGCTTCACCGGCCAGGGGCAGTTCAAATTCGCCATCGTCGATCCCGACACCGGGAACAATGTCTGGACCAACGACGGCAGCAACGTCGAACCGCCCACGCAGACCGGCGAGCCCACTGACGGGGTAACCCTCCCGGTGACCGACGGCGTGTACAGCGTCGCCCTCGGGGCCGCCCCGATGACGGCCGTGTCACCGGGTCTGTTCGCCGACGGCAACCTGGTCCTGCGGGTGTGGTTCAATGACGGCACGCACGACTGGCAGCAGTTGTCCCCCGACCACACCCTCAGCGCGGTCCCTTATGCCATGACGGTGGCCGATGGGTCCGTGACCGCAAGCAAGTTGGCCGCCAACGTCGGTGTGCCGTCCGGAGCCATCATGGCCTACGCAGGCTCGGCCGCCCCGGCGGGTTGGCTGATCTGCGACGGTTCCCTGGTGAGCAAACTCACCTACGGCGATCTCTTCCAGGCGATCGGTTACGCCTACGGCGGCAGTGGCGACAACTTCAACCTGCCGGACCTGCGCGATCGTTTCCCCATTGGTGCCCGCCAGACTGACGCCGGTGTGCCCAAGACCAACGTCACCGGCGCCCTGACCGCCGCCGGCGGCCAGGCGACGCGCGTCCTGGCCACGACGGAGATGCCCGCGCACACGCACACCGGCACCACCGGCGGCGAGAGCCAGAATCACACTCACGAGATGTACGCCAGCGCGAACTGCGGCACGGGCGGTCCCGGCACCCGGGCCACCTGGGACGGGGACTGCACCGGGCTCAACGCCTATCCCACGGGGATCCAAGGTGGGGTGAACAGCCGCGGGCACACCCACAACTTCACCACCAACCCCACAGGTGGCGGGCAGGCCTTCAGCTTGCTCAACCCGTATCTGGCCACGTTCTACATCATCAAGTTCTAAGGAGTCAGCTCATGCAATCGTCTTTGTGGTACCGCCTGTGGATTCCGAGTGCGGTCGTGCTGACGGGTTTGCTGGGCGCAGGGGCCACGACTGTTTTCGCCCACGCGGATCACGTCGAAACCGAACGCATCGCGTTACGGGCACCGCACCCCGACCAGGCCGCGCTCGAGGCGGCATTCGAGGAAGCGGCCGCAGATTACGGCGTGCCCGCGTCGATCCTCAAAGTCGTGGGCTTCGTCGAGTCCCGCTGGGTACATACCGGCCCGACGGTGGACTACGGCTACGGTATCATGCACCTGGTGAACAACAGCGACAGCCAGACGCTCGTGGACGCGGCCAAGCTGACGGGCTACACCATCGAGCAGTTGATGACCGACCCCATCGCCAATATTCGCGGTGGGGCGGCGGTGATCGCCAAGTATGCCGAGACCACTGTGGGCCAGGCGCAGTCGCTCGAAGACTACTGGGAGGCCCTCAAGCTGTTCAGCGGTCTGAACCCGGAGGTCCAGGCGAAGCAGGCCCGGACCTATTACGAGGTTCTGGCCGAGGGGGCCGGCGCGGGCAACAACCTGGGTATGCAGATCGACCTGCCCGCCGAGTCCGTCGACCTTTCCCTCATCGGGCCTGAGGACGATGGCCTGGCGGTCGAGTCGGACGACTACGGCCCGGCGATCTGGAACCCGGCGGCTTCCTGCAACTATGAGACCACCCGTTACGGCACCGCCATCGACCATTGGATCAACCACTGGATCGGGTCGGGGACGTATGCGGGGACCATCTCCTGGTTCAAAAACTGCGCCGCCGAAACCAGCTCCCACTTTGTGATTCGCCAAAGCGACGGCCAAATAACTCAGATGGTGCGGATCGCCCATCGAGCCTGGACGACCGGCTACATGAACTCGCGTTCGATCGGCGTCGAGCACGAGGCCACGCCCAGCTATCCCTGGCCGCAGAGCATCGACGCGCCGATGATCGTTGCCTCCGCCACCGCTTGCCGGCACTTCTGCAACGTCTATGGCATCCCCAAAACGCGGACCTACATCACGG
>CAZEEJ010000048.1:16464-31525 GCA_964511155.1 uncultured Planctomycetales bacterium | reverse complement strand
TAATACCACGGTCATCCACGAGTGGGATTTCAAGATTAAGCCGTTCGACCTGCCCGGCACCCAGCGCATCGGCTTTGCCTGGTCATCCATGGATACCAACAAGCTCTACCCGGTGAGCCCCTTCCGCGAGACCGGCCCGTTGCTCATGAAGTACGCCCCGGCCATGCTCGAGTTCCTCATGCCCTATCTGCCCTACGATCAGAATCCCGACAACACGATGCTCTATTACAACTTCGACCAGTATCTCTACACCGAGGCCGAGGACCCCACCCAGGGCGTCGGCCTCTTTGGGCGGTTCGGCTGGGCCCGGGAGAACGCCAACCCGGTGAACTACTTCTACAGCCTCGGCGTCGGCGGCAAGGGCGTCATCCCCGAACGCGACAACGATACCTTCGGCGTCGGCTACTACTTCATCGACCTGAGCAACGACCTGCCCCCGGCGTTCCACTCGGAGCAGGGCGTCGAGTTGTACTACAACATCGAGATCGCCCCCTGGCTGCACATCACGCCGGACTTCCAGATCATCATGAATCCCGGCGGCAGTGACGCCCACGACGTGTCCCTCGTCTACGGCCTCCGCTTCCAGATGAACCTGTAGCCCGCCGTCCAGGAGGTTCTGCTCAAGAAGGGGTCACGTTGACTTTCCGCGTTGCGGCACGCGATCAGCGCCGCAGCCCGGAACAGTTAACGTGACCCCTCCTTCGTTTCCCGGGCGGCCGGGGCAGGCCCGATTCTTCAGGGCAGGTGCAGGTTGCCGAGGGTGACCGGGCTGTAGAGGTGGCGGCGGGCGGCGGACCAGGAGGAGTATTCGCCCAGCCGCGGCAGGAAACGAGCGAAGTTGACGCCCAGGATCTCCGCTCGCGAATCGAGAGCCGCCAGCGGAATGCGAATCTCGACCGTCCAGCGGTCGGGGTGCGAACGATCGTCGACCGCGGCGAGCACGTTGGCCGGCCAGTCCCCGTGCGGCGCCACGTCCGACAGGCAGCCAAGCCCCCGTTCGGTCAGCACCGCGCCGTTGGCCTTCACCACGATGTGCAGCAGCGCCCCGGGGTCCACCGCCCGCCCGGTCGGGTCCAGCAGGACTTCGACCAGGTCGTCACCGGTCGGCCAGAGTTCGTCGTAGCGGACATGGTTGTCCCACGCCACCCGCCGCTCCGCCAATCGGTCGTCCTCGCAGTAAAAGCCCAGGTAAAGAGCCTCCGCGTCATGGGTGACGAAGACGTTGGTCCGCTGTGAAGGCCGATCCGGGCTCACCCGTCCCTGTTTGGGTACGTCGAGGGCCCCGACGAGCACGAAGTCGCCCGCCACGTTACCCGCTCCGAGGGGCCAATCATCGAGCCGACCGTCCACCACGATCGGTCGGGCCAGACGCTGTGAAATGACCAGGCACAGCCGGCCGTCGGCCCGCGACTCTTCCTCACCCCACTGCAGGGCCAGCCGCACCGGCACCAGGCCATCCACGTTCGGGATCACCGAGTCCGCACGGATCGGCATCGCCCGCCGCGTCCGTCGTGCGGGGTTCAACCGCTCGAGTTCGACGCCCGACTCAGGCCCGGACCAACCCTCCGGCGCTTCCGCCAGGACCAGGCGGCCTTCGACCGGCTGCGGGGTCTCATTGAATACGGAGACCGTCGCCTCGATGGTTACCGGCCCGCCTGCCAGCTCCTGCCCGGACTTGACTCGCAGGCCGTCCGGCTCGATCCGGACGTTCCGCACCGCCTTGGCCAGGCGAGCCCACTCCACGTGTTGGCGGAACTGGACCCCCTCATCCCCCGGTCCGGCGGTGCCCGCATCGGCTATTGCGAGGCTCAGCTCCCGGGCCATGAGGCGGAGGGCCAGGCCCCACGCCCCGGGGTCCGAGACCCACCCATTGGGCCGACCGTCCAGAAAGTGCTCGCCGTAGCAGCCCGTGCCACCGAAGGGGAAGAGGTCCTCGGCGATGACCGCGGCAATGGCCGGCCGGCGGTTCCGCTCCAGCAGCCACAGGTACTCGTAATCCTGCAACCCCCGCCGCAGCCGTTTCAGGCGGATCGAGGGCACAGGAGCTTCCAGGCCGTACGGTTTGCCCGGCCAGATGAGGCAGCGCTCGCTGTCGGCTACCTGCGGCCTGCCGTCTTCGGTCCAATCGTTGACCGCGTCCAGCAGGAGGCCCGTGCACCCGAACCGGTAGGCCTGCCAGGCCAGGCTGCGCATGTGTGTCGCGGGGGCGAGGATCGAGCGGGAGCCGGCGAACGGCGGGCGGTCGGGATTCAGCCAGGTCTCACGGCCGGCTTCCCGTTGCTGGCCCAGTTCCATGCGATCCGCCAGGCTGGCCGGTGGAGCCCATATCGCGGCAAACGCCGAGACATCCCGGAAACTGTCCTGCCGACAGCCATAGGGGTTCATCGAGTGCGGCGGCAGCGTGCAGACCGCCTTGAGACGGGTGTCCGCCAGGCGCAGCAGCCGGCCGAGGCGGTCGAACTGCAGGTAGCAGTCTCCCCGTGCCGACCAAGCCGTGGGTAACCAGACGAAGTGGTGTTCGATCGGGCCGCGCTCAAGAAAATGCAGCACGCACTGTCGCATGTACTCGACCAGCATGCGCTCGTAGCTCGCGGTGCCGGCGCCGCCGTAGGCTTCAGGCGACGGTTCCCGATGGGTGATCGGCATTGGCCAGGCCGAGACGGGCGTGCGGTCCTCGAAGATGGTTCCGTCCAGCAGGCCGGCCACGAGGCGGTCGTAATCCGACCAGTCCAGTTCGAGTTCGCCGAGCGGGTTTACCTGTCGCCGGGGCTGGACGTCACGCAGGATGGGATCGCATCGATGCCGGTGCAGGAGCTGGACGGCGGCGTCCAGGATAGCGGTTGCCCGGGGGTAGGCGGGATCCTCGAAGCCGAGTCGCGGGGGAGCATAAGGTTTGCCGTCGACCTCGAGGTGATGCCGGAGGACCTGCCCGGTATCGATCCCAACGAGCGTAGCCAGGTGCCGGGTGGCCGGGAGGGCGAATGGTGCCACCTCCAGCGTCAGGTCGAGAACCTGTGCGGAACCGGTGCTCGTGACCACATGCATCTTGGAACGGTACAGGCCCGGGCTGGTCCCTGGCGGCACGTGGATGTCGGCCCAGACGGCCTCCGTCTGGCCGGGCAGCAGGAGGATGGGTAGTGCTCCCTGCGGGGCGTGGAGCGGCACGAGGATATCCGGAAACGCCCGCAGTTCCCGCAGGTAGGGGGTCAGGCGCAGGTACCACGTGGGGTAGTCATTCGTCTCGACCCGCAATTGGCGGAAGAGCGTCACCCGCTCGGCCGGAATCAGCGCATCCCCTTGCCGCAGATCGTCCAGGGAGATCCCCCAGACGCTGCCGGCTCGCTCGCTGCGAAGGGCGAGCTGGAAGGCGACGACTTCGTTGACCGCGGCGGAGAGGCGGATCAGCCGCTCCCCGTCGCTGAAGACCTCGTTTTCCGGCTCGAAAGTGGTGCTGGGGAACACGATGGCATGGTCGGGCAAGGCCCAGGTCTGAATCCGTGTCGTCGAGGCCTGCCAATCGAGAGTACACCCGCCACTCGCGAGGAAAAGCAGGCCGGGACCAATCCAGATGATGCGCTTCAAGTCGGGCAACTCGTCAGGGGTGTTCACGGCAGTGGCGGCACGGGCCGGCACAACGGCGGCCGGACCGGACCGGCAATTTCATCCCTGTTTTCTATACTGGCAACTCAAGTGCCCTGCAACTCCTGCCGACAGGAATCGCATACGACGCGTAGCGCACTGTTTCGATGCATGTCCGGAATGAGGGCGGACCACTACCGTTTCTCCCGCTCATCGGTCGATACAGGAACAGTGTCGCGGGGTCCCGTCTGGTGCGGTTCACCAGGAGCGTGCAAGCACATCACAGAAGGAGCAGCCATGGTCCGACAGACGCCGGACGGAGCGGTCGAGTTCCGCTTCCTGCGGCCCGAAGCCGCCCAGGTCACGTTGGCCGGGGATTTCAACGGCTGGCAGTCATGCTTTTTGATGGATAAACGCCCCGACGGGTGGTGGCACTGCCGCCTCAAGCTGGCCCCCGGCGAGTACCAGTTCCGGTATCAAGCGGACGGCGAATGGTACAACGACTACGCGGCGTTCGGTCTGGAACATGGACCGTTCGGGCTCAATTCCGTTGCCAAGGTGGATCGGATGACGGCCGCCGTCGCGGGTTCATGACCGCTTGGGCGGGTGGCCCAGTGGACGTAACTCGCTGCCCGCCGGGCTCCCGGGGCAAAATGGCGAATGCCCAAGGCCCAATGACCAATCAATGACCAAGCCCGAAACCCCAACTCCGGCTGCGGTTGGGGACGTTCGTCATTCGTCATTCGGACTTGATTGGTCATTGGTGCTTCGCCATTGGTCATTTCGCCCGCGGATGGCGAGTTACGCCCACCTGAAGTCGTCCCCGGCCAGGCGGGCCTTGAGGGCGGCCATGAGCGCGTCCTCGTCGGCTTCGGTCGGGGCCTGGTAGGTGACGGAGAATCGCAGGTGGGGGCCGGTCTCGTCATAGGGCACGGTGCAGATGGACCGTTCGCGGATGAGGAACTGGGAGGCATCCTCGGCGGATGCGAAGGTCGGCCCGCCGCGGACGCCGGCCGGTGAGGGGACGTAGAGGAAGTATGTGCCGCCCGGCATGGCGGCGTTGAAGCCGATCTCGCGCAGGGCGGCGACCAGCTTGCGAATGCGGCGTTCATACCGCTCGCGCACGCGGTCGCAGATTTCCGAGTGTTCGAGGGCGACGACGGCGGCTTTCTGGATGGCGATGAACTGACCGCTGTCACCGTTGTCCTTGGTGTCCGCAAAGGCCCGGACGAGTCGCTCGTGGCCGGCCACGAAGCCCAGGCGCCAGCCGATCATGTCGAACCCCTTGCTCATCGAGTGGACCTCGACGCCGACCTCCCGGGCACCCGGGACGGCGAGGAAACTGAGCGGCTTGCGGCCGTAGGTCAGCACGAGGTGGGCGGCATCCTGGACAACAACCACCTGGTTATCGCGGGCGAAGTCGATGACCCGGCGATAAAAAGCTTCGTCGGCCAGTCCGCCGGTGGGGCTGTTGGGGTAGTTGAGGACGAGGAGCTTGGCCCGGCGGCGAATATCCTCGGGGACGGCTTCGAGATCGGGCAGGAAGCCATTCTCGGGCAGCAGGGGGAGACTGAAGACCGCGCCGCCGTAGTAGCGCGTATGCGTGCCGGCCACCGGGTAGCCGGGCACGGTCATGAGGGTGATGTCGCCGGGGTTGATGAATGCGGCGGGGAGCATGGCCAAGGCGGCCTTGGACCCGATGCAGTGGTTGATCTCGGTCAGCGGGTCCACGGTGACGCCGAAGCGGTCGGCCAGCCACGCGGCGGCGGCGTTCTTGTACTCCTGGATGCCGTTGTCGGCGTAGCCGCGGTTCTCGATGCGATCCACCTCGACTTTGAGGGCGTCGCGGACGGCGGGGTCGGCCATGCGATCGTTCTCGCCGATGCCGAAGTCAAGGAGCGGGCGATCGGGGAAGTCCTTGATGGCGGCGCGTTTGGCCCGCTTGATCTTCTCGAACTTGTAGATGGCCGCGGTTTTGCCGTACTGGGCGCCGCCGATGCGATCGGCGAACAGGGATTGGAAGTAGGGGTCACTCATTGAATCACCATTGGGCTTCCTCGAAGGGGCGGAGGGGACCTTTGGGCCGCGGGCGCGGGCGGCCCTTGATGACCGAGTTGGCAAGGGTGATGTCCGCCGGGGTCGTGATTTTGAGGTTGGAAAAGTCGGACTCGACGAGCTGCACGGGGTGCCCGAGGGCTTCGACGAGCTGGGCGTCGTCGGTCGGCTCGCCGGGGAACTCCTCGCACTTGGCGTAGGCGTCGGTGATGACGCTGCGTTTGAAGACCTGGGGCGTCTGGGCCTCCCAGAGACCTTCGCGGGAGAGGGTCTCGTCCACGAAGCCGGCATCGCTGGCCCGCTTGATGGTGCCGCGGAGTGGGGCGGCCAGGATGGCGGCCCCGCTCTTGGCGGCTTCGGCGAAGACGCGGTCAATCATCGCCTCGGAGACGCAGGGGCGGGCGGCGTCGTGGATGGCGACGTACTCGGCCTCATCGACCACGGCGGCCAGGCCGTTGGCCACCGAGTCGCACCGCCGCGGACCGCCGATCACCAGCTTGACGCCGATGAACCCCAGGTTGGCGCCGTATTTGCTCTTCACCTGGTCTTCGTCGCCGGGTGCGACCACCAGGATGGTCTGGCAGACGTCGTCGCGGTTGGCGAAATGCTCGACACTGCGGAGCAGGATCGGCCGGCCGTCGATCTTGGCCAGCACCTTGTTTTCTGCTCCGCCGAAGCGTTCGCTTTTGCCTGCGGCCACCACGATGACTGCGATCTTGGGCATGTCGGTGAACCCCTTGCTGCGCGTGTCTGGTCCGTTCTCCCTATGCAGGGATTTATATGCGCGAGGGGCACAGTGAGCAAGGCAGCAAGTGAGCGAGTGGACCAACGAGCCGCGGGCTTCCAGCCCGCGCGGTCTTTGGTACGCGGGGGGGCTTCGCTCACGTAGAACGACCGCGCGGGCTAAAAGCCCGCGGCTCTTTGTGAGTCCGCTGTTCGGTGTGGCTTTGCGCCGGTAGCGGGGACGGGTAAGATGCGCGGCGGGCGGCCGGCGGGCGTGAACCGGGGAAGCGGCGGGCGGACGTGGGCGGATGAGGGCGAAGCAGCCCGATGGAGGATCGGCCGGATGAGGCTGGCGACGTGCAGCGAACCGTGGCGTGAGCAGCCGGTGGAGGAGGTCTTCGCGATCGCGGCCGGCTTGGGGTTCGAGGGGGTGGAGCTCGCCCCGTTCACCATCGCCGATCATGTGGCCGACATCCCCGCCGCACGGCGACGGCAGATCGTGCGTGCGGCGAAGGACGCGGGCGTCGCAGTGGTGGGTCTGCACTGGCTGTTCGTCTCGCCCAAGGGGTTGCACCTGACGACGCCGGATGCTGCGGTGCGTCGGCGGTCGGCGGAGTACCTTCAGCACCTCGCGGATTTCTGCGCGGACGTGGGCGGGCAGGTGATGACCTTCGGCTCGCCCAAGCAGCGGGACATCGAGCCGCCGACGACGTTCGCGGAGGGCTGGGCGCGGGCTCGAGACGTGTATGCGGCATGCGCGGAGGCGTTGGCGGCCCGCGGCGTGACGCTGTGCATCGAGGCCCTGACGCCGGCGGATACGAACTTCATCAACACGGTGGAGGAGGCGGCGCGGTTGGCGGACGAGATCGGGCACCCGAATATCGACATCATGCTGGATTGCCGGGCCATGTCCGCGATGCCCGACGGGGTGGCGGGCGCGATTCGCCGGTTCGGTGGGCGGGCGAAGCACTTCCACGCGAACGAGGCGAGCGGCAAGGGCGTCGGGATGCCTGCGGGGCCTGGCGAGCCGCCGCTGATCGACTATTCCGCCGCGATGCGAGCCTTGGCGGAGAGCGGTTACGACGGCTGGGTGTCGGTCGAGCCGTTCGATTACCAGCCGGACCCGACGACGGTGGCCCAGACGGCGTTGCGGACCTTGCGGGAGGCGATGGGGGAGTGAGCAAGTGAGCGAGTGAGCGAGTGAGCAAGTGAGCAGGTGAGCGAGTGGACCAACGAGCCGCGGGCTTCAGCCCGCGCGGTCTTTCGGACGCGATCGAAGCTTCGCTCACGCAAGAGGACCGCGTGGTGTTTTGACGCGGTGGGAGCTTCAGACACGCAGGCGCACCGCGCGGGCTAAAGCCCCGCGGCTCTTTGGGGTTTGGGGCGCACGGCGTGGTCGTGATGGATTGCTGGCCCTGTCGGGAGGTACACATGCGGCAAGCGACAATCCCTCTGCACAGGCGGACGAGATGGATGGCGGTTTTGGCTGGGGCGTTGGTGGGCACGTCGGCGGCGTGCAGCCAGGCGGCCGGGCCGCTGGAGATCATCGTCCAGGTTGGCGAGCGGGGGCTGCCGGCCGGCCCGGTCTGGGGCAAGCCCGCTGCCGGGCTCAAGCCGGGCGCGGTGTACAGGCTGCGGGCCGGCGATGACGTGTCGTTGCTCGGTCAGGTGGATGACGAGGGACGCCTGTGGTGGTGGTTGCCGGAGTCGGCCCCGGGTGCCGGGATGATCGCGTACCAGGCTGAGCCGACGGAGAAGGTACCGGCGGGGACAGGCGTGCTGGTCAAGCGGGCTGGGGACGACCGCGTTGAGGTGCACATCGACGGTGCGTTGTTCACGGTGTTCAACATGGCCGCCAGCGAGCCCAAGCCGTTTCTTTGGCCGGTGATCGGGCCGACCGGCGATCCGGTGACCCGGGCGTATCCCATGAAGCAGGTCGAGGGCGAGCGGACGGACCACGCGCACCACCGCTCAATCTGGACCGGCTGGGGCGACGTCCGCACCCGGGACCTCACCAAGCCGGGCACGAACTACTGGCACCAGTCGCGTGACTTCGCGGACCAGGACCGCCAGGTGGTCCGCGAGATCACGCGGATGGTCAGCGGCCCGGTCTTCGGGCAGATCGACGCACGGATCGAGTGGGTTGCCCACGACGGCCGCCGCGACTTCATCGAGAACCGCGTGTACACGTTCTTCCGCGGCGACGGCGACGCGCGGGTGATCGACGTGCGGAATGTCTTCGACTTCCCCGACGGCGACGTGATGTTCACGGATACCAAGGAGGCGGGCATCCTGTCGGTGCGGGTGGCTACCTCGATGGACGAGATCAGCTTGAACCGCAAGCCGGGGGCGGGCCGCATCGTCAACTCCGAGGGCCAGACGGGCATGAACGGGTGCTGGGGTCGCCCGGCGAAGTGGTGCGATTTCGTAGGCCCGGTCAACGGCCAGACGGTAGGAATTGCGGTGTTCGATGCCCGCGGGAACCCGGGGCATCCGCCGCGGTGGCACGTCCGCGACTACGGCCTGTTCTCGGTGAACAACTTCGGGGTCAGGGACTTCCCCGACGGCAAGGGCAAGGACGGGTCGCACGTGTTCAAGAAGGGCCAGACCACCCGGTTCGATTATCGCATCGTGATCCACAAGGGCGACACCCAGGCCGGCCGGGTGGCGGATCGGTTCGCCGTGTATGCCGAGACGCCCGCCAAGGCGAAGTGACGAGTCATGACCCCACGTGAACGGTTGCAGACGGCGATGGGCCTGGGCATGCCCGACCAGTTGCCGGTGATGTGCCAGATGGCCACCGGGCACATCCTGCTGAACAGCGGGGTGGACCCGATCGCCGAGGCCACGGACAGCGCCGCCTTTGCCGACTCGCTGTGGCGGATGCGCGAGCTGTACGACTTCGACGGCATCCTGATCCACAAGCCCGGGCGAGAGTCGGGCTGGCTGCTCGACGGCACCGTGCGGGAGGAATGTGCGGAAGGGTGGGAGTTCGTTTACCCGGAAGGCTTCCGCGTACGCGTTCCCCGCGACGACGACCCGGTGTTCCTGCCGGCGGCGGACTACCGTTACCCGAGCATCGAGGAGATCGACCCGGCCGAGCCGCTGGCGTGGTTTACCGGCGGGCACTTACGCTGGCACCTGTGGAAGGGGACGCATCCGTACCAGCGGGTGGAGGACATCCCGGCCGCGTGGTACGGCACCATCGACCTGCTGCGGGAGCGCTGCGCGGGCCGTTACGGCCTGCACGGCGAGACGCGCTCACCCTTCGACCACGTGCTGAACCTGTTGTCCGCCGAGAACATGATGATGGCCCTGGTCACGCACCCGGAGAAGGTGCACCAGTTGCTCGCGTGGGCGACGGGCAGCGCGATCGCCTGGTCGACGGCCCAGGTCCGCCGCGGGTGCGATGCGATCAAGGTCAGCTCGCCGTGGGTCGGCGGGCGGTTCATCAGCCCCAGGTTCTACCGAGAGTTTGCGGTGCCCTATGAGCGGCGACTGGCGGAGGCGGTGCGGGCCGCGGGGGGCTTTGTGTATACCCACACCTGCGGAGCGATCGCCGACCGGCTCGAAGACATGATGTCGAGCGGCATCAGCGGTATCGAGTGCCTCGACCCGCCGCCGCTGGGCAACGTGGATCTGGCCGACGCCGTGGAGCGCACCCGGGGGCGGATCTTCATCAAAGGCAACCTGGACGCGGTGCATACGCTGCTGGAGAAGGACGCGGCCGGCGTGCGTGCAGACGTGCAGCGGATGGTCGAGACGGCGGCACCGGCCGGCGGGTACATCTGCTCGACCGCCTGCTCGATCGCCCCGCGCGTGCCCCCGGACCACGTCAAGATCATGGTCGACACCGCCCGCGGCTGGCAGGGGCGCTGAGGTGCGTGGAATCGGAAACGTGCCGACTGGTTCACAACCGCGGGCTGTTTGGGCGGGCGGCGGTACCGAGGTATAATGCGGGAATGATGGTCGTCGTTTGATTTGCGCTCGATCAAAGATCAGGCCAATGCCCAGGGCGTTTGATGCCGCCGAGGAGGTGCTTGATGACCTATCGTGGCAGAGTGAAGGACGGCGTGGTCGTCGTCGACGAGCCCGTCAGCCTGCCCGAAGGGGCGGAGGTTCGCATCGAGATCGCTTCGTCCGGGCCGGACGAGCCGGTGCTGGATGAAAACGGTCAGACCCTCGGTCAGAAACTGCTCAAGTACGCGGGCAAGGCAACCGGTTTACCCCCCGATGCCTCGCGCAACCACGATCACTACCTCTACGGAACACCGAAGCAATGAAGATCGTCTTTGCCGACACCTCGTACTACATCGCGCTGACGAACCCTGCCGATGAATACGCCGCTGTTGCCTACGAATTCACCAAGGGTTTTGGGGGCCGCCTTGTAACGACGGTCTGGGTTCTCACCGAGGTGGCCAACCATTTGAGCTACGCGCCGAACCGCCCCGTGGCGCTCTCGCTCATTGATGATCTCCGCAACGATCCGCGGGTCACGATTGTGCCCCCTGCGATGGATCATTTCAATCGAGGATTCGCTCTCTACGGCCAGCGCCCCGACAAGAACTGGTCACTCACCGACTGCATTTCTTTTGTGACGATGCAGGACCGAGGGATCAGGGAGGCCCTGACGGGCGATCATCATTTTGAGCAGGCCGGTTTCGTGACGCTGCTCAGGTGATCGAGGGGCAAGGGCAGTTTTCTAAGCTTCGTGTAGCGTCGAGGGTTTTGCACGGTTGTCGGCCCAGGAGCAACAATGTCGGATGCAGCCATACTGCGGGCCCGGGCGCCGGGACGGATTGATTTCGGCGGGGGCGGGACGGACGTGGCCCCGTACTGCGAGGAACACCACGGTATCGTGGTCAACGCGGCCATCAGCTACTACGCCCAGGCGACGCTGGTGCCGCGCGACGACGGGCGGATCGAGTTGCACGCGCTCGATCTGGGCATCCGCGAGGAGGCCACGCCGCTCGATCTGCTGACGCTGGAAGGCGACCTGGCATTCATCAAGGCGTGCATCCGCCGGGCGGCTCCCGAACGCGGGTTCACGCTGACGACGTACTCGGAGATCCCGCTGGGCTCGGGGCTGTCGAGCAGTGCCGCGATCGCGGTGGTGGTCGGGGCCATCTGCACGCAGTACCGGGCGGGCGGTTTCGACCCGGCGGAGATGGCCCACCTGGCCTTCCGGGCGGAGCGGGACGATCTCAACCACTGGACCGGCCGGCAGGACCAGTTCGCCGCCGCGCTGGGAGGGATCAACTTCCTCGAGTTCATCGGGGACGACGTGCCTTGCGAGCAGCCCCGACTCAGCGAGCACACCGTTCGCCAGCTTGAACGCAATCTACTGCTGGTCTTCTCGGGCCACGCCCACCTGGCGGGCGACATTCACCTGGACATTCTGGCCGACTACCGCAGCCGCACGGGCACGGTGCTGCCGGGGATGCACGGGCTCAAGGAGGTCGGGCGGCAGATGCGGACTGCCCTGCGCAGCGGGGACCTGCGGACGTTTGCCGAGCTGCTCAACGAGAACTGGAAGTACCACCAGATGCTGCACCCGACCTGCCGCACGCCGCAGTTGCAGCGGTTCATCGACGTCGGTCTGGCCAACGGAGCGCTGGGGGCGAAGGTCTGCGGCGCGGGCGGGGGTGGCTGCATCGTCTACTACGCCCGCGACAACGAAAAGCCGCGCCTGGCCGCCGCCCTGACCGAACTGGGCGGCAAGATCATCCCCTTCGCGTTCGATCCCGCCGGCGTGGTGGTGTGGTAGCAGGACCGGGCTGTTCCGTAGCGGCCGCCCCCCGTAGCGGCCGCCCCCCGTGGCGGCCGCCCCCCGTAGTGGCCGCCCCCCGACTTCGGCGAGCTCTCTTCGAGCCTGAGCCTCAGAGCCGAAGGCAGCCGAGCCGTGGCGGCCGGCGTGTGCCACTGCTCTGTGAGCAGTGCGCCTGGGAGCCTGCAACGCGCTGGCGGCCGTGCACCGGCGAGACGCCGGTGCCACACCGTAGTGGCCGTGCACCGGCGAGATGCCGGTGCCACACCGTAGTGGCCGTGCACCGGCGAGACGCCGGTGCCACACCGTGGTGGCCGCGGCTGGCGAATGGAGAACTCATCATCGGGGATTGCCCCTTGAGGTGCGCCGGTCTGACAACTCGCTTCGAGACGCTGGCGGGGGAGGCGGGCGCTTGCCGCGCGTGTCCGCGGCTGGCCGGGCGCAGCGCGGTGCTGGGGCCGCTGAACGGTTCGCTGACCCCGCGGGTGCTGTTTATCGGCGAGGCCCCCGGGCGGCGCGGGGCAGATCGCACCCGCGTGCCGTTCCACGGCGACGCCTCCGGACGCTGCTTCGAGCGATTGCTTGCCTCGGCCGGCCTGAACCGCGAGGAGGTGTTCATCACCAACGCCGTCCTGTGCTGCCCGGCCGACGATTCCCGCAACCATCCGCCGACCACAACCGAGATACACAACTGCGGACAGTTCTTGCGCCGCACGCTCGACCTGCTGCGCCCACCGGTGGTGGCCACGGTCGGGGCGGTCGCCCTGCGGAGCCTCGGACTGCTCATGGAGCGGCGGTGGCGGCTTTCAGAGGTCGCGGGCACAATCATCCGGCTGCCGGATTTCCTGCTCGTCCCGCTGTACCATCCCAGCCCGCGGGTGCTGCACACGGTGCGGGACGTGCGGCAACAGGAGGCGGATTTCCGGGTGCTTGCACGCGGAGTGAGGAAGGTGGGAAGTGGAAAGTGAGAAGTGAGAAGTGAGAAGTGAGAAACCCGGCGGCTCGCCTGAACGGCGGGGCCTGGTGCGAGGGTGGAAGCGCACGGGAAGCCGGGCTGGGGCAGATCCGCCGGTATCCGATCACGGCGCGGCGCCCTGGTAGCCGCGGTCGGCGGCCTGGAGGATTTCGTCGAGTCGGCCGGGCATGTCGGCTAGGTCCTGGTCCCGCAACGACAACGGGTGCTGCTCGTTGCGGAAGGAGAGCACGCTGGCGTCGAGGAAGAGCACGTTGACGCGGCGAGCGCGGTGGTTGGTGCGCTGCCACTCGGGGAAGGCGGCGACCACGGAGTTCATATCCAGGGCCAGGGCCCGGGCGCGGCCATCAACCGCGTTGCGTCCCAGGTCGTCGATGCGCCCGCGGCCGTCGGTCTCGTCCAATTGCCGGTAGAGGTAGGAGCAGTACCCGGGCGCGGGCTGGCGGGTGCGGATCTTGGCCAGCTCCTCGATGGGGTCGCTGCTGTCGTCGGCGGGGCAGTACATCAGCTCGGGAAAGGCCAGCGAGCGGTTCATGAGCAGGCCCAGGGCCATGTAGCTGGTCACCGGCGGCTGCGGCCCGGTCCAGATTTGATTGGTGGCCGTGGTGCCGTCGTTGGGCGGCAGCATGGCCCCGAGCCCGGCGACGTCCGGCCCGAAGGGGATGCGCCCGTGACTCTCGGCGGCGTAGGTCATGACGGCGGTGCCGATCTGATGCAGTTGGCTCTGGCAGGTGACCAGGCGGGCCTGCTCGCGGGCCTTGGCCAGCGACGGCAGCAGGATGGCCAGCAGCAGGGCCACGATGGCCACGACCACGAGCAGTTCAATCAGCGAAAACGCGGATATGCGCGGATGAGCATGAACAGCGGTCATCGGACTCCCACGGGCTGGGCGTGCACGTTGTCGAGCATCCGCTGGAGGGCGAGGCGGGCGTTCTCGGCCGTGTCGGGGGCGACGCGGATCTGGTTGACCACTCGGCCGGCGGCCAGCTCGTCGAGCGTCCAGCACAGGTGCCGCATGTCGATGCGGTACATCGTCGTGCACAGGCACTGGATGCCCGACAGCGAGCGGATGTTCTTGCGGCCGGCGTGCTTGTGGGCCAGCCGGTTGACCAGGTGGATCTCGGTGCCCACCGCCCAGGAGGAGCCGTCCGGGGCCTCATCCAGCGTGCGGATGATGTACTCGGTACTGCCGGCCAGGTCGGATTTTTGCACAACCTCCCACGCACATTCCGGGTGCACGAGGATGCGGCAATCGGGATCGGCGGCCCGGACCTGGTCGCAATGCTCCTCTTTGAAGAGCTGGTGCACGCTGCAGTGGCCCTTCCACAGCAGGAACTTGGTGTCGCGGATCTGCTCGTCGCTCAGGCCGCCCTCGTCGGCGAACGGATCGTAAACGGCCATGGACGACAAAGGGAAGCCCATCGCATACGCGGTGTTGCGGCCGAGGTGCTGATCCGGCAGGAAGAGCACTTTCTCGCCCTGCTCGAGGGCCCATTCGAGGACGCGGCGGGCGTTCGAGCTGGTGCAGCAGGCCCCGCCGTGCCGCCCGCAGAACGCCTTGATGCTGGCCGCGCTGTTCACGTAAGTGATCGGGATGATCCGGGCCGTGGTCGCCGCCGTCAGCCGTTCCCAGGCGTCCTCAACCTGCTCCTCGGCGGCCATGTCCGCCATGCTGCAGCCGGCGGAGAGGTCGGGCAGGATGACCGCGACATCGTCGCCGGTGAGGATGTCGGCGGACTCGGCCATGAAGTGCACGCCGCAGAAGACGACGTAGTGGGCCTTGGTCTGGCTGGCGGCCAACTGGCTGAGCTTGAGGCTGTCGCCGGTGAAGTCGGCAAACTGGATGACCTCGTCCTGCTGGTAGTGGTGCCCGAGGATGACCACGCGCTCACCCAACTCCCGTTTGCGGGCCAGAATGCGCTCGGCCAGCTCCGGGTCGGTCAGGCCGGCGTATTGCGGGGGCA
>CAZEEJ010000048.1:0-16454 GCA_964511155.1 uncultured Planctomycetales bacterium | reverse complement strand
GGCGGGCTCACCTTCTCCGGGAGGGTGGCCCAAGTCCTCAGGACTTGGGGGAGCGATTGATCCGCCGCCCGGGCGCGTCATCGCTTCTGGTGAAAAGAACCCGGGGCACCCAGCCAGGCCCCCATGCGGTCGTCCTCAATCAAGAGTATAGCCCTCGTCGCCCCCGGCTGCCAACGTGCGATCAGAGCCATGCCCGCTCAGCAGAGCCGCGCCCGCCAAGCAGAGCCGCGCCCGTCAAGCAGAGCCGCGCCCGCCAAGCAGAGCCGCGCCCGTCAGGAAGCGGTTCTTCTCTACTGGAGCCTCCGCTTCCTTACGGTCGCGGCTCTGCCGGGCGACCATGCACGCGAAGGCACTGCTCCAAGAGCAGTGGCACACGGGAAGCTTTTTTACGTGGCGAGGCAGCGAACGCGGCGCTCGACGAGGGCCCGCAGGCGGGGGTGCATGACGAAGTATTGCCGGCCGGGGCCGTCGCCGGGTCGGCGGCAGCCCGTCGCGTCCGCCCGGAGCAGCCGCACCGCCTCGAGCATCAGCGCGACGTTGAGCGTCAGCGACCTCGCCCGCAGCGTTGCCAGCGTATCGCCCGGCTCGATCGGCAGCTCGTGGGCCACGACAAGATCGCCGGCGTCGATTTTCGGGGCGACGAAGTGCACGGTCACGCCCATCGGCCGGTCACAAAAAACGCTCCACTCGAGGACATTCATGCCGCGGAACTCGGGCAGGAAGGCCATGTGGGCGTTGAGGATACCGACCCGCGGGGCGGCGAGCATGTCGGCACGGTAGATGTCGCCGGCCGTGCTGAGCAGGAGGTCGACGTGGAGCCCCTTGACGAACGCGACGGCGGTCGGGTCGTTGACGCCGGGGGCACGCAGGTAAGGGATGCCCGCCTGGCGGCAGGTGGCCGGGATGCGGCGGTCCCAGTCGGCCAGTCGGTGATCGGCGGCGAAGCGGGCGAGGCTGCGGCGGACCTCGTCGGGTGCGGTGCCGGTGGGGTTGTAACGCGCGCGGATGCGGCGAAGCATCGCGCCGACGCCTTGCGTACGGGCACAGGCGATGGCCCGCGACAGCGCCGAGCGGTGCGCGCAGAGCACGCCTGCGGGCGGATCGCCAGCCGCCAACAGTGCCGCCAGCAGCGTCGAGGCGTAGAGGTTGTCGTCGCTCGGCACGATCAGCCCCAGCTTCATGCCGGCCCCTCCTCCAACTCGCCCATGACCTGCTCTTGCAGCATGATCGCGTCGGCCAAGAACTTGGCCGCCCAGTTGGGATAGCCGAACCGCTCGTAGCCGCCCCACAGCGGGTACGAGCCGGCCACCGCCCCGCGGATGCCGGGGTGGCGCGAACCGAGCCGCTGCGTGGTCTTCACCTGGTCGATGAGTTTGAGAGCCCCGTTGACCAGGCGGGGGTCGCCGGTCAGGCGGTAGAGCTTGAGCCAGACGATCGCCAACTGGGCGTTGCCGGTGAGGCACGTGTAACGCCCCACGGGCCGCCAGTGCTCGTCGAAGGCCCCGGGCAGGTCGCGCGGTCGGCCGCGCGGGTCGTCCTTGGCCAACTCGAAGAGAATGAGCAGCTTCTCGGCCATCGCGGTGACGACGCGGCGGGCCTCGCGCTGCAGATCGCCCTCCAGGAAGGCCGACGATTCCAGTAGGCCGCGCATGGTGTAAACGATGGTGTGCGTGTAGGCCCACGGCTCGGCCACGAAGCCCAGGTGCCCGATCCAGCCGTTGGGCCGCACCTGGCCCAGCACCCAGGTGATGAACCGCCGGGCGGCGTCGGCGTGGCGGGCATCGTGCGTGCGGGCGGCCAGCTCCAGCAGCGGCCAGGCGACGCGGGCGTGGTAGGCATGCGGGATGTTGTTGTGCGAGTGGCGGACCCAGCGGCCGTCGGGCTCCTGGATCCCCGCCAGCCAGTCGCCCGCCCGGGCCGCGGCGTCGAGGTAACGCTGCTCGCCGGTGTGCCGGTGCAGCGCCAGCCAGCCGAGCATGACCTGCCCGGTGTTGAACACGATGGGGTAGTCGTTGATCCCGATCTGCCCCCGCACCCCGCCCTCGGGCAACTGGATCGCGCACTCCCAGTCGCCCATGCACACCGCCCGCTCAATGTACGACGATGGTGCTGGTTCGTAGCGGCCGGCGCCCAACTGGTGTGGCACCGGCGTCTGGCCGGTGGGGTTCCCCAACCGGTGTGGCACCGGCCTGACCGCCGCGGCGGGCGTCTCGCCGGTGGAGCTCCCAACCCGGTGTGGCACCGGCGTCCCGCCGGTGCAACCCGCGTGATCCGCCTTCGCATCCCGCCCGCTACGGGAAAGTCGAGCCGGGGACGCAAGTCCCCGGGTCTGGTGGTCGTACCGCGTGTCCCCTCCGCCGCCCCCTCCCGCCGCATATTGCAGGAAGGTCTCGATGATATAGCCCGTCGTCTCCGGGTACGGCGGCAGCCAGCCGGAGGCCAGGTAGTACCCCGCCGACACCCCGCCGCGGTCGATCCCACTCGCGGCGGCCGCGGCATCCTGCGCCCGACACAGCCACGCCATCGCCGCCCGCAGGTGCTCCACATCCGCCGCCATCCGCTCCCGCAGCCCCAGCGCATCGCGCAGCACCACCCACTGGTGCGACGGGCGCACCCCCATCCGCCCGATCGCCCGCCACCGCCCGCCCGCCGGCCCAGCCTTTGCCGCCGCATCCTTCAAGCCCTTCAACTCCCGTTGTCACTCAGACCAGCCGCCGACGCACACGTCGGCTCTCACAACCAAGAGCATATCCGCAGATTGCGCAGATTTCGCAGATGAAGCCAAGGCCCTCTCGGCGGTCAAATCCCATCTGCGTAATCGACGCAATCTGCGGATCTATCGCCTCGGCCCAATTGGCACGGCCTTTCCGCAGGATCATTGGCCCTTCCTGTCTCTGCGACCCTCCCCTTCGTGCTCTTCGCGAGCTTCGTGGTGAAAACGAGATGGGTTAAACCACGAAGGACACGAAGAGCACGAAGATAAGGCGGCGACGGGAAAGCTGTCTTGGTACAGATGGCCGCTCGGCTATACTGCGGCCAGTTTCACCTCCTTGAGCTTGTCACTCAGTTTGCATATCTTGCGGTATTGGTCACGAGTCATGCTGTCTTTATCTGCCCGCCCTTTCTGGCGAGCCTCCTTCAGCACTTTCCGGGCACACTTGACGACGACGTTGAGGGCCGCTTCTAGTGTATAGCCACCTCGCTTGGTCAACGGCACGGGCTCGGATTCTACAAAATCAGGCTTTGTCCCCCCTAGCCAGAAACCCAACTCAGCGGCCACCGGTTCGCCTACGTCAAGACCGATGTACATGAATAACCCCAAAGGCAGACGCCTCGTGTGCTTCTCCTTTGCGGCCGTAACGTTGAATGTCCAGCGGCTGGTTATTTGAAGAGAACCTCCAGAATGTTTATATGTTTGCCATCGCCCAGTACTAAACCATTCTGAATCATTTTGATTAACTGCCTGCGTGACTGCCTTCTGTAGCTCAGTCGAGTCATGATCCTGATTCGCATAGAAGTTGATCTCCGCTTGGCGTGTTAGTGACCAACGCCGCCGCCCAATGCGCTCGAGGAATTTATCGTTAAGCGCTACCATGTTTTGAACTAGCGTATTGAGTAGCTGGCTGGCTTTGAGCATCGTCTCGCGGTCCGTTCGCAGTCCATGGCCGCTGTCGTCCCGCAGTCCACAGCAATTCTTGACCAGGATCGTCAGCGTCTTCTTGTCAATGTGCTCATTCCACATCGGTACCTCCTCTCGCAAGTACTCACACAGCATTGTGGTCAACGCGTGGGGCTTCTTGATAGCCGTCAGCCCTCTGTACAATTCGGCCCAGAGTAAGTCCTTTGCCAAAGGGCTCCTTCTGATCCTGCGACAATCCTCCGCGGGCGGAGGGGATTTTGTCAGGTAAAGGACGGGGATCTTGTGCTTCCTGGAATACCGCAGATAGTCGTCGATTTGAGCTGGGTTCTTGTCACCTTTCTCGTCCTCGTATTTGATTTCCACAAGAGCAAGGGGCTCCCTGCTGCTTGTCGACAGCAGCGCCAAGTCCGCCCTTCGCTTTCTTTCGGTTCCAGGGAAGGACCATTCACAAGTAGGCTCACAGTTGGACGGCCCCTTCCCACTTAGCCCAGGGAAGAGGATACCTGTGAGACGTGGGTCGTGAGCCAGCACTTCGGCAAGTACGGCGCCAAAGTACCGCCCCCCGTAGTCGAAGGCAAGCTTGTCCTTCCATCTTGAGAAGAAGCTTCTACATATCATAATGGCCTCCTGATGCTCCGCGATCACCATCGTGGGTATAAGTACGTAACGCGCTCTGTGCTACTGTGGACCTATGATGGCCACCTCCTCCCTCGGCGGGAAAACCACCGCCGGCCAGTTGTGGGGGATACCATAGCGGATGACGGCTTCCAGGACAAGGGGCAGGAGGGCGAGGAGGAGGCGGGAGGAACGGTCGAGGGTGGTGCGGTTGAGGCGGCTGCCCTGGGTGGCGGCGCCGTGGAAGATCTGCTGACGCAGGATATAGAGCCGGTCGATGAGTTCCTTGAGGCAGGGGAAGACGCGGCGGCGGGCGAGATCTATAGAAAAGCGGCGGTCGGTCCGGCCGGCCTGCTCGTCGGAGTAGGTGTCCGGAGCGAGCCAGAAGCGCTCGTCGAGGTAGCGGTCGGCGACGAGACGGGCGGCGGAGGTCTGGAACCAGCGGACGGCCAGCAGGCGGGCCAGGCCGCCGTCGGCGTCGAGGTCGGCGACGGTCCGCAGGAAGTCGCGGTAGGCGAGGCGCTCGCTGGCCGGGCGGTTGTGCTCGTCGAGCCGGCCGTAGAGGGCGTTGAAGGCGATCCAGCCGTTGATGAAGCGGTCCTCGACGTCGCCGGCCTGCTCGGCGCGTTCAAGCCAGGAGAGGCTCCGCCAGACGCGGATGGCCCAGGCTTGGTGACCGTCGCGGTCGGCCTGGGGCACGGCCTTGAACAGCCGGCGCAGCTCGGCCGCGGTCGGCGGGCCGCTGTTTGCGGGAGCGGGCGAGGTGGACATGAGAGGTCTCCGCGACGTTACGGGTCACCTGCGGAGAAGATACAGCATGCGGGTTGCTCAGTAAAGGCAGAAGGCAGTGGGCAGTAGGCACAAAGGCAGAAGGCAGTGGGCAGAAGGCAGTGGGCAGAAGGCACAGAGGCACAAAGGCAGAAGTCACAGAGGCAGAGGGGCGCAGGGAAGTGATGGCTTGGCCAGGCCCTCCTCCGCCCCTGCCGGGGCGGGCAGAGGGAAGAAGACGGATCTCACTTCCACGGGTTGTGCGTCGGGCGGCTGCGCCGCTCCACCCGTGGCGACAGCCCGTTGCTCCTTCGGAGCAAGAGGGCACGCGGCGACCCTGTAAGCGCAACTTCCCGGTCTAGAAATGGTGTAATTCCTTGTGACAGCGATCTTTAGAGGTTGTTTTGGCTTTCAAATGTAGCCACGTACATTTGAGATTTGTAGTTTGACTTCCATCTGTTTATGTGGTATTATTGGCCAGCAATGAAGCCATGTACGTAGGTGGGTCATGTTCCTGGAGATTCACAAGGATGAGCGGCGTCGAAGGCCCTACGTGTATGGCCTGTTCCGGGAGACTTTCCGGGAGAACGGCCAGGTTCGTCACCGTACGCGCGGACGGGTGACGGGTTTGTCGCTGACTCAACTCCAGGCCATGCGGGAGTTCGTCCGGCAGGGCTGCCCCTCTGGCACGGACCCGTCTTGCCAAGTGCGCGGATCGCGGGAGTTGGGGGCGGTCTGGGCGGTTCTGGCAACAGCCAATAAGTTGGGGCTGGATCGGCTCTTGTACTCGCGGCCCCAAGCCTGGGTGCGGTATGCGTTGGCTATGATCGTCGGCCGGGTCGTGTATCAAGGCTCAAAGCTGTCGCTGACCAATCTATGGCGGGACACGGCATTGTGGTCGGTGTGCGGGCTGGGGGATGAACGGCCGGACGTGGACGCGTGCTATGAGGCGATGGACGAGTTGCTGTCCCGTCAGCCGGCCATCCAAAAGGCCCTGGCCGGCCAACACCTGAAGGACGGTTGTCTGATCCTGTACGACGTGACCAGTTCGTATTTCGAGGGCGAATACAAGGGCAGTCAATTGGTGGACTGGGGGTACAACCGGGACGGCAAGCGGGGCCACAAGCAGATCGTCATCGGGTTGATGACCGACAAGGCGGGTTGCCCGGTGGGGGTTTCGGTGTACCGGGGGAACACCAATGACCAGAAGACGTTGGCGGATCGGGTGAAGGAGCTCAAAGAGGAATATGGTCTGCGGGACGTGGTGATGGCCGGGGATCGGGGGATGATCACCGCCGCCCGGTTGGGAGAACTGAGCGCCGCGGGGATCCGGAGCGTGACCGCCCTGACCCATCCGCAGATCTTCAAGCTGGTTCAGCGCAAGGTGATCCATCCGGGTCTGTTCGACGAGCGGGAGATTGCCCAGGTCCGTGATCCGGATTCACCGGATGTCCGCTACCTGCTGTGTCGCAACCCGTTGACCGCCGAGAAGGAACACCGCACTCGGGAGTCGCTGATGGCCAAGAGTCTGGAGGCCCTGGAGAAACTGGCCCGGAGCCGCAAGCGACGGACGGCGGCGGAACTGGGGGCGGCGGTAGGCAAGGCCCTGGCCCGTTGGAAGGTCGGCAAGTTCTTCGTCTGGCAAGTGCGTGCGGGAAAACTGGACTGGGAGATCGATCAGCCGCGTCTGGAGATGGAGCGGTCTTTGGACGGCTGCTATATCGTCCGCACAGACTCCTCCGAGCAACTATTCGACAGAGAAGAGGCTGTGGTCTGCTATCGTCAACTGGCCGTGGTGGAACGCGGCTTTCGACAGCTCAAGACCGTGGCCATCGAGATCCGCCCGACCTATCACCACAAGGATGAACGCATCGAGGCCCATGTGTTCCTGTGCATGCTGGCCTACTACATCCAATGGCATATGCATAAGCAGTTGGCCCCGTTGTTCGAGCAGGATGGGCAGGGCAAGGATCGTCGTTGGACCTTCGCGGAGGTTCTCGAACGCCTCAAGGGTATCCGCCAGGAAACCGTGGTCATCAACAAGACCGAGGTTACGCTCAAGACAGTCCCCGACGACGAGCAGCAGCAGATCCTCGATTTGCTCGGCGTGCGTCTCTGAGCATGCCCCTTCCAGAGCCGTGTAGCCACACCCGTGAAATCCCAAACTGCACTCACCCCCCTGTTGCGCAAAGACTTACATCACTCGACGGGGGGTAAGTTGCGTGTAAGGCTCGTTCATATCGCTCCGAAAGACGATGCTGGTTGCACGGAGTCACGTCGTGGCCTGAACGGTCCCTTCAGGACCGACCTGGGTGACGTGATCCCGTTCCCAGGCCTTTGGCCTGGGCTGACAGAATGAGCCTTTCAGGCTCAGTAGTCTTGCCCGAGACGTGGTTTTCTCACTTCTCACTTCTCACTTCTCGCTTCTCACTTCTCACCTCTCACTTCCCCGTCAGCACGCCGGTCGCCCAGGTGCTGGGGTCGATGTGCCAGTTGAGTTCGTCGCCGACGGTGAGGTACTGCTGGCCGCGGTCGCGGTCCTCGAGCATGATATAGAAGCCGATACGGGGATGCTCGACGGGGTCGAAGCCGGACAGGGCGGCGGTCGGGATATGGGCTTCGAGTGTGTAGCCGGCGGCCTGGCACTTGGCGGCGATGGTGATGAGGCCGTCGGGGACGGGCGGGGCGTGTTCGGTGGCCCGGTTGATGCGGGCGGCGCCGGCGACCGGCTGGCGGCCGTCGCGTCCGCCGCCGGCCGGCAGGAAGTAGAACTGCTGGCAGTAGCGCGAAGCCCGCTTGAGGTCGCGCGTGTCGCGCATGTCGGTCATCAGCCGCAGGTTGTCACCCTTCCAGAACGCCTTGGGATCGCACTGGAAGGGGCTGCGTCGCCCCTCGACCCGGCAGGCGAGGAACAGCCCGCTCTCGTGCCACGCCAGCCAGACGCGGGCGAACGGCTCCTGCCCGTCCAGCCGACCGAAGTCCGGCAGGAGGTACTCATCCGGCCAATCGCTCACCTCGCCGTCGATCACCGGCGGCCGGCGATACCGGATCGGCACCTCAAAACGAAACAGCAACCTGTTAGGCACCAACTCGCTCATCGTCCATTCTTCCTTCGGTCCTGTTCCTCACATCTGTGTCAATCTGTGTGATCTGTGGGCAGAAAAAAGAAGGAACCACAGATGAACACAGATGGACACAGATGATTGGCGTTCATCGGCGGTTCATTTTCCCTCCAGGCCCGCGACGGAATCGCGGATCAGGCGGTTAAACTGCTCGGCGTCGCATTGGTCGAGGCGTTGCAGCCAGAAGCGCACCTGGTCTTCGTTGGGGCGGATCTGGCGGATGTCGACGTCCAGGCCGAGCCGCTCGACCATGGCCGGCGTGAACTGCCCACGGCCGACGCGGAACTCGACGCGCATGGCGTGGGCGTGGTTGGTGACCAGTCGGCCCCAGACGCCCTCGATCCGCGGATGTTCGAGCACCACCATGACCTTGCGGTTCCAATCCTCGCGGGTCTCGGGGGCGAGTTTCTTGATCCGCCCGAGCAGCTCGACGATGAGGTTACCCGACCAGTGCTTGGCCTGCGAACGCGGGATCATCTGCTGGCCCAGGTGCCACGGCTTACCGTTGACCTTCCACGGCTGGTGGGCGGCGACGTCCTCGGCCATGCGGCGGACCAGGCGATGGTAGGCCTTCACCGCCTGACGGATGAACAGGCGGCAGTCGGGCGTGGCGATCTCCTTCTTGCCGTGGATGAGGATGCGAATGTCATCGGTGTGCGGGCTGGAATGGCGAACGGTCACCCGCGGCTCGCGGCCGTAGATGGGCAGTTCGTCGCATTCATCCAGCGGCCGCAGCGGGATGAGCCGGCGGACCTCCGCCGCACTGAACGCCCGCACCGGCACGCGGAAGTTGAGGTCCAGCAGCCAGGCATGGGCGGTCCGGGCATGGAAGAACCACGGCGTCGCGCTGCCGGGCATCTTGATCTCGACCCGGCTGCGGTGGTTCCAGTTGGTGGGAGCGAAGCGGCGGGGTGTTACCGCCTCGATCTGCTCGACGACCCATTCGAGGGCCTCGCCGTCCCAGCGGGCTTTCTCGCCGCGATGCCCGACCCGGTCGCGGGTATGCCAGCGCCGCCCGTCAACCTCCCACGGCATGTTGGCCTCGCCCAGCTCGCGGGCCTCGATGGCCGTATCCTCGGTGACCTCAACGCGGGCCGGGTCGTACGTTTCGCGGCGGGCCCGCGGCTCACGTTCGAGCACCGGGGCCAGCACCGCGCCGGTGTGCGATTGCCGTCCGGCGGCGACGACTTCCGGCGTGCCCTCGGCGACGATCTCACCGCCGCCGTCGCCGCCCTCCGGCCCCAGGTCGATGAGCCAGTCGGCGGTCTTGATCACGTCCAGGTTGTGCTCGATGCAGATGACCGTGTTGCCCAGGTCGCACAGCCGGTGCAGCACGTCCAGCAGCTTGCGCAGATCGTCGAAGTGCAGGCCGGTGGTCGGCTCATCAAGAATGTAGAGCGTCTTGCCGGTGCTCGGCCGACCCAACTCCGCCGCGAGCTTGACCCGCTGGGCCTCTCCGCCCGACAGCGTCGGCGCCGGCTGCCCCAGTTGCAGGTACCCCAGCCCGACGTCCACCAGCGTCTGCAGCATCCGCCGCACGCGGGGGATGTTCTCGAAGTGGTCGAACGCCTCGCGGATGCGCATGTTGAGCACGTCGGCGATGCTGCGGTCCTTGTACTTGACCTCGAGCGTCTCGGCCTTGTAGCGCGTGCCGCCGCAGGTCTCGCAGGTAATCCAGACATCCGGCAAGAAGTGCATCTCGATGCAGCGCTGGCCGTTGCCCTCACAGGCTTCGCACCGGCCGCCGACGCGATTGAAACTGAAGCGGTTGACGTTGTACCCGCGGACCTTGGCCTCGGGCAGGCGGGCGAACAGCTCGCGGATCAGGTCGAAGACGCCCGTGTACGTGGCCGGGTTGCTGCTCGGCGAGTTGCCCAGCGGCGACTGGTCCACGTTGATGACCTTGTCGATGAACTCGACGCCGCGGATCTCGTCGTGCCCGCCGGGCTCGACCATCGCCCGGTGGATGCGGCGGGCGAGGGCCTTGTAGAGCACGTCGTTGACCAGCGTGCTCTTGCCGCTGCCGGAGACGCCGGTCACCGCGATGAAGCAGCCCAGCGGGAATTCGACGTCGAGGTTGCGGAGGTTGTTCTCGCGGGCCCCGATGACCTGGAGCCGGTTTCCGTTGCCGGGCCGGCGATCCGCCGGGACGGGGATCACGTCTTTGTCCGCGAGATACCGGCCGGTGAGCGACTGCCGGGCCCGCTGGAGCTGCCGCGGCGTGCCTTCGGCGACGATCTGCCCGCCGTCGGTGCCGGCCCCGGGGCCGAAGTCGAGCACGTGGTCCGCCCGGCCGATGACCTCGCGGTCGTGCTCGACCATGAGCAGCGTGTTGCCCAGGTCGCGCAGGCGGGCGAGGGCGTCGATGAGTCGCCCGGTGTCGCGCGGGTGCAGGCCGATCGTCGGCTCGTCCAGCACGTAGAGCACGCCGGTCAGCCCGCTGCCGATCTGCGAAACGAGGCGGATGCGTTGCGACTCGCCGCCGGAAAGCGTCGGGGCCGAGCGGTTCAGGGTGACGTATTCGAGCCCGACGTCCACCAGGAACCGCAACCGGTTGCGGACCTCGACGAGCACTTCGCCGGCGACTTTGCGTTCGTGGGCATCGAATTGCAGGCCGTCGAAGAATGCCAGGGCCTGGTCCAGCGGCAGGCGGCAGACCTCGACAATGGTTCGCCCACCGAGCCGGACGGCCGCCGCCTCGGGCTTCAACCGGCTGCCGCCGCAGCGCTGGCAGGCGACTTCCGTGGTCAGGCTGCTGAGCCGCGAGCGGTATTGCCAACTGGACTTGGTCGCCTCGTCGATGGCGGGGTAAAAACCTTTCCATTGGAAGCGTACGCCGTCCGGCCCTTCGAACCAATGCGCGCCGGTGCCGTAGAGCATGCCGCGTTGCCCCTCGGCCGGCAGGTCGCACCAGGGCACGTCGAGGTTGATGCCCAGGTAGTCCGCCAGCGGCGCCAGCATGGCCAGCAGGGCGGGTTGATCGGCGATCTCTTCCCACCCGGCGATCGCGCCGCCGCGGATGGACAGCCGCGGGTGAGGCACGATCAGGTTCGCGCTCGCGCCCTGCTGCGTGCCCAGACCCTCGCAGGTCGCGCACCAGCCGATCCGCGTGTTGAACGAGAAGTGGTGCGGCGTCAGGTCGTCGTAGCTCGTGCCGCAGCTCGTGCAGGAGCGGCGCTGCGAGAAGCGGATCTCCGCGCCGTCGTCGGCCGGGGCCAGCGTCATCCAGCCGTTGCCGATGGACAGGCACAGCTCAACGCTGTCGGCGATGCGGCCGCGGTCGCGCGGGCGGACGACGACGCGGTCCACGACCAGTTCCACCGTGTGCCGGCTGCGGCGATCGACGGCCGGCGGGGCGGCTAGCTCGTGGACCTGCCCGTCCACGCGGACGCGGGCGAAGCCGTTGGCCCGTTCGCGCGTGAACAGCGCGGCGTAGTCCTCGTTGCCGCCCGGTTCGATCGGGGCCAGCAGCAGGGCCCGCGTGCCCTCGGGCAGGGCGAGCACGCGCTCGACGATCTCGTCGCTGGTTTGCGTGCCGATGGGTACGTCGCACCGGGGGCAGTAGGGGGTGCCGAGGCGGGACCAGAGCACGCGCATGTAGTCGTAAATCTCGGTGACCGTGCCGACGGTCGAGCGGGGCGATCGGCTGGTGGTTTTCTGTTCGATGCTGATGGCCGGCGAGAGGCCCTCGATGCGCTCGACGCGCGGCTTGGCGATCTGCCCGAGGAACTGGCGGGCGTAGGCGCTGAGCGATTCGACGTACCGCCGCTGGCCCTCGGCATAGACGGTGTCCAGGGCAAAGCTGCTCTTGCCGCTGCCGGAGACGCCGCTGCAGACGGTCATCCTCCCGCGCGGGAAGCGGACGGTGATGTCCTTGAGGTTGTGCTGGTTCGCCCCGACGACGAGGACTTCGGTCAACTCGCCGTTGGACGTGAGACCTGTCAAAGAGCCGCGGGCTGCGGTCAAAGAGCCGCGGGCTTTAGCCCGCGCGGTTCTGCGACCTGAAGTTTGCTCCGTCCCCAGGACCGCGCGGGCTAAAGCCCGCGGCTCGTTGGGATGTAGAACCGCTTCCTTACGGTCGCGGCTCTGCGAAGTTGCCGCCTCCAGCACCGGGCGCAGGGCCTGCCCCGTGTACGATGCTTCGCATGCCGCCACATCCTCCGGTGTGCCCGCGGCTACCACGTAGCCGCCCGCTTCGCCGCCCTCCGGGCCCAGGTCGATCACCCAGTCCGCGGTCTTGATCACGTCCAGGTTGTGCTCGATCACCACCACGGTATTGCCCGCGTCGGCGAAACCGTGCAGGACCTCCAACAGCTTGCGGATGTCCTCGAAATGCAGCCCGGTCGTCGGCTCATCAAGCAGATACAGCGTGCGGCCTGTGCTCCGCTTGACCAGCTCGCGGGCCAGCTTGACTCGCTGGGCCTCGCCGCCCGACAGCGTCGTCGCCGACTGACCGAGCTTGATGTAATCGAGCCCGACCGCGTGCAGCGTGCCCAGCATGGCCGCGATGCGCGGGATGTTGGCGAAATGCTCCAACGCCTGCTGTACGTCCATGTCCAGCACGTCGGCGATGCTCTTGCCGCGATAGAGGACCTGCAGCGTTTCCCGGCTGAATCGCCGCCCGCTGCATACCGGGCAGGTAACCCACACGTCGGCGAGGAACTCGAGGTCCATGCGGTTCGCCCCGTTGCCTTCACAGGCTTCGCAGCGCCCGCCGCCCGACGAACCCGCGGGCACGTTGAAGCTGAAGCGGCCGGGCTTGTACCCCCGCACCTTGGCGTCCGGCAGACGGGCGTACAAGGCCCGGATCTCGTCGAAGAGCTTGATATAGGTGGCCGGGTTGCTCCGCGGCGTCCGCCCGATCGGTTTCTGGTCGATGTCAATGACCTTGTCGAGGTGGCCCAGCCCGTCGAGGGCGTCGTGTTCGCCGGGGGCCACGTTCTCCGCCCCGTTCAGGTCGCGGGCCAGGGCTTCGTAGAGAATGTCCACCACCAGCGAGCTTTTCCCGCTGCCCGAGACGCCGGTGACGCAGATGAAGCGGCCCAGCGGGAAGTGCACGTCGACGTTCTTGAGATTGTGGTGCCGCGCCCCGCGCATGGAGAGCCAACGCAACGCGGAGCTGCGTTCGGGGGATTCCGGAATGGCGTTCTTGCGTTTAACCACGATGTGGTTTCATTCCCAATCCGTTCGTTCCCAAACCGTTCATTCCCAAACCGTTCATTCCGAATCCATCCGTGTCCCGTTTAGCCCCGTCGCTTGCGACGGGGCGGGGCGAGGCGTCGCAAGCGACGCCGCTAAACGGGTTTTTCCTACACCGAACGTCATCCGTCGAATCCGCGTACGAAGGACCACCGTTGCGTTCGGTTCGGACCCGGATTGCGGTTGACGTAGTCGATGACCCGCTCCATCTGCTCCACATTGTCGATGTAACGTACCCAGTAACCTTCCGTCCAGATGGGGACCCGCTCCCGCCGTACGTCGGTCGCTCGGATCCCGCGCACCTCGCGAACTCTCTGTGAACTCCGCGCCTTGAGCCGACTGACCATCCGCTCGTACGACTCGGCATGCCGACCGACAACCACATGAACGTGATTGGGCATGATCGCGCACGCATACACCTCCAGCCGCACGGCCCCGACCACCTCGGCAAACACGTCGCCGACCGTCTTGATCTCTGAATCGTTGAGCCAAACCACGTCCCATTTCAGTCGCGCTCTCGCCGCATCCATAAACCGCTGCATCTCACCGGGCTCCACCGGCCGGGGACGCGTTACCTTCCGCCCGTCATCCAGTCTCCGCAATTCGAGCAATTCCGGTTTCCACACCTCGTCGGACCACGACCCGCGGGGATCGTTCGGGAACCAATGCCCGTAGCAGGTCCACGCCAAGTGGAAACCGATGATCATGGTGCATCTCCTTGTCGCATTGCATCGCGTCTGCTCCCAATCCGTTCGTTCTCAATCCATTCATTCTCAATCCGTTCATTCCGAATCCATCCGTGTCTTGTTTAGCCCCGTCGCTTGCGACGGGGCGCAGAGGACCGTATCGTCGCCGCAGAAGACGGTATCGTCGCCGAATCCACCGGGCGCCGCTGTTTCGGGATCTCGATCGCCCTGGTCCCCGCCAGGTACGCACCGGTCACGCTGTCCGGCGAGCGGGCAATCTCCTCGATCGTCCCCACCGCCACCACCTCTCCGCCGCGCACCCCGGGCCCCGGTCCGAAATCGACGATCAGATCCGCCGCCCGCATGGTCTCCTCATCGTGCTCGACGACGATGACCGTGTTACCCATGTCCCGCAGCCGCCGCAGGCTGGCCAGAAGCTGCTGGTTGTCCCGCGGGTGCAATCCGATCGACGGCTCATCGAGCACGTAGAGCACGCCCACCAGCCCGCTGCCGATCTGGCCTGCCAGCCGGATCCGCTGCGACTCGCCGCCCGACAGCGTCGGTGCCGACCGGTCCAGCGTGAGATAGTCCAAACCGACGTTGGTCAGGAACTCCAGCCGGCCGCGGACTTCCTTCAGTACCTCGGCGGCGATGAGTTGTTCCGTCTCGCTCAGCTTGAGACCGGCCAATGCCTCCCGCGCGGCTTTGACGGGCAGCCCGCACAGGTCCGGCAAATTCAGCCCGCCGACCTTCACCGCCCGGGCCTGCTCGTTGAGCCGCGCACCGCCGCACGAACCACACGGCCGCACGCGCATGTACTTCTCGTAGTGCGCTCGGATGCAGCCGACCTTGGTCTGGCGGTACTTGCTCTTGAGCTCCGCGATGATGCCCTCGAACGTCCCGCCGTGCTTCCAGCGCGAGCGCCGGTACGCCCACTCGAACGTGATGTGCGCATCCCCCGTGCCGTACATGAGCGCGTCGCGGGCCTTTGGCGGCAGGTCCTTCCATGGCAGGCGAATGTCGAAGCCCAGGTGCCGGGCCACGCCCTCGTAGATGTGCCGTCGCCAGCGACCGGGGGTGTGCCGCATCGGCTCGATGCACGGGTCAAAGAACGACAGCGACGGGTCCGGCACCAGCAGGTCGGGATCGAAGTCGTAAGTCGAGCCCATCCCGTCGCACACCAGGCACATGCCCGTCGGCGAGTTGAAGCTGAAGAGCTGCGGCGACGGCGGTTCGAACCCGATGCCGCACTCCGCGCACGCGTACCGGCTCGACAGCACCAGGTCCTTGGTCAACCCCGGCCGCCTTGCCGCTTGCGGCTTCGCACTCCGGGACTTTGCCGCTTGCGGCTTCGCATCCTCACCCTGTTCCGGCCCCGCGGCCGGAGCCACGATCACCGTACCCTCGCCGAGGGTCAGTCCGCTCTCCACCGCCTCCGCCAACCGCGGCCGCGCCGAGTCGCGCACCGTGACCCGGTCGACGACCACCTCGATCGTGTGGCGGTGATGCCGTCCCAACTTCGGGGCGTCGCGCAGGTGCAGCACCACCCCGTCGATCCGAGCCCGTACGTATCCTCGTCGGCGAAGATCATCCAGCAGCTCGACGTGTTCGCCCTTTTGGCCGCGGACGACCGGCGCGAGAATCAGCACGCCCAGCTCCCGCGGCAGCGCCAGGATCCGGGCCACGATGGCCTCGGGTGTCTGGGCGCTGATCTGTCGGCCGCATTGCGGGCAGTGCTGCCGGCCGGCCCGGGCGTACAGCACACGCAGAAAGTCGTAGATCCCGGTGACCGTGCCGACCGTGCTCCGCGGGTTCCACCCCGTGGCTTTCTGCTGGATGGCCACCGCCGGGCTCAGGCCGCTGATCTGGTCGACATCCGGCTTGGCCAGCGTGCCGAGAAACTGCCGCGCGTAGGCACTCAGCGACTCGATGTACCGCCGCTGGCCCTCGGCATACAGGGTGTCGAACGCCAGGCTGCTCTTGCCGCTGCCGGAGACCCCGGTGAAGCAGATCAACCGGTTGCCCGGCAGGTCGAGCGAGACGTTCTGAAGGTTGTGCTCCCGGGCTCCACGAATGGCCAGGACCAGGGGGGGCATGCGGGCGACCTCCTTGCCTGCGGCCGTGCATGACCCAGGCGAAACCAGCCCCGCATTGTACCCGGACGTGCCCCCCGGCCCAACAGGACCGAGCGAACTTGTTCGTGTAGGGACCGAGCGAACTCGTTCGCGGTCCGGGCCACGCATCCGACGCTCTGCTCACAGAGCAGTGGCACACGCCTTGCCACCTTGCTGCCTCGCCAACCCGCTGACTCGCTCACTTGCTAACTCGCTCACTTGCTCACTTGCTCACTTGCTCACTTGCTAACTCGCTAACTTGCTAACTTGCTAACTTGCTAACTCGCTCACTCGCTAACTTTCTCCCCCC
>CAZEEJ010000047.1:13446-31862 GCA_964511155.1 uncultured Planctomycetales bacterium | reverse complement strand
CCAATACCCCCACACCCACGGCGTGCTCAACGACGAGCGGCCTCTCGGCATCATGGCGGAGACCTTCACCGCCCGGCTGCGGACCGCGGGCTACACGTGTGCCCTCGTGGGGCAATGGCACCTGTCCGGGGCGACGACCTCCCAGCCGGCACCGGGCATCGGCGACTACGTGGCCGTCTGTACCGAGCCCGGCTCATGGGACGCCTGCGACGTCTGGGTGCAGGGCGAGCAGAACCGGGCGGAGACGCTGCTCGACGACTGGGCTGCCGACCGGGCCATCGAGTTCCTGGATCGGCCGCACGACGGGCCGTTCTTCCTGTGGGTGAACTTTCGCGGCCCGCACGAGCCGACCGCCTATCCGCCCGGCAGCGAGGACCTCTACCCGGCCGACGCGGTGAAGATGCCGCCGACCCTGGAGGTGAACCTGCGTCGGCGGACGGCCCAGATCACGAACTCGCCGCCGGGCAAGGCATTCCGCGCGAAGACCGTGCCCCAGCTCCTCGAAGCCCGCTCCAAGCATTACGCGATGCTGACCCACTTGGATGCCAACGTGGGCCGCATTCTCGACCGTCTGGACAAGTCCGACCTGCGCGAACGCACCGTCGTGGTATTCGCCTCGGACGGCGGCTGGCCGATGGGCGATCATGGCCTGTGGGGCCGCGGCCCGATCTTCTACGAGGAAGTGGCGCGCGTCCCGCTGGTCGTCCGGCACCCGGGACGGGCACGGGCCGGTCTGAAGGTCGAGGCCATCGTCAGCCTGACGGACCTGGCGCCGACCTTCCTGACGCTGGCGGGCCTGGATACGCCCATCACCATGCACGGCCGGTCGCTCCTCGGGTTGCTGGCCGATGCGCCGGCAACAGGCCGCGCCGACGAACGGTTCTTCGAGTACGACCGTCTGGGTGATCAGGTCGGCGAGGTTCGTGGGATCGTCACCGCGCAGTTCAAGCTCATCGACTACCTGGCCGGCAACGACGAGTTCTACGATCTCAAACGCGACCCGCACGAACTGCACAACGCCATGACGGACGCCGAGTATCAGGCGGTGATCAAGGTCTTGCAGGAGCGACTGCAGCGCTGGCGTGAAGAGACGCGGGACCCGCGGTTGGGCAAGTGAACCGCAAGCGGCCGCTTGCGGCTTCGCAGGACCGCGAGAGGCGCTCCGGCCCGATGCTACCGCGCGTCGACAGCCATCTGCCGCTCGCCCGGTTGCCACAGGTGCGCGAGCACCGAGCGCACCTCCGGCGGCGTCGCGAGGCGGGCGATCAGCCAGACCAGCGGGCGGCCGAGCGTCACCCCCACCAACCCGCCAAACGCGTGAACGGCGGCATGCAGGCCGATAATCTGCGCACCCCACGTGAACAGTCCCGGGGCCAGGCCCTTCCAGATCAGGCAAACCACGAATGCGACCAAGGCAGGTTCCACCACCCAGAAGGCCAGTTGCCCCCAGCGCGGCCAATGGCAGAACACGACCGCGGTGACGAAGGCGGCAGTCATGACCACGCCGGTGGAGAACACCACGGCCGAGTAGGTCAGGAACTTGTACTCGATGAGGTTGTGCTTGGGCACGTAACGCCAGACCACCTGGGTCACGCGGGTCGAGTCCGATTGCACCGTCGACCGGGCATGCGTGGTCACCAGCTCGAGGATGAGCAGGGTGCTGAAGCCCTGGGTCAGGACCACGCCAAGGCCGCCGGTGGATACGACGATCAGCCAGAGGTACATGAGCGAGCGGGCCAGGTAAGGCCCCCAGGCCGGTGCCGCGGTGGTTGGGCGAACGGTCGGGCCGACGATTGGGTCGGCGGCCGGCGATTCACTCACTGCATTGAAACTTCGGCACTGTGGACATCGGCTCAACAGGAGTTGCGTGCGCGGATCGCGCCGGACCGGCCGGGTGATCAGGTTATGGCCGCACACCCGGCAGGCCTGGTCATCTTGCAGGTGCCTGATGACCGGCAGCGTTTCGAAGGTCGCCCGTTGTCCGGCGGCCGGCGGCAGCTCAACCTGCGGCATGATCTTCTCCAGGGCGGTCGGTCCTGAGCGATCGGGGCCACTGTCGGCGTTTCCATCGGCCGCGGTCAGTGTACCCGCCTAAATCGGTTTTTGCAACAGGAAAAACACCTAGAAAAATTGCGTTCTCCCTGCCCGTCGCCTCCCCATCGCCTCCGGGGACTGGCTCTTTTTTGCCGGCGTGAGGTCTTTCCACGCCGTTCCGTCACCTGACGGGATGGCGTCGTGGTCACGTCAGAACGGCTTCAAGGCAAAAAAGTGCCAGTCCCCTTCCCGCGGGGGATGCAACGCCGGGGTATCCATCGGTCAGAAGGGAGCGCTTCGCCAGTAACATCCAATGGGGTGGGCAGCCCAAAGGAGGCATTATTGGGCTGGGCGTAACTCGCCTCCCGCGGGGCAAAATGACCAATGGCGAAGCACCAATGACCAATCAAGTCCGAATGACGAATGACGAACGTCCCCAAACCGCAGCCGGAGTTATGGTTTCGGGCTTGGTCATTGATTGGTCATTGGGCCTTGGGCATTCGCCATTGTGCCCCGGGAGCCGGGCGGACCCCGAGTTACGCCCTACTGGGCTTGCCGGCGCCGCCGATCAGGGACGGTGCCATTCGCGGCAGGAGGGGCACAGGGGAAGGGCGTCATACCGGCCGGCCCCGTGCGCCTGGCGGGCCGCGGACATGCCCGGCTCCGTCCAGAGGGCCGACAGGGAGGACTCGGTCAGCGACCCGACCGCGTGCCGGCCGGTGAAGTCCTGATCGCACAGCAGGACCCGTCCGTCGGCCAGCACCGTCGCCCGGCTGTGCAGCCGTTCACACGGCGTCCGATTCGGCGAGGCCATGTTCATCACCGCCAGGTCGGCCCACTGGCCGGCGTAGTCGCTCGGACCGACCACCACCGCCGTGCCCACCTTCCGCACCCAGTGGTCGTAGAAGGGCTCGAGCTCATCCATCGTCGCGGCGGTCTTGATCATCTCGCAGACCACCAGCGGCTGAGCCTGACCGCGCTGCTGATGGGCCTCGATCAACCGCTCCACATTGGCCAGCACCCGCTCGAAGTGGTCCGCCTGGTGCACCCGGCGATACGTCTCGGCGGTGAACGCATCGAGCAGCACGTTCAGCACGTCCACCCGGGCATCGATCAGATCGGCCACGGCGGCCTCATCCAGGTGCACCGCCGGCGTGCGAACGGCTACCGCAAACACCCCCGCTTCCCGACAAAGCCGCACCAACCGCGGCCACTGCGGGTGCATCAGCGGGTCGCCAAACCCGCCCAGGACGACGCGCAGGTCATCCCGCCCGGCCAGCTCGCCCACCAGCCGGGCAAACAGGCCCTCGTCCATTGGTCCGCGCTGCTCGATAGCCGAGCCTCGCGGCCGAAGCGTGGTGTTCGCCAGCGGATCGTCCGTGGTCAACTCGATCTCGACTTCAGCGGGCAGGTCGGCCGGTTCGTGCAACCGATGCGCCAGCAGCCATCGCGAGACGGACAGCGCGTCCGGACCATCCGCCTCCCCGGTTGATGAGGCCACCTGATCCAGAATGGCCGCCACCCGACGAAGACCCGCCCCCGTATCCGCCAGGCAGCGTCCGAAGGCCCGGCGAACCTCCGAGGGCGGCGAGTAGAAACAGGGAAGCATGATCATGTCGCGCCGCGGGTCGGCGGGGTTGTAGACCATGGTCCGGCCGATGGGTTGCACCGCCCGGACCAGATCCGCCAGGAGCGAAGGGGCGTAGATGGCCGCCGACAGCCCCGGGGCCGACTGCGTGAAGGTCATGCGCACCTCCTGGTGCACGCCTTCGTAATGCTCGATCATCGCGTCCAGCAACACCGGGTCCAGGAGGCAGGCCGCGGCCGGCACGTCCACGATACCGTCCGCCTGCTCCCGGCGGGCTAACCCTTCGAGCACCCACGGGTGCAACGACTCATCAAAGATCGACGCCCCGCTTAGCCCGCCACGCCACCCATCCAACGCCCACTTGCGGGCACTGCACACGTATGCCCCCCAGGGCACCGGTGCGGCATCGTGCGTCTCGATCCGCACCGCCAGCCCGCCTGCCGCCTCGGCGGCCCGCGCTCCCTGCGCCGCGGGCACGACCAGGTGGACACCGGCCACGCGCCCGGCCGCCAGCACCCGCTTCAGCGTCCGCCGCAGGACAGTCTCGCCGCGCAGGTTCTCGTGCAGCCGGGCAGGTGTGCCCAGCACACTGCGTTCAAAGTCGGCGCTGACCGCGGCAATCACTTTCATGTCTGGCTCCGCACGCCGGCCGCGTCGAACCGTTCCAGACCGGCCTGCAGCATCTCCTTCAACACGTCCCCCCCCTCGATAATCGCCCGCACGAAACGCTGGTCACGTTCCAGTTGGCCCCGGGCCAGGTCGATGCCGGCGACCCCGGAAAGCTTCAACCGGCGGTCGGCACTGAACCGCTGAAGCTCCGCCTGTTGCGCCACCGCGCTGATCAGTTGGTAAGTCCGCTCCTGGGCATGGATCTCCACCCGCAGGGTATCCACGGCCGCGATGCGGCGATTGAACTCCGCCGGCCGATCCAGCAGGCCCTCCAGCTCCTCGAGCCGGGCCAACATGCGCCGACACGTCTCCGTCATGCGGTCAACGTCCTCGATCCGACCGGCCAGTTCGTCACGCCCTGCCGCCAGTCGCGAAGGGTCCTGCCAGCGAAGCTCTCGCAGGTACGCGAACCGCTCCGGCGGAATCGGCCGCGTGCAGTATTGCTCCGCGACCTCGCGCAGCGGCATCGCCCGCGTGCCGGCCTTGCGCACGCCGCCCTCGGTGGCGTCGATGACCCTGCCCGGCACCGTCGCGAAATCACCCTCGAACTGCTGCAGGTAGGTGAAGAGCTGCTCGTCGGTGTACACGTCGCGGCCGTGCTGGTCCTTGACCTTCATCAGGATCGGGCGGCTGCGGGTAATGCGTTCCCACTCCATCATCTCGATCGTGCAGAAACGGTTGAGCTGCGGCCGCCAGAGGTCATGAATGGCCACCCCGGGCGTGTAGTAAACGTGGTTCGTGTAGGCCAGGTCCTGCCCCACCATGACGATCGGATCGCACCCCATGTAGACCGCCAGATAAAACGACAGGTGGGCGACGGTGGCTCCGGCCTTGAGGCCGTCCCGGGCCGCCAGGCGGTCCCCCAGGCACAGCCGCGCAAAAGCGTTGCCCAACACCGAGATCGGCCCGCGGTAGCTGTCCAGCACGTGCCAGGACGCCTTGGGCTCGGCGACGAGGTGCGTTTGCGGCAACTCCGGCAGGCTCTCGAAGAACCGCTTGGACATCTCGTGGTAGTCGAGCGAGGTGACGAAGTCCGGCGGCACGCCCCGGTCCAGCAGCGTCTTGAAGATCGTCTGCACGGCAATGAGCACCGCCCGACCCTTGAGGGCCGCGAGCTGATCCAGTTGGCGATGGAGCGACGGGCCCGCGGCGATCACCACGCCCGGCAGGCCCTTGAAGCGATCACGCAGCACGTCGATCGGCGGCGTGGCCAGGTACGTCGGCAGGTTGTTGACGATGTTGCGGCAGGTGATCCGCGAGTTCGCCACCAGCGTCACCAGGCTCATGCGACAGAAGGTCATGTGGTCGGCAACGACCCGCCGCATCTGCGCGTGGAACTCGCCCCCGACGCGTTCCGACGCCGGGTGGCTGACGAACTGCGTGCCCAGCATCATCAGTGCATTCACCGGCTCCAGCAGGGTCTGGATGTGACCCTTGTCGGGCTGTGTGATGATGAGGCAGCGGCGGTTGGCGAACAGATCCGTCAGGTCGACGCTCTCGAGGGCCGCCTTGAGCAGTTGCAGATTGGGCTCGGTCACGATGAGGAAGGCCTCCCCCGTCTGCCGTGCCGCCAGGGCCTTGAGGTGATACCCGAGCCCGAAGCCCGCCACGACCAGGCACAAGGTCTCCCCGAGCTTGACGTTGCCGGCAAACTGCCGGGCCTCGGCCTCTGGATCGACGCGGCTGTGCAGATGGATACGTCGATCGGTACCCGGCAGCGGGACGGACGCCGTGGGCGGCCCGTGACGCGACGGCTCCACCACGACCGACCCGTCCGGCTCGCACTCGTCGATGAGCTGCGCCAGCCGCATGTCGCTGCGGAACAGAGCGGCCATGTTCCGCACGTACACCGCGTCGCCGGCCGGCGGACTCGGATGGGGCTTTGCAGCACTCACGCCGCACATGATACCTCGCCACGCCGCCAAACGCCGAATGGGCAGGGAGTGAACGCGGCGGTACACTGATGCCGCCGGGAGGGGGCGCCCGAGCGAATGAGGAGCAGGTCATGGCCGACGTGATGCTACGCCACTTCGTCAATTCCGATCTTGAGCCGGTGGTGGAGATTTGGAATCGGACGCTTCGTCGCGATCCGACGGACGTCGGACGATTCAGTCGATGGCTGCTGGGCGATGAGAACTACTGGCCGGGGCCGGACTCGGGCATGTTCGTGGCCCAGCAGGCCGGCCGGGTGGTCGGCTTTGCCCGGGCGATCGTACGCCGCTGGCCAAACGATCGTGTCGGGCTCGAACCCGAGGACGGCTGGATGACGGTACTCGCGGTGCATCCCGAACATCAGCGCTGCGGCATCGGGCGGACCTTGCTCGCCGGGGCAATCGACTATCTGCGGGCGAAAGGCCGGCGGCGGATCTGGGTCTGCGGCAACACCGGCTCGGCGCCGGGTTACGTCTTTCCCGGTGTGGACCGGGACGCCTACGCGGGCGGCCTGCACCTGTTCACCACCGCCGGGTTCATGATCGACCATGAACCGGTCGCCATGTCCCGCGAGACGATCGACTTCGACCTCGAGCGCTACCACGCGACGGCCTGGGCAACGGGCAACGACATCACCATCGAGCCGCTGTCGCCGGGGCGGGCCCAGGATTTCCTGGTGTTCATGGCCGAGACGTTCCCCGGCGACTGGAACATCGCCGCCCGGCAGCAGCTCCGCTCCGGCCGGCTGCATGAGGTGCTCATCGCTCGCCGGGGCGACACGATTGTCGGCTACTGTCAGTGGGAGGGCGAGCACTTCGGGCCGTTCGGGGTGACCGCGGATCAGCGCGGCGCGGGGATCGGAGCCAAGCTGTTCGTCGAGGCGGTTCGGCGAATCCGGGCGGCCGACGGTCGCAGCGTCTGGTTCAACTGGGCGGACGCCGCCCCGGCCCGTTTTTACTCACGGTTTGGTCTGTCGGCGACACGCCGGTTCGCGATCCTGCGCCTGGACCTGTAGCCCCCGGAGGTCGCCGTGATTCTCACGCTTGATTCAGCCATCGTCGCGGGGTACTTCGTCCTCATCTTCGCGGCCGGCGCTTGGCTCGCCCGGCGGTACGCCCACCGCAGCGCCGACGAATTCCTCACCGGCGGCCGCTCACTCACCTGGCGGCAGACCGGGCTGACCATGGTCTCCTTCGCCGTGGACCCGACCTACATGGGCATGGCAGGGATCGCCTTCCTTTGGGGCATGTACGTCCTGCAGTGGACGGCGGTGCACATCTGGTTCACGAGCTGGTTCGCCGCGATGTTCCTCGTGCCGATCTACTGGCGAACGCGGATCGTGACCACGCCGGAGTACCTCGAAAAGCGATTCAACCTGCCGTGCCGAGCGCTGTTCTCCGTGCTCATGGCGGTCGTACTGGTGATTATCCTGACCAGTGCGTTGTACCTCGGGGCGCTGCTCGTAACGCAGTTGCTGGGCTGGCCGTTGCCGCTGAGCGTCGGTCTCATTGTGGCGGTGTGCGGGTTCTACGTCATCATCGGCGGCCTGCGCACGGTGCTCATCCTGGACGTGTACCAGGGCATCATCCTGCTGGTCACGCTGGGCGTGGTGGCCTGGCGCGTGCTGGCGGAGGTCGGCGGACTCGGGGCGCTCGCGGCATTCGATGTGCCGGGCAACGCGGGTGTGTCCATGACCACTCTCGTGCCGCCGGCGGATTTCGACCTGCATTCCAAGACGTTCTTCCCCGGCCCGGCCATTGCGGTCTGGGCGACGGTGGCCGGCCTGGCGTGGCTGGGCTGCAACTTCGGCATGGTCCAGCGACTGCTCGCGTCGCGCAGCGAGGCCGACGCGCAGAAAAGCCTGCTGTTCCTGGCCGTGCTGGCCAATCTGGCCTGCTGCTTGACCTTCCTCGTCGGCGTCGCCATGCGCAAGCTTCAGCCGGAGCTGGCCACCCCCGACCGGGCGTTCATGGACGTGATGCTCAACCTCTTCCCGCGCGGGGCACGCGGCCTGCTCGTGGCGGGCATGATGGCCGCCCTGCTTTCGTCGGCCGATGGGTTGCTCACGTCGTCCAGCACGCTGCTGACGCGGGACGTATACCTGCGCCTGCTGCGCCCCAACGCCTCGGCGAGCACCATCAAGCTGCTCACCCGCATTTTCGAGGCGGTCATCCTGGTCATCGCCGTCAGCCTGATCCCCGTCGCGATGGGTATGCAGTCGGCGGTGACCTTCGTGCAGGACTTCTTCGGCGACGTGCTCGGCGTCGTGGTCGCCCTGTACATCGTGGGCATGTTCTCACGGCGGGCAACGGCCCGGGCGGCATTCGTCGCCATGGTCAGTGCCATCGTACTGGGCGTCGGGCTGCACTACGCGACGGATTGGAACTTCGCCTATCGCGGCTTCGCGTCGTTCGCCTTTGCCGTGGTGGCCACGCTGGGCTTGAGTCGACTCGAACCACCGCCCGATCCGCAGCGGCTGGTCAACCTGACGGTGTACACCCTGGCTGACGTGCGCGGCCCGTGGGTCGGGCTGCGCGCCTGGCCGGGATTGTGGAAGTGGGCGTTGATCCTCGGGTCAGGCTGGTTCGGCCTCACCGCCGCCTGGGAAGCATACCTGCGCTCGCGGTGAACAACGCTGGCGCGCCCGTGCGCGATACGGTCATGGCCGAAGGCACAGGCCTTCGAGCCTGAAGATGTGTATGAAAAGGAAGCGGCCGAGCAGAGCCGCGCCCGTAAGGAAGCGGTTCTTCGGAAGCGAGGCCGCCACCCCGTGAGGCTGACGGCTCCACATGGCGTGTTCACAAGTGTCCTGAAGGGCTCGTAACCAGGTCTTCGAGCCTGAAAGGCTCGTTCCATCAGCCCAGGCCGAAGGCCTGGGAACGGACCGCGCCCCGAGGGCCGGCCCTGAAGGGGCCGTTCAGGCTGATCAGCAAAAAGGTTCTTGCGGGTTTGTAGCAGCAGGAGAACAACCATGAAAAGCGGCGAACGGAAACACATCTTGGCCATCGGGGCGCACATCGGCGACGCGGAGATCACCGCCGGGCTGATCGTGGCCAAGTATGTGCAAGCCGGGCATCGGGCGACCATGCTGCACCTGACGGCGGGCGAACGCGGCAATCCCCGCATGGCCGCCGCGGAGTATCGCCGCCAGCGGGTGCGCGAAGCCGAGGCCGCGGCCAAGAAGCTGGGGGCGAGCGATTGCCTGGTGCTCGATCATCCGGACGGCGAGTTGCACGCCGACCAGGGTACGATCCTGGAGATGTGCGACCTGGTACGCCGCCTGCGCCCCGACATCGTCCTGACGCATTGGCGCGGCTCATTCCACCGCGACCACCGGGCCGCCTGTCAGATTACCATGGAGGGCGGCTTTCTCGCGGCTTTGCCGGACGTGAAGCGGACGCAGCCGGCCCACCTCATCCGCGGGCTGTACTACCTGGAGAACTGGGAGGACATGGAGGACTACCAGCCGGACCTGTGGCTGGATGTCAGCCCGGTGCTGGACACCTGGCAGGCCGCCTGCCGCGAGCACGAACTGCTGCGTGGGGAGATTTCATTCGACTACCTGCACTACTACACCGGCCTGGCGGCCAAGCGCGGCGCCGAGGTTGGAGTCAAGTACGCGGTGACGGTCAGCCTGCCGCCGATCTCCCGCAAACGCCGCGTCGACCTGCTCCCGGTCGATACCGAGCCGGTGTTGATCTTCTGAACCGTGAAGGGTCCTTGAAGTCCAAATCGGGCACGTAGGCCAGGAACCAGCCTGCAACAAACGTGTAGCTCAGCCTGGCGAGCGGGCCGACGGACCGGCTGCGGTTTCAAATCCTGTCATCCCAAGGCCACGTCCAGTCCCATCATGACGGCAAAACCGCCCATGACCCCGAGGGTGGCCAAGTCCGTGTTTTCCGGATGCAGCTGCGACTCGGGGATCAGTTCTTCCACCACTACGTAAATCATCGCGCCCGCGGCAAAAGACAAGGCAAACGGCAGAAGAGGGCGCATCAGCACGACGGCGACCGCACCGATAACCCCGGCGACAGGCTCCACGATCCCTGAGGCTTGGCCATAGAAAAACGCTTTCGCACGGGTAAACCCTTCCCGGCGGAGAGGAACGGAGACCGCCGCTCCCTCAGGAAAGTTCTGAATACCGATCCCCAGGGCCAGCGCGATCGCCCCTCCCAGTGACGCAGAATCCAAGTCTGCCGCGACGGCACCAAACGCAACGCCAACCGCCAACCCCTCCGGGATGTTGTGCAGCGTGATCGCCAGGACCAGCAGCACACTTCGCTGCCACCTCGTGGAGATCCCTTCGGCGGCTTCGCGAGGAAATCCGATATGCAGGTGGGGCATCACTTTGTCCAGGCCCCAGAGAAATGCTCCGCCGCCCAGGAATCCGACCACTGCCGGCATCCACGAAACGAAACCCATCTCTTCGGCCATTTCGATCGAGGGGCTAAGCAGTGACCAGAAACTGGCCGCGATCATCACCCCGGCCGCAAACCCCATCATCCCATCCATGACCATCCGGTTCACTGTTCGGAAGGCGAAGACGACACCCGCCCCGAGCGCGGTGAAACCCCAGGTAAACAAGGTCGCGATAAGGGCCTGGAGAGCCGGATGAAGTTGTGCAAAGGTATCCATCGTGATCAACCCTGACTCCAAGGCCAACCTTGGCGGATGCGGTTCATAAGCCCGTCCGGTTCATCCCGTGAAGCTCCAACCCGCCCAACGATGCTTGCAGCCCTCGAACCGTGATCCTGCTCTGCCGCCGCCCGAACCCCCGCTGGACCACTGTGCCGAAAGCGTAACGCCCGACCGTGGACGCTGCAACGCCGATGTGCCCGCTGTATAATGGCACAATACGGTGCGGCAGCCTTTTCGGATAAAGCTATCCGGTAGAGCTTGGTCAACAGAAGCCTGAGCCAGCGGCAAGAGAACGAACATACGGGAACCAGAGCCGCGGAAACGAGTGAGCGAGGGGCGCTCTTTGGAGACCAGCTATGCTTCGGATCAAGACCCTGGCGGTGATGGCCGGGTTTCACTTTGCGGTCGGGCTCGGTTCTGCCGGCGGGGCCGCCCCCGCGTTTCCCGGTGCGAAAGGCTTCGGGGCGGTGACGCCGGGCGGTAGAGGCGGCCGGGTGCTGAAGGTCACCAACCTGGACGACGCCGGGCCGGGCAGTTTCCGCGAAGCCTGTCGCACCGCCGGGCCGCGCACCATCATCTTCGACGTGGCCGGCTACATCGGCCTCAAGTCGGACATCGAGATCCGCCAGCCGTTCTGCACCATAGCCGGCCAGACCGCGCCCGGTGGAGGCGTCTGCGTGCGCGGGGCCGGGCTGGTCATCAACACGCACGACGTGGTCATCCGGCACATGCGGTTCCGTCTGGGCGAGATCGACCCGGAAAAGGTCGAGCACTTCCGCGACTGCGTGCACATCGCCGGGCAGACGCCGCCCAGCCGTATCATCCTCGACCACTGTTCGCTCACCTGGGCGGTCTCCCGCAACCTGGTCACCTGGAGCGGGGCCCACGATATCACCGTGCAGTGGTGCCTGATCGCTCAGCCCCTGCGCCGCAAGGAGAACGACGGGCGCAAGTACGGCGGCATGGGCTTCCTGGTCGGCGACGGTACGAAGAACATCTCCGTGCATCACGCCCTCTTCGCCCACCAGTACCAGCGTAACCCGCGGCTCAAGCACGGGGTGCGGGCGGACCTGGTCAACAACGTCATCTATAACTGGGGTTCCGGTGGCGCAGCGGTGATGGGTGACTTTGGGCGCGACCCCGCCGCGGCCGCGGTTGAGGCGAACCTGATCCACAACTGGTTCCAGGCCGGCCCCGATACGCCGGCCGAGCCGGCCGTCGTCCATGCGCTGACCTCGGCCCGGTTGTACGCCGCCGGCAACATCACCAATCACGCCTGGTTATCCCGGGACCTCGTTGCCGCAACCACGAACGTCACTTCCGTGCAGCGGCCCTGGCCCGCGGCGCCGGTTACCACGCACACAGCGGAGGAAGCCTACCCGCTTGTGCTCGAGCACGCCGGTGCGACGCGGCCCCGGCGCGATGCCGCCGATCAACGCATCGTGGAGACGGTGCGTGCGGGCGCGGGCGGCTACGTGGGCAGCGAGCACGAGGCGGGCGGCTGGCCCGATCTGGCCGGCGGATCAGTTCGGCCCGATCGGGACAGCGACGGTTTGCCCGACGAGTGGGAAACCGCCGCGGGCCTCGATCCCGATGACGCGACGGACGGCGCCGGCGATCGCACCGGCGACGGCTACACGAATCTGGAGGAATGGCTCAACGCCCTGGCCGCGGGGGTGAGCCGCCCCGATGCCCCGCCCGAGCCGACGACGACGGAGTACCTCGGTTACGGGCTGGAGCATCAGCTTCCCATCTTCCGCGATGCGCTCCTCGAGCGGCTCACGTTCCCGCTGCGTTTTGCCCCGGCCGGCGACATGAGCTTCGCCGACTGGCGTTGGACGGCACGGGCCAAGCTGCGCGAATGCCTGCTGAGCCCGCCGCCGGCCGCACCGTTCGTCCCGGTGGTCATCGCCCGCGAGGACCGCGACGGTTACGAAGCCCGCAAGATCGTCTTCAACGTCTCGGCCGATTGCCGCGTTCCTGCGTATCTCCTGGTGCCCCACGGAGAGGGGCCGTTCCCCGCGGTGATCGCCCTGCACGACCACGGCGGTAACTTCCTGATCGGCAAGGAGAAGGTCGTCCGCCCCTTCGGCGTCAGCGAGGAGGTCACGCAGGAAGCACAACTTCGCACGGCGGGATCCTACGACGGGCGGTTCATCGGCGATGAACTCGCGAAACGCGGCTACGTGGTCTTCGCCATGGATGCCCTGTTCTGGGGCGAGCGCGGCCGCAGGGAGGGTGTCGATTACAACATGCAGCAGGCCCTGGCCTCGAACCTCCTGCAGATGGGCATGACCTGGATCGGGGTTATCACCTGGGACGACGTGCGCAGCGCGGAGTTCGTCGCCGGCCTGCCGGAGGTGGACGGCTCGCGGGTCGGGGCCGTCGGCCTGTCGATGGGCTGCCATCGGGCGTGGATGCTGGCCGCCGCCACGGACCGCGTCGCGGCCGGCGTGGCTGTCTGCTGGATGGGCACCACCGAGGCCCTGATGTCCCCCGGCAACAACCAGGTCAAAGGGCACAGCGCCTACTCGATGCTCGTGCCCAACCTCCGCAACTTCCTCGATTATCCCGACACGGCTGCCATCGCCTGCCCGAAACCCATGATGTTCTTCAACGGCGAGCAGGACGGCCTCTTCCCCGTCGAAGGCGTGCGAGGTGCCTACCGGATCATGCGGCAGGTCTGGGACAGTCAGGGAGCGGGCGATCGCCTGGTCACCAAGCTCTGGCCGCTCGGCCACACCTTCAACCTCGACATGCAAGCCGAGGCGTTCGCGTGGCTGGATGAGCAACTGGGAAAAGTGAGAGGTGAGAAGTAATAAGTGGGACGTGAGAAATGAAAAGCGAGGAGTGAAACGAGCCGCGGGCTTCAGCCCGCGCGGCCGTTCGAACCCGCTCGGCGCGTGGATCGGGCGGAAGCACAGCCCGGCCAGGTGGCCCATCCTCGCCTTGGCGAGGGTGGGCTCGCGATGATCGAACGCGTGGGAAGGATTGCCTTACCAGGAGACCTTCCCGCATTCGCATCATCGTAAGCCCACCCATCGCGTAGCGATGGGTAAGTCGGGTGGCCCAGATCTGAAGCGCGAGGTGACGGGTCGGCGAAGGCCGTTCGAGGTAGCTGAAGCGTTTCTGCCGCCGCGTTGCCGCCCTACTGCCAAACAGGGTCCTATTGGATTGGCCTGTAGACGGCCGGCAGTGCCAGGGAGGGAAGACGGGGACGCGAGTGGTTCGCACCCGGGTGCTGCGTTGTGAGCCGACCTTGTGAGTGGCGTATCCATGCCACTTGCCCCCCGGGGGCTCGCGTGACCCAGGGATAGGGTGGAGTGAAAGGATTTGTCGCATGAGGTGGACATGTGCTGTTGTGCTGCTGGCGGGGGTGGCGGGATTCGCGGGCTCCGCGGTTGGGGCCGACGCGGACGTCGTGGATATGCCCGCGGAGGTGCTTGCGGACAAAATTGCCGGCGGCCTGCTGGGGCAACTGCTGGGCAATCTGAACGGCCTGCCGCACGAAATGAAGTACATCGATGAGCCCGGCGAGGTGGCCGTGTACACGCCTGGTCTGCCTGACGGGGCGTGGACGGATGATGATACGGACATCGAGTGGGTTTACCTGGTCGAGATGCAGCGCAGCGGAGAGGTGCTCATATCGGCGGAGCGCATCGTTGAACTCTGGCGGCGTCATCTGAACCACCGGATCTGGTGCGCGAATCTGTACGCCCGCGGCCTGATGGACCTGGGGATGAAGCCGCCGTGGACGGGGCGGCTGCACCTCAACCCTTGGTCGTCGTTCAACATCGGGGGCCAGTTTCTCAGCGAAGCGTTCGGCCTGATCGCGCCCGGCATGCCGCGGACGGCCTCGACCATCGGCCTGCACTACACGCACGTGGCCATCGACGGCGAGCCCGCGCAAACGACGCAGCTCTTTGCCAGCATGATTGCCACCGCCTTCGTGAGCGACGACCTCCACGAGATCATCAAGGCGGGCTGTTCCGCAGTGGACCCGGGCAGTGAGCTTCATGGTGTGATTGAGGACGTGCAGGAGTGGTGGCGGGCCGAGCCCGGGAGTTGGCAGGACACGCGCAGGCGGATTCGCGACAAGTACACGCGCCACTCGGGTGACCTGGTTGATCGGAACGGCTATCCTCTGAACACCGCGGCTACGGTGGGCGCGTTGCTGTACGGTGGAGGCGATTTTACCGAGACTGTTCGGCTCGCGTTCAACTTCGGCTGGGATGCCGACAACAACGCAGCCACAACGGCAACCATCCTCGGTGTCGTCAAGGGGCAGCGGTGGATGCAGGCGCAGGGCTGGACGATCGTGGACCGGTATGAGAACAGGAGTCGGCCGGGCATGCCCACCGACGAGACCATCACGCGCTACGCAGGGCGGCTCACGGAGATCGCGAGGAGCGTGATCCTGGCGAACGGCGGCCGGGAGGTGGACGAAGCGGGCCGGACGTCCTTCCGCATCCGGCTGCAGAAAGCTGCCAACGTGGAGCCTCTGGTCTCGCCGCGTGACCGGCGTGCCGAACTTCGTCGCCGGCTTCTGCCCCAGGTGGAGAAGGACTTGTCGGGCGATGCCGAGGCGCAAGCCCGGGCTGCCTATATCGCTTTGTGCCTGGGCGAGGGGCCGCGGCTCAAGGCGGAGCGGTCGGAGGTCTGGGAGCAGGCGATTGCGGAGCTGCGTTCGCATCCGCACATTGTCCAGAACATCTTGAAGGCACCGGGGCCGGACGCTGCGGCACTGCGGCAACGGGCGGAGGCCGTCGAGTTGCTGCCGGGCCAGGTCAAGTGAGCCTGGTGTCAGTGGGACAACGGGCTAGGTTCGTTTTCAAGGGCGGTGACGAGGTGTAGGGGGCAACATGGCCTGGGCATCGCCCACCAGCCAAGGAATTGGAACCACTGATCCGGCTCCGCCTTGCTACGCCGAGACGAGTGAACACGGATGAACACCGATGCCTGTCAGGCACACAAGCTGTTGCGCGTGCGCGGCCGAGAGTGGCTTATGACCTCGTGATACCTGATCGGCAACTCGCATGTGACCGGGATCATCGAACAAGGAGATAACAGGAAACAGAGAGGATCGGTCTGTTCTCTGTTCCCTCCGTTTTCTCCGTGTTCAAAACCTGAGTGGCTGTTCCGGTGCAAGCTCTGCGTGGCAGAGTGCTTGGGTCCGTGAACGGTCACCAGTCCTTCCTGCACCCCGAAGAGCAGGAAGGCCAAGAAGAGAGACGGCCTGGCACCTTCAGTTGTCTTCTCTTCCTTCGTGTCCTTCGTGGTTCGTCTCTCGGCAAACATACCCGGAGAGCCTGTGAACGGTGACGCGCCCCCCTTGGCAAGTCGCGCGGGTGACAGAATTGATCGGAACGGCTATCCTCTGCGCATGACGGCGACGATCGGGGCGGTGGTGCATGGAGGGGTTTATTAAAGTGATAAGGAGCATGAATATGCGCTGCAGACGGGTTGTGGGGCTGATGATCATTACGGTGCTGGCGCCGATGGGCCGGGTGGAGCCGGCGGGTGCCGCGGTGGCCGACCGGGCTGCGGCGGGTGCGACGGGCGCCGGGGGGCCGCGGACGAACTTCCTGGTGATTTTCTGCGATGATCTGGGCTATGGCGATCTGGGCTGCTACGGGCATCCGAAGATCAAGACGCCCACGCTCGACCGCCTGGCCACGCAGGGCGTTCGGCTGACCTCGTGCTACGCGGCGGCGCCGGTGTGCTCGCCCAGCCGTTGCGGTCTGCTGACCGGGCGGAACCCGAATCGTTTCGGCGTGTATGAATGGATCCCCGGCCGGCACCCGATGCACCTGGGCCGTGATGAAGTCACCATCGCTCAGTTGCTCCAGCAAGCGGGCTACGCGACCGGGCAGTTCGGCAAATGGCACTGCAACGGCTGGTTCAACTCGCCCGAGCAGCCGCAACCGAACGACCAGGGTTTCGATTACTGGTTCAGCACGCAGAATAACGCCGGCCCGAGCCACCTCAACCCGGCCAACTTCGTGCGAAACGGCGAGAAGGTCGGCCCCACCGAGGGCTATTCCTGCCAGGTGGTCACCGATGAGGCGATCCAGTGGCTGCGTGAGAAGCGTCCCCAGGACAAGCCGTTTTTCGCCTACGTCTGTTTCCACGAGACTCACGAACCTATCGCTTCGCCGCCCGAACTGGCCGCGCAGTACCCGGATGCCGAGAATGCCAACCAGGCCCTCTACTACGCGAATGTGGCCAACGTGGATCGGGCGGTGGCCCGCCTGCTGACCGCCTTGGATGAAATGGGCGAGGCCGACCGCACGTTCGTGCTGTTCACCTCGGACAACGGCCCGGCGGAATTGAATTACTACGCCCGGGGCGCGGGGGCGCGTTGTTATGGCTCGCCCGGGCCGTTGCGGGCCATGAAGCTGCACGTTTACGACGGCGGCATCCGCGTGCCGGGGATCATCCGTTGGCCGGGGCACACGCGCCCGGGACAGGTCATTGATGAGCCCGTGGGCAGCCTGGATCTGCTGCCGACGTTCTGTGCCATTGCCGGGATCGACCCGCCGCAGGACCGCCGGCTGGACGGGGCGAACATTCTGCCCCTGTTTGACGGCCGACGCATCGAACGGACGACGCCGCTGTTCTGGATTGACTACCTGGCCCTGAGCAAACCGAAGGCGGCGTTGCGGGAGGGCGATTGGAAGCTGGTCGCTCACTGGCAGATCCGGGACACGCCTACCGAAGTCACGCCGGAGACAATCCGGGCATTCAAGAATGCCAGGCTGGTTGATTACGAGCTGTACAATCTCAGCGAGGACATTGGCGAGACGCAGGACCTGGCGGCGGTCTTTCCAAGGCGCGTGCAGGCCATGTCGGAGACGCTTCGCGGCCTGTTCGTACAGGTCCAGGAGGAGTGCCCGGTCTGGCCCGCGGTGGCCAAGCCGACAGGGAAGGAAGAAGGTGCCCAGAGATGATCCACCGGGAGTTCTGCCCACAGATCACTCAGATGGACTCAGATGGAAGAGGGTTGAGTCATAGGCGAGAGAGGCTGAACTGCAGCGCGGGGTTTGTTGGAAGCCGAGTGAGAGGTGAGAAGTGAGAAGTGAGAAGTGAGAAGACAGTATCGTGTGCGACACGGAGGGTGTGCGATGCGTGGGGCGACATGGCGGTTATGCGGCCTGGTGGTACTGGCGATTCTGGCCGGTGCGGGGAGGGCCGGCGCGGCGGAACCGCTCCGGTTGAGCAAAGAGCGGTACGTGGATAAGTGCAAGGGGGCGTGGGCCGGCCAGATGGTCGGCGTGTGCTTCGGCCTGCCCACCGAGTTCGCCTCCTGCGGGAAGCCGATCACCGGCGACCTGCCCGTCTGGTCGCCGGCCCACATCGCCAAGGCCATCCAGCAGGATGACCTCTACGTGGAGATGAGCTTCCTGGTCGCCCTGGAGAAGCACGGACTGGATATCACCTGGGAACAGGCCGGGCGGGCGTTCGGCGAGACGAAGTTCGGCCTGTGGCACGCCAACTTGGCCGGTCGCAACAACATCCTGCGCGGCATCATGCCGCCGCTGTCCGGCCATCCGCG
>CAZEEJ010000047.1:0-13436 GCA_964511155.1 uncultured Planctomycetales bacterium | reverse complement strand
TGCCGACGACATCGACTTTCAGATCGAAGCCGCCGTGCTGGGCCTCCTCTGTCCGGGGCTGCCGGAGGAGTCCAACCGCCTGTGTGACATTTTCGGGCCCATCATGAACTACGGCGACGGCGTCTATGGCGGCATGTTCGTGGCCGGCATGTATGCGGCCGCGTACTTCGAGGACCGCGACGTGGCCAAAGTCGTAGAGGCCGGCCTGGCCTGCATCCCGCCGGAGTCGCAGTACCACCAGTGCATTTCCGACGTGATCGCCTGGCATCGCGAGCAGCCCGACGACTGGCTCGCCGTCTGGAAGAAGATCGAGGACAAGTGGCAGGACAACGTCGACTGCTCGCCGGGGCAGCCGTTCAATATCGACGCCAAGTTGAATGGGGCGTACATCGTGATGGGCATGCTCTATGGGGCCGGCGACGTGGCCCGAACGCTGGAGGTCGCCACGCGCTGCGGCCAGGACTCGGACTGCAATCCCTCGAATGCCGTTGGCGTGCTCGGCTGCATGAAGGGCTTTTCGCAACTTGACGACGTCTGGATCAGCGGCATTCCGGCCATCGCGGACACCAAGTTCGCGTTCACCAACTATTCCCTTAACAGCCTGATCCCCGCGTGCCAGGCCGTCACCGAACGGATCATCCGTCGGACCGGCGGTCAGGTCAGCGATGATGTGTACGTGATCGCGGTCCAGCTTCCCCGCCCGCCGGAAACCCTCGAACAGTGGACGGACCAGACGCGCGTCTATTCGCGGCCGGTGGCCTCGGAAGCTGAGATGGAGGCCTGGGCGCCGGGCTGGAAGCTGGTGGCGTCCGGGCACGACATGGATGCGGGCATGTGTCCGCGAAGGCTGGGCCGCACCGACATCCTGGTTTTGCATCCCGTCGATCGAACGCAACCGGCGGTGATTCAGACGGTCGCGAAAGTACCCGCCGAAGGCACGGCGCATCTGGCTTTCGGGGTGGCGTCCGACCGGCGAGGCGACTTCCTGCTGAAGGTTCTGGTCAACGACGAAGTGGTGCGCGAGAAGCTGGTGAATCCCAAGGCGCGGTGGATCGCGGAGTCCATCGATCTAGCGCGATTTGCCGGCAAGTCGGTCACCATCCGCATCGAGAACCACGCCAACGACTGGGGACGTGAAACCGCATTCCTGCGGAGCCTTTCGATCGGCAAAAACGGGTTGTGACGGGCCTGCGGCACAGGAGAAGGCGGGGAACAGAAGACCGCAAGGGAAGCGAAGATTTGGAGTGACCATTCGCAGGCTGTCGGGGCATGTTTGCCGAGAGATGAACCACGAAGGAAGAGAAGACAACTGAAGGTGCTATGCCCCCTCTCTTCGTGTCCTTTGTGCTTTTCGTGATGCAGGAAGGACTGGTGACCGTTCACGGACCCAAGTACGCTGCCACTCTGCGCTTGCACCGGAACAACCACTCATGTTTTGAACACGGAGAAAACGGAAGGAACAGAGGACAGACCGATCCTCTCTGTTTCCTCCGTTCCCTCCTTGTTCAATACCGACCGGATGGACCCGTCGGCGGCGGTTCGTCCGATCATTTCTTGTTTTCCGCCCATCTGCGTCCATCTGAGTGATCTGTGGGCACTTCCTTCTGTTCTTCTCCGCGTCCTCAGGGCCCCCGAGCCCGGCCGGGCTGTGGAATCGGGCGGGCTTTTGCTACAATGGCAGATGACAGCCTCGGCAGGTGCCCGGGGCAGACCGGATGCGGGCGGGGGGAGTTCGTCGCGGGTCCCGGCCGCCGGTTCTTTGTGGACACAATCATGCCGATGCGCCGCCCGAAACTTGCCGCCCTGGTCGTTCTGGTTTTCGCGACGCTGCCCATCGCGGCGGTGCGCGCCCAAGTGGTTGTCGATAACGACGATGGTGCCCCGGCCTACGTGGAGATCAGTTCCTGGAATCTGACGACCACGTCGGGTTACAACGGCGGCTCGTATCGCTGGGAGTATGCCGGAGGGCCCGGAAAGGCGACCTGGACGGCCAACTTGCCGGAGGCGGGCGACTACGAGGTATTCGTGTGGTTTCGGCCGGGCTCGAATCGTGCCACGTCAGCCAGGTATGACGTAATGGCTTCGAACGGCACGCACACGGTTTACGTCAATCAGTTGGCTGGAGGGTACGCGTGGGAGTCGATCGGCACCTATTCGTTCAATGCGGGCGACAACGCCGTTCAGTTGAATGCCACGGGCAGTTCCGGCGGCGCGGTGGTCATTGCCGATGCCGTGCGGTTCGGCACCGGCGGCGACCCGCCCATCGACCCGCCGACGCCCACCGAGGTTGCTCCGGGCGTTTACCATGCCGTATGGACGCTGCCCACCCCTCAGACGATTCACGTGGTGGAGTTCGACCTGGCGGACCCGCAATACACGATCGAGGTGGGATTCGCCCAGGCCAAACGCAATTACAGCGCGCGCGAGGGCACGAGCACGATTGCCGGGCGCTACGATGCGCCCGGTCATGAGGTGGTGGCGGCGATCAACGCGTCGCACTTCGAGGCGGGGATCGGCATTTACGGTGCGCAGGCCAACAACGGCAGCCTGATCGATTATCCGGACAACGGCTGGCCGCGAGAAACGTACATTCTCGAGGAGTCCGGCGAGGGGTTCGCGGCGACCAACATGCCGACGGCCGTGCCCGTGATTCGGTTCCAGAACGGCACGCAGCGGACCGCGAACGTACTGAACAACAACTGCGGAAGCGGTCTGGCGGTTTACACCCGCGACTGGGGAACGCGAACGGGCTCGACGACTGAAAGTGTGGAGGTCATCGTCGGGAACTGCAATTACCCGTTGCGTGCCAACAAAGAGTTTGTGGGCACGATCAGTTCCGTCCGGACGGGCGCCGCCTCGGTGAATAACGAGATTCCCGTCAACGGCATGGTCATCCGGGCCTGCCCGGGCTCGGAGGCCGACCTGCTGGCCCACGCTTCCGTGGGCGATCCGGTCACGCTCAGGATCGGGTTGTCGCCGGCTCAGATCAACAACGCCAAAGCGGTCTGCGGCGGGGCTTCGGGATGGCTGGTCAAGGACGGGCAGCCGTTTCCGGAGAACTGGAACTACGGCCACGCCCCCGTCAGGCATCCGCGGACGGTGCTGGCGTGGAGCGGGACGCGCCATTGGTTCGTGACCTTCGACGGCCGCCAGCCGGGCTACAGCGTTGGGGCGACGTATACCGAGCTTGCGGATTTCCTGGTGAACAGTCTGCACGTTCAGCACGCGGTGAACTTCGACGGAGGCGGTTCGACTGCCATGGTGATCAACGACGAGGTGGTCAACTGCCCGTCGGACGGAGCAAGCACACCCTGCACGGGCGTGGAGCGGGCGGTACCCAATGCCCTGCTGCTGGTGAGGCGCGGGGCGACGTCGGCGTTGCCGTTATGGGACGACTTCACCTCGGCCGGTCGCTCACTCGGGTGGGACGATAAGTACACGTTCAACCCGGTGAAGGCGTTCGCGCCGACCGCCCCGGATGGCGATGGCTACGTGCTGGAGGTCAGCAACCCGGCCGGCGGGTATGAGACGGTGTCGGTCGGGTCGGCGGGCGATGCGGACTACTCGGTCGAGGCGACGATCTACTGCGAATATCGGCCGCAGCTTGGCGGCTACGAGCGGGTGGGCATCTTCGCGCGCGACGACGGGAACGCGAATTTCGACAGCACCAGCCTGGGCGGCGGCAACTGCTACGCACTAACCTACGACTCGAACAACGGGCGGGTGCAGGCGACGGTCATTGTCGATGGCGTGGTGACGGACCTGCTCGCCGCGCCGGTGTACCGGACAAGCTCCGCGTGGCGCGTGTTCCGCATCGACTGCGAAGGCTCGACGATCGGCTTCCAGCTTGACGGCGAGTTACTGGTCAGCGTGACCAATGCCGCGCACATCCGCGGCAGATCGGGCATTGGCTACAACGAGTACTTCAGTCAGAACACCAACATCCGGGGCACCCGCGTGGATCGGTTCGCTACGTTCACGTCGATCGACGATGCCGACCGCGACGGCGTGCCCAACGATGAGGACAACTGCCCACAGGTGCACAACCGCGACCAGGCCGACGGCGACGAGGACGGTGTGGGTGATGCTTGCGATAATTGCCCGGACGTGGCCAACCCGGATCAGGCCGATGCGGATGAGGACGGCGTGGGCGACGTGTGCGACAACTGCCCGAACGCGGCCAACCCCGATCAGGCCGATTGCAACGGCGACGGCGTGGGCAACGCGTGTGCGATTGCGACCGGGGCCAGCGAGGACTGTAACCTTGACGGCGTTCCCGATGATTGCCAGGTAAGCGACAAGTACACGCTGCTGGTAACCAGCCGGCACAACAACCGGGTCATCGCCTATGACGGCTGGACGGGGCAACATCTGGGTGATTACGTGCCTGCCGGCGGTGATGGGCTGGTCGCCCCCAACGGGATCAGGGTTGACGGCCGCCGGGCGGTCTATGTGTCGAGTGGCGTGGACCCCCGTATGTTGCAGATCGCGGCCCGCAACGGGGAGACGATCCGCGCGCTGGACGGCGGTGCCCTGGTCGGGTTGGTGGACATGGTGGTGCGCGAGCCCGCGCGGCTGCTGGTGAGCGGCTGGCACTCCGACGGGGTGATGGAGTTCGATCTCGTCACGCATACGCAGATCGGGTACTTCGTTGCGCCGGGCACGGGAGGGCTGGATGGCGCCAGTACGCTATTGGAAACCGCCGGCGGCAATCTGCTGGTGGCCGGCGAGCTGTCGGATCAGGTCCTGGAGTTCGACGGGGTGACGGGGGAGTTCGTGCGCGTAGCGGCCCAGGGCGGAGGGCTCGATACGCCGACTGGTTTGCTGCTCGACGAGGCGGGCAATCTCCTGGTCGCGAGTTTCGAGACCGACTCCGTGCTCCGGTACGCACCCGACGGCGGTTACCTGGGCGAGTTTGTGACCAGCGGCAGCGGTGGGCTGGATGGTGCCCAGGGGATGGCCTGGGGACCCAACGGTAACCTGTTCGTCTGCAGCCGATGGGGGGCGGCGATCCTGGAATTCAGTCGGGTGGACGGTTCGCCTGTGGACCACGATCCGAACACGCCGGGCGTTCAGGCGGTGTTTGCCGGTGGTGGCGGTCTCGATGGGCCGAGCTACCTGGCGTTTGTGGGGATGCCGCACGACTGTGACGGTAACGGCGTGCCGGATGGGTGTCAGAGCGACGGGGATGGCGACGGGGTCATCGACGTTTGCGACGGGTGTCCGCAGGCCTTCGATGCCAGCCAGTGGGATGAGGATGGCGACGGGGTCGGCGATGCCTGCGACCTGTGTCCGGGCACCCCGCGGGGGAGGCATGTGACCCCGTTCGGCTGCGCGACCGTGCGGGCGGACTTCGACGGCGACTTTGACGTGGACCTGGAGGATTTCGGTCACTTGCAGGCATGCCTCAGCGGCCAGGGCCAGTCACAAGCCGATCCCCCCTGCCGGAATGCCCGACTCGACACCGATGACGACGTGGATCAGCAGGATGTGGCTGTCTTCCGTGGATGTCTGAGCGGTGCGAACCTCACCGCTGATCCACACTGTGCGGACTGACCCCCGTCGGCGAGAGCCTCGACCAGCACCGGCGCCCTGGATTTGGGGCGCCCGGCCGAACCTTTCCCAAGCGTGAAAACCGCCCCAAAACGCGCCGAAAGTGCTGCCATCGGGGCGGACGACTGCTACAATCAGGCTTAGAGTTCCGGTCGGGCCGCAAACTCAGGGATAGCGTTACGCGTGAATTGCGCCCGGTGTGGCTGGACAGGGCGGTCGTGGTTTGGGTACGTCACATCGTCTTTTGGGACGGAATGGGTCAAGCATGGGGCGGGTTCTGCAACCGGGGTGTGGTCCAAACCGTATTCGGAAGGTGGTGGCGTGCGCGACCGTCGCGGTGGGCGCGGCATGGCTCACGGTAGCGCTGGCGGCCCCTGATGAGCGGACGCGGGAGGCGATCGCGGGCAACGGCGCGGGGGCGCCGTCGCAGCAGCCCATCCGCTATGGCCGAGACATCCGGCCGATCCTGTCTGATCGATGCTTTCTCTGTCATGGCCCCGATGCCGGTACGCGGGCGGCGAACCTGCGCCTCGACGAGCGCGCGAGCGCCACGGCCGAGCACGACGGAATCGCCGCGATCGTGCCGGGAAACCCGGACGCCAGCGAGGTGTGGCGGCGCATCACCAGCACGAACGCGAACTTCCACATGCCGCCGTCCGGCAGTAACAAGCGATTGCTGAACCGCGAGCAGCAGGAGTTGATCCGGCAATGGATCAGCGAAGGCGCGGTGTACGAGCCGCACTGGGCGTTTGTGCCGCCGGTCCGCCCGACGCCGCCCGCACCACGTCTTCCCGACTGGTGCCGCAACCCGATCGATCAGTTCGTTGTGGCGCGTCTGGAACAGGATGGATTGGCTCCGTCGCCGGAGACGGGCGACGTGACGCTGATTCGCCGGCTGTTTCTGGATCTGACCGGTTTGCCACCGAGCCCGCAGGAGATTGATGCTTTCCTGGCCGATGACCGACCGGACGCTTACGAGCAGTGGGTGGATCGGCTGTTGACGGAGGAGCCCTATCGCACGCGGTACGCGGAGCGGATGGCGGTGCCCTGGTTGGACGCATCACGGTACGCCGATACGAGCGGGATTCACATGGACGCCGGCCGGCAGATGTGGCTGTGGCGCGACTGGGTGCTCGAGGCCTTCCGCGACAACATGCCGTTCGATCGCTTCCTGATTGAACAACTGGCGGGCGACCTGCTGCCGGACGCCACGGTAGCCAATAAGATCGCCAGCGGCTTCAATCGCAACCACGTGACCACCGACGAAGGGGGAGCGATCAACGAGGAATACCTGGTGGAGTACGCGGCGGACCGAACGAGCACGACGGGCGCGGTCTTCCTCGGGCTGACGCTGGGCTGTGCCCGCTGCCACGACCACAAGTACGACCCGGTCTCGCAGGAAGACTACTACCGATTCTTCGCCTTCTTCAACTCGAACGAGGAGCCGGGCCTGTACTCGCAGTTGCCCGATCCCAATCGGGCGTTGGAGCCGTTCCTGATGGTGCCGACGACGGAGCAGGAGGTGGAGCTGGCCGAGTCGCGGGAGAAGATCGCCCGGCTCAACGGCGAGCTCGATCAGCAGGCACCGGAGGAGCAGGCAAAGCAGGCGACCTTCCTGGCGGAGGTCCGGAAGAAGACCGGCTTGGCGTGGGAACCGGTCGAAGTGACGGCGACGGAATCCACCGGCGGCGCGACGCTGACGCCGCAGAAGGACGGCTCCGTGCTGGCCTCGGGGCCGGAGGCCGACAAGGAGGAGCACGTCATCACGCTCCGGACTGATGGGGTGGGGCTACGGCTGCTGCTTCTGGAAGCGATGACGGACAAGAGCTTCCCCAAGGGCCGCGTCGGCCGCTCGGGCAACGGCAACGCGGTACTCACGAGCATCGAGGTCGAGGCGGCCTCGGTGGCGAACCCGGAGAAGCGCCAGGCGGTGAGCCTGGGGTGGGCCTGGGCGGACGTTGAGCAGGAGAACGGCGACTTCCGAGTCGTGAATGTGCTGGACCCGAGCGCGGAGCGTGGGTGGGCGGTGGACGGGCACGGTCGCAAAGGGGGGCGCACCGCGTTGCTGCTGGCGGACGAGCCGTTCGGATATGAGGGCGGCACGGAGCTTCGCGTCCGGCTGCGGTACGATTCGGTTTACGTCCGCCACGTGCTGGGGCGCGTGCGCTTGAGCGTTGCCCGACTGTCGGAGGACGCGTTGAGCCTGCTGCCGGCGGCGATCAGCGGCTGGTACACAGTGGGGCCGTTCCCCGTGGAATCGGCGGAGGCCGGTTACGCCAAGGCCTTCGGCCCGGAAAAGGATGCGAAGCTCGACCTGGCCCACAACTTCGGCTTCGGCAACCAGTACTGGCGATTCAACGCCGACTTCCGGGACGCGCAGGTGAACCGCCTGGCGGACGGTGTGAGTGTCAGTTACGTGGGCCGGCGGGTGCTGGCCCCGACGGCACGCAAGCTCGACGTGTCACTGGGCAGCGATGACGGGTTCGCCCTCTTCGTCAACGGGCGGCAAGTCGCGGCCCGCGAGGTGTCCCGCGGCGTCGAACCGGACCAGGACAAGGCGACGATCGAGCTTGAGGCCGGCGTCAATACGGTGGTTCTGAAAATCGTCAATGTTGCCGGGCCAAGCGGGTTTTACCATCGTGCGGAGGCTCGGCCGGGCGAACTGAGCGGCGATCTCACCCTGGCGTTGCTGCCCGAGACCGCCCAGCGCGACGTCCTCCGCGAGCGTCTGCGCCAGGCGTGGCGGATCAACCATTGGCCCGGGTATCGCGAGCGGCGGCAACAGGTCGTCGAACTGGAAAAACGCATCGCGGCGATCGAGGCGGCGGCCCCGCGGACGATGGTCATGCGCGAGCTGGCCACGCCGCGCGAGACCTTCGTGCTGACCCGCGGCGAGTACGACAAGCCGGATAAGAACCGGCCGGTGACCCGGGCGGTGCCGGCGGCCCTGGGATCACTGCCCGAGAACGTGCCGCAGAATCGTCTGGGGCTCGCTCAATGGCTGACCTCGGCGGAGAACCCGCTGGTGGCCCGGGTGATGGTGAACCGGCTGTGGGACATGGTGTTCGGGACGGGATTGGTGGCAACCACCGAGGACTTCGGATTGCAGGGCGACTGGCCGAGCCACGCGGAACTGCTGGACTGGCTGGCCGTCGAGTTCCGCGAGAGCGGATGGGACGTGCAGCACATGGTGCGTCTCATGGTGACCAGCAGCACGTATCGCCAGAGCTCGCGGGTGCGCCCGGAGCTGCACGACCTCGATCCGGACAACCGGCTGCTGGCGTACTTCCCGCGTCGGCGGCTCGAGGCGGAGTTCGTCCGCGACTACGTGCTGCACGTGTCCGGCCTGCTGGTCGAGAAGCTCGGCGGAGCGTCGGTCAAGCCGTACCAACCGGAGGGCTTGTGGCGGGAAGTGGCCATGATCCAATCGAATACCCGAGCGTTCCAGCGCGGCGAGGGCGAGGCCCTCTGGCGGCGCAGCCTGTATACGTACTGGAAGCGTGCCTGCCCGCCGCCATCGATGTCGGCCTTTGACGCTCCGACGCGGGAATCCTGCGTGGTTCGCCGTTCGAGCACGAACACGCCTTTGCAGGCCCTGGTGCTGTGGAACGACGAACAGTTCGTCGAGGCGGCCCGCGTGCTGGCGGCGCGGATCATCCGCGAGCCCGGCGAAGACCACGATCGTTTGGCACAGACGTTCCGTCACTGCACGGGGCGCGTGCCGGAGGAGGCCGAACTGGAGCGAACGGCGGAAGCCTTGACGGCGTTTCGTGCCCGTTACGCCGAGTCGCCGGACGATGCCGCCGCGTTGCTGGAAGTCGGCGAGTCTCCGCTGCCCGAGGACGTGGACCGCAGCGAGCTGGCGGCGTGGACGATGATTGCCAATGCGTTGTTTAACTTGTCGGAGACGGTGACAAGGCACTGATGCGGTTTCAAGGGTGACCGGAGGGGCACCGGCGAGACGCCCGGTGCCACACCGCACCGGCGAGACGCCGGTGCCACACCGGGGGAGACGCCGGGTGCCACACCGCACCGGCGAGACGCGGCTCGACTGAGTTCGCCGAAGTCCGGTGCCACACCGCAGATGGGTGTGGAGAAGGAGGACGCTTGATGCATCCGCTCGAGGAGCATTACCTGGACATCACCCGGCGGCGGTTCTTCGGGATCGCGGCCAAGAGCGTGGGAGCGGGGCTGGGCTCGCTGGCCCTGGGTTCGCTGCTGACCGACAGGGCCGCGGCCGCACGGGTGTCGCCGGCGGCGGGGGTTCCGGCCCTGCCCGGCCCGCACTTCCGTCCCCGGGCCAAGCGGGTCATCTACATGCACATGGAAGGGGCACCCAGCCAGATCGACTTGTTCGACTACAAGCCGCGGTTGCGTCAGCGCTTCGACCAGGACCTGCCCCCGTCCATCCAACAGGGCCAACGGCTGACGACCATGACCAGCGGGCAGACCCGGTTCCCCATCGCCCCGTCGATCTTCAAGTTCTCCCGCTACAGCAACCAGCAGGACGGCGTCTGGATCAGTGAGTTGATGCCGCACACCGCGCGGCTGGCCAACGAACTGTGCTTCATCCACTCGATGCACACCGACGCGATCAACCACGAGCCGGGCATCACCTTCTTCCAGACCGGCAGCCAGCAGCCCGGGCGGCCGTCTTTCGGCTCGTGGGTCAGCTACGGTCTGGGCAGCGCCAACGCCAACCTGCCGACCTTCGTCGTGCTCATCACGCAGGGTTTCGGCAACATGCAGGCCCTGTCCGCACGGTTCTGGGACAGCGGGTTCCTGCCCAGCGAGCACCAGGGTTGCAAGCTGCGCAGCGGCAACGAGCCCGTGCTGTATCTCAACGATCCCGGCGGCGTCACCCGCCAGGACCGCCGGCGGATGCTGGATCTGGTCGGCGACCTGAACCAGCGCGAGGTCGAACGCAGTCTGGACCCCGAAGTGCGGACCCGCATCTCCCAGTACGAGATGGCCTACCGGATGCAGATGTCCGTGCCGGACCTGACCGACTTCTCGGATGAGAACGAGGAGACGCTGAACCTTTACGGCCCGGAGGTGCGTAAGCCCGGCACCTTTGCCGCGAGCTGCCTGCTGGCCCGGCGGCTGGCGGAGCGCGGGGTGCGATTCATCCAGCTCTACATGCGCGGGTGGGACGCGCACGGGAACCTGCCCAAGGACATTCGGGCCCAGTCGGAGGCGGTGGACCAGCCGCAGGCGGGCCTGATCCGCGACCTGCAGCGCCGCGGGCTGCTGGACGATACCCTGGTGATGTGGGCGGGCGAGTTCGGCCGCACGGTGTACAGCCAGGGAACGCTGACCAAAGAGAACTACGGCCGCGACCACCACCCGCGGTGCTTCACCGTATGGCTGGCCGGCGGCGGGATGCGGCCGGGCATCACCTACGGCAAGACCGATGAGTACAGCTACAATATCGTGGAAAACCCGGTCGACGTGCACGACCTGCACGCCACCCTGCTGCACCTGCTCGGCTTCAACCATGAGAAGCTGTTCTACCGCCACCAGGGGCGCGACTTCCGGCTGACCGACGTGTTTGGCAAACTGGTGAAGGACATCATCGTCTGATGTTTGAAGACCCCGCTCCATGGATTGAACTTTTCGGCCGACTGCATATCGTCGTGCTGCACCTGCCCATCGGTTTGATCGCCGGCCTCGTGCTGATCGAGCTGGCGTTCACGCTGCGCTGGAAGGCCGCTCCGCGCGAGATCGTCAGCCTGCTGGCCTGGTGCACGGCGGTCTCGGCGGTGATCGCGGCCGGTAGCGGCTACGTGCTGAGCCTGGACGGCCCCGAAAGTCTGACCTTGACCCGGCATCTGCAGTTCGGCATTGCCCTGGCCGTCACCTGCGTGTTGATGGCCGCGGCCGCTTCCAAGTATCAGAGTGCAGCCCCCTACCGGCTTCTGCTGCTGGCCGGGGTTGGCTTGCTGCTGCCCACGGGCCACCTGGGCGCCTCCATGACGCACGGCAGGACGTTCCTGACGCAGCCCCTCGCCCGCATCCTGACACCGCCCGCCGCGACGACGCAGCCGGCAGCGACGCAGCCCGCCACAACGCAGCCGGCCGTTGCGCCGCCCGTGGCCACGGCGGACTCGTCCCCGCAACCAGCCCCGTCCCCGATCACGGACGCGGCGACGGAGGTGGCCTTCGAGACGCATGTCCGGCCGGTCCTCGCGGAGTTCTGCTTCGGCTGCCACGGGCAGACACGTCAACGGGGCGGATTGGCACTGCACGAGCCCGACGCGATCACCCGGGGCGGGGATAGCGGTGCTCTGCTGGTCGCCGGCCGACCCGCTGAAAGCGAGCTCATCCGCCGTCTGCGTTTGCCCTTGGATGCGGACGAACACATGCCGCCGGCCGCCCGGCCGCAGCCTACCGCGGACCAGATCGCGGCCCTCGAACGCTGGATCGAGGCGGGGGCGACATGGGGCGCGCATGCCTTCGCGGCGGTGGCGCCCGATGTTGCCGTTGCCGCGGAGCACTCGGACGTGGTTCCCGCCCAGCCGGTTCAGGAACCCGCCGTTGCGGTTGTCGCCGCGGACAACGGCGTTCCCCCACCCGATCCCGCCGCGCTGGAGGCCTTGCGGGCCCACTTCGTGCATATCGGAGCCGTGGCCCAGGACTCCCACCTGGTAGAGGTCAGTTTCGCGGCCGTGGCTCCGACGACCGACGACGCCACGGCCACGCGCCTGCTTGAACCTCTGCTGCCGCAGCTCGATACGCTCACCCTCAGTCGGTGCGCGGTGGGCGATACCACCGCCGCCCTGCTGGCCAACGCGGGCCGTCTTCGCCGACTCGATCTCGGCGGCACCGCGGTGACCAACGCGGGCGTGGCGGCCATCGCCCGGCTGGCGAGCCTCGAGGAACTCGTCCTGTCGCGGACGCGGCTGACGCCGGCGGCCGTGGAGCATTTGGCCGGCATGCCCGGACTGCGGCGAGTGTTCGTGTGGAAATCGGGCTTGAGTGATGAGGCCGTCGCCCGGCTGCGCGAGCGGCGTCCCGAGCTGGCCGTGGATACCGGCGTCCTGGCCGATGCGGTAGTCCAGGAGGTCGAGCCTGATCCCGTGTTGACCAGCGACGCGCCGCTGCCCGGCGAGCCGCCGCCGGCCGCACCAACCGCACCACTGGCCGCGGTGTCGCCGGTGCCGATCAATACCACCTGCCCGGTCTCGGGAGCGCCGGTTGATCCCCGCTACTTGATCCTCCACGAAAAGCGCGTCATCGGCTTCTGCTGCCCCAACTGCCCGAAGCCGTTCTGGGACGACCCGGCCAAGTTCGCCGACAAGCTCGCGTCGCTGCCCGGCCCGCCACCGGCCGCTGCTTCGCCAGCAGTCGCTACGCCGCCACCGGCCGCTACGCCCACGCCGCCACCAACTGCTGCGCCCACGCCCCCGCCGGACGGGTCACTGATCGCGATCAACACCGCCTGCCCCGTCTCGGGCACGCCGATCGATCCTCGCTACCTGCTCGCCCACGACAACCGCGTGATCGGCTTCTGCTGCCCCAACTGCCCGAAACAGTTCTGGGCAGACCCGACCAAGTTCGCCGACAAGCTCCCGCCGACACCGGCCTCGCCGCCGGCCATGCCACTGGTCGCGACCAACACCGCCTGTCCAATCTCCGGCACGCCGGTCGATCCCCGCTTCCTCGTCGTCCACGCCAACCGCGTGATCGGCTTCTGCTGCCCCAACTGCCCCGACCGCTTCTGGGCCGACCCCGACAAGTTCGTTGCCAAGTAACCGTTCACGGTCCCTCGAGCCTGAAAGGCTCCTTTGGGGGCGTAACAGAATCGGCGGGCTTGGCGTGTCCCCTATCGCTCCGAAGGAGCGACGGGCTGTAGCCACGGGTGGAGCGGCGCGACGGCGCAG
>CAZEEJ010000046.1:28058-32147 GCA_964511155.1 uncultured Planctomycetales bacterium | reverse complement strand
AGCCGGGTTGGTGTGTCGGGGTTCTCGCCTCTGCGTTCCTCGGCGACCTCGGCGGTAGAATGAAGAGGTGTGAACCGCAGAGGCCGAGAGTGAGTATCCGCAGATGTCGCAGATGAAGGCGGTATCATCTTGACCGTCTCGGTTCATCTGCGAAATCGGCGTCATCTGCGGATCAATCGGCTTTTACGATTCGCTGGGCCGGCTGGAGCGCATCACCGGGCCGGGTTCATTTGTTTTGGCCGACACACACGCCGGTCGCCACAGGGGGACGACCGCTACGGGGAGAACGGAGAATTAAAAGGGGACGCAGTTGTTTCCTCGCACTGCAGTCCTTCTCCCATCCGCATCATCGTCAGCCCCCCCATCGCGTTGCGATGGATGGGCCCCCCGCCCTCTTCCAGGGGGACAAGGGGAGAGAGTCCGAACCACCGGTGCGAGTCGGTCGAGATCGAGATGTCCATGGTCGGGCAGTTCGATCCGCGGCCGGCTTGATTGGCCCGCTTGGCGCTCGCGTCGCCTCGTAGCGGCCGCCCCCGGCGGCGGCCGGGCAGGCTGAGATGGCCGCGCTCCCCGGCGCACTGCTCAAAGAGCAGTGGCACACGGGCAGTGGGATGCCAGGGGGCAGCCAGTAGGGGCACGGCGATGGGTCCGCGGGTTCACTGGCGCTGGGCTTCGCCGGTCATGGGGACGAAGCGGACCATGGTGATGGTTTCGGTTCGGCGGCCACCGTCGGGGAGCTTGTGGACGACGACGAGGCTCTGGAGCTGGTGCTCGCCGCCGACGGGGATGACGATGCGCCCGCCGGGCCGGAGTTGGTCCCACAGCGGCTGGGGGATGTCCTCGGCGGCACAGGTGACCAGGATGCCGTCGAAGGGGGCGGCCTCGGGCCAGCCGCGGTAGCCGTCGCCGATGCGGCAGTGGACCTCGTCGTAGCCTTGCTCCTTGAGGGTGCGGGCGGCGGTGCGGCCGAGCGGGGCGACGATCTCGATGGTGTAGACGTGGGGCGTCAGGTGAGCGAGGACGGCGGCCTGGTAGCCGGAGCCCGTGCCGACCTCGAGGATCCGCGACTGGGGCGTGACGGCGAGGAGGTCGGTCATGAGGGCGACGATGTAGGGCTGGGAGATGGTTTGCCCGTGGCCGATGGAGAGGGGGTTGTCGGTGTGGGCGCGGCGGGCAACGCGGGCCGGCACGAAGACGTGGCGCGGGACGGTGCGCATGGCTTCGAGTACGCGCTGGTCGGTGACCGTTCTGCGGCCGTCGCTCGGCTTGGCGATCTGACGTTCGACCATCGTTTTGCGGGCCTGACCGTGCAGGCCTGCGGCGGGCGGGGCCGGACGGACGTAGTCGGCCGGCTGGGTCGCCGGGGCGGTCGCGGGTCGGGTGGTCGGCACGATGGCGATGGTTCCCGGCGGAGCGACGGGGTGAATGGTGGCCCAGGGCGCATCGTGCGGGCGGGGGGCGGCGGTGTCATCGCCGGGCGCGGTGGCGGGGTCGTTCCCGCCGCAGGCGATCGAAGCGGCCGCCATGAATGCTGAGAACACCCAGATACCCGGGCGGTTGGTCTGACGCTGCCGCATGGTGAGTCCTCCGGCAGTTAGGCAAGCAATCCGACACGCTATTGTATGTCTGCGCGGAGCGGGAAGGGTAATCGAGGAACGTCGCGAAGAGGCAAGCCGGACGGGGGCGTTGCACGCGAAAGCGCGCTTGGGGGTGCTGCGCGGTTTTTCGCTCGTCCGTGCGAAGCCGCAAGCGGCTGGCGACGGTCACCAGCGCAGGCTTTGCGACGCGTTCGATCATCGCGAGCCCACCCTTGCTGCGCAAGGATGGGCCACCCGGCGAGGGGTCATGGAGGGACGGCTTCTTGGGGTCAGTTCCCGGTCGGCGAGGCGGACGGACCGCCGCGCGCCCGCTCGAGGATGCGCTGGGTCAGCGGGGTTGGTTCATGGAGATCCTTGGGGTTGTTGGTGATGAGGGTGGGGATCGCCGCCATGCGTTCGTAGGTCTCGATGCCCTTGTCGAATTGCTTGCCGCCGGGGGTCAGGTGGTAGTAGCCGATGAGCCGGGTGTGGTCGCCCCACAGGAACTGGCAGATATCGTGCTGAGCCTCGACGTGCTTCTGGGCGAGATCGCCCCAGCCCTCGAGGATATGCGCCTGGGCGAAGCATTGCCGCTGGAAGGAGATCTCGGTGAGGCCCTCGCCGGCGAGCACAAGGCCGGGGTGGGCCGCGGCGAACTGCTCCTGCAGCACGTGCAGGGCGGCGATGGTGTTCATGCCCTGCACCGTCGCGTTGTCGGCGTTCCAGGTGCAGAGCGTCTGGTCGAGGAAGGCCACATCGGTGCCGGTCCGGCCGCACGCCTCGCCGACGACGTCGAGGAGCTTGTCGCGCCATGCGCCCAGCCCGGGGTGAATGAAGCCCATGCGGGTGTAGTCATGCGTTTCGGGCGGCCAGTGCCAGCCGTCGGGCTGGTTCTTGTCGATGGTGCGTAACTGGAAATCGCGCACCACCTGGAAGAACGGATGCTGGTAGTAGACCGAGAAGTAGTTGAAATGGGGCATGACATGAAAGCCCATGTCGCGGGCCTTGGCCATGTAGGCGATGGCCTGCTCGCTCGGGACGTAGTCGGGGTAGTTGACGTCGTACTTGTCGGTGCGCCAGCCGGACAGGTGAATCAGCGTTTGCGAGGGCGGGTGCACGGCGGCCAGGGCGTCGAGCATGTCCGGGTTGCTGCCGGCCCAGCAGACGGCCAGCGTGATGTCACGGACCCATGCGGGGCGGTGTCGACGTTTGGCGGCGAGGTCGTATGCGGCGGCCATCCACCGTTTGTAGCGCTCGGCGGGCACATGCCAGTCGCCCTGGTAAACATTGAGCCGCCACTCGATGCCGCCCGCAGTGCGGTTGTCCCACAGCGGGCCGGGCGACTCACTCTCGAAGCCAAGCTCGGTGCGATCGCCCTGCCGGGTCAGTTGCAGGGCCTTGTAGCGATAGTCGCGGTCCTCGCAGTGTACCATGAGCGAGAATCCGCCCCGGGTCGCGATCGCCAGTTGGGCGTTCCAGTCACAGGGCCAGCGGAAGCGGTTGGTGGGCGGATGGGGCTGATCGACGCGGAACTGAAGGCCATTGACGCACGGCAGGGTGACGGTGCAATCGGCATGAAGCGGCACAGTCCAGCGCACCGCCCGCAAACCCCGCCGATTGGACAGGCCGTCGGGGGTGATGCGAATATCACCGGTGTCAGGGTCGGCCACCACGAGGAGGGTCCGCGTGGAGTCGGCACCGGAGACTTCGATGCGTGCGGCGAGATCAGATACGCGGCGGACGGCGACCCGCTCGTGCTTGTCGACGTTCAACAGCGAACCATCGAGATAAAGCAGGTCGATGCCGGGGCCGGTTGCCGCCGGGCTGACAAACTCCACGTCGCCACCGATCGGGCGGACGCCGCGGAGGATCGGACCGTCGAAGTCGGCCTCCACCGTGACGGTGCGGATGGTCAGCTTCGTCCCGTTGATCTCCACGGTCGCGGGGCGGGTCGCCGCGGACGCCGCCGCCATCGACAACGCGAGCAGCCAAATCAGACAGGACATCCGGATCCTCCCTTGCCAACGTCAAAGGGGACAGGGCACAGCCGTCAGCGCGCGACCGCCCCCGAGCGGTGTGGGAGGATTATACCGACGCCCCCCTGTCGCCGGTACGCCGCGTCCGAAAGTGGTGCTCTGCGGCGCAGGCCGGCCGGCCCAGCCCGCAGTCCTGGTTGGCGATCGTTTTCCGCCGATCGTACTGCGCCGATGGCGAACCTATTGGTTCATGGTCAGCAGAATCAGAGCGGCCACACCCGGGCCAGACGTGATGGTATCCACGCCGCCGAGGCCGTTGACGGTGAGCGAGTCGTTGGCCGCCTCGGAGTGCTCGATCCGTACCGAGGCTGCGAGACCCGACACCAGCACCGCGCCCGCGTTGGCGGTGACGTTAATCGTGTCCGGGGCCGCCGTGCCATTGACGGTGATCGCATCCGGCTGCGCATCCCCAGCGGCGCCGCCCAGCGTCCCTGCCAGATCGATGTTCACCTGCGTGACCGCCGTGCCGGCCAGGC
>CAZEEJ010000046.1:0-27958 GCA_964511155.1 uncultured Planctomycetales bacterium | reverse complement strand
CGTTGACAATGACGTTGTCCGGCTGTGCGTCGCCGGCGCCGCCACCCAGCGTCCCCGCCAGATCGATGTTCACCTGCGTGACCGCCGTGCCGGCCAAGTTGTTCACCACCACGCTGTCCGCGCCGCCGAGGGCCTGGAAATCGACCTGTTCCACTCCGTCCAGATCCAGGACGACGTTGCCCACGTTGCGGGAGAAACGCAGACGGGAGCCATTGGCGGAAACATCGATGATCTCGCCGGCCCCCGAGCCGTTGAAGAGCAGGCTGTCGGCTCCGGCCTGCCCCTCGATCGTGTCGCTGCCGTCGCCGGGGTCCCATTGGAAAACATCGTCGCCTGCCCCCATGAAGATCACGTCGTTGCCCTGGTTGCCGTCGATGAAGTCGTTGTTGTCGCCGCCGATGAGGACGTCGGCGCCGTTGCTGCCCCGCAGGGTATCGTCGCCGGGTCCGCCGTCCGCCGTGATCTGGATCAGGGCGGCCAGGTTGCCCGTGCAAGCGAGCGTGTCGTTGCCGCCGTTGGCGTTCAGAATGAGGTTCTCGCTCGTGCCGATGTCCAGGAAGAAGGGCGCGGGGTTGAGGCGGTCGAAGCGGACGCGGAGACCATTCGCAGTGATGGTGAAGTCCTCGGCACCGTTGCCACCGTTCACCTCGACGGTGTCGACGCCGTCGCCGCCCTCCACCAGGTCGGTATCGTCACCGGGGTTCCAGATGAAGCGGTCGTGGCCGGCGCCGAGGAACGCGGAATCATCGCCGGGCCCGCCGTTAAACGTCTCCGCACCGGTGCCGCCGATCAGCGTATCCTGGCCATTCCCGCCGTTGATCGTCGTGGTCTCAGTGTCGGTGAAGACGCCGTTGGCTTCATCGATCCAGACCAGGTCGTCGCCCGCCCCCGCGTTGACCACGATGTGGTCGAACAGCGCACGGACGAGGCTGAAATCGGCCGTGCCGTCGTTGCCCACATCGACTTCGAGAATGCCGGGTACACCGGCCCGCAGCCGGAATGCGAGCCAATTGCTCGCGCCGGTGCCGGCAATGTACAGCGTACCGTTGGCAATGTGCGCCGAGACGCTCGCGCAGTCCGGGTTTGCGGGTTGATCCTCGCCGCTGAGACATCGCTGGAAGACGGCGAAGTCATCCAGATCCACATCCGTATCGAAATCGAAGTCCGCCGCCTGGCAGTCGGGCGTCTCGTCGGCCGGGATGGCCGACCCCGACCAGCAGCCATTCAACACGGCTAAATCATCGGCATCCACGTCTCCGTCGTCGTCGAAATCACCGGATGCGGCGCCCAATGCGAGTGCACTGATTGACAGCCACCCGACCATCCAACAGGCAAACCCGTCACATCGCTTCATCACCTGCCTCCTCTACATGCGGGCCGGACCCACGTGCGCTTCCTCACCGCTGATCCAAGAGGGAAACCGCACGATTGGCATGACCGTCGACTCGGCCGTAAGGCCGAAGGGCCGGGTTGAGCATTCGAAGGGTCAACCCATGCCGAACGCGCCACCGACCCGGCGTGTGGCAACGAGCAAAACTTCATTCACCGATCTACGTTGCCAGCGCCATCATGCGAAGCTTCCGCCATCACCGGCATGGCCGCTCTTTTCCGCGTGCGGTCTGTCCTAAACGGTGCAGGGATAATAGGAGGCGCGGCGAATGCCGGCCACGCGAATAGAGAACCTGATTTGACGAGAGACAACGGTGCACTCCTAGGGTGGGAGCACTCCCAGCGGGCGTGCTATCGCGCGTTCGAAGAGGTTTGGGGTCGGGTGCGGCGGATCAATTCGGAACTCAAGGCTGTTCATGTATGGCAAGGGTAACCGCGCACTCTACCGCGGCTCACCGGGTGGCCGCGGCAAACCAATCCCTGTCCCATCAGGGGGGGCCGAACCGGAAAAACGGCGACGATGGCTATGGCGGGTGTCCCGATTGTGGTACACTGCCCCATTGTCGGTCGCCGCATGGCCGTCGCGGCCCGCGCGTCGGACGCATCAAGTGTTCGCGTTGTTCAGGGGATTCCGCCTGAACCATGCCTTGGAGTGCACATCTATGAGACAGCATATGGCTCTTTCCGCTACTGTTGTGCTTGGGGTGTTCGTCGGGTACGCCACAGCGGCTCAGGCCCCGAAGGTCGTCAAGACGGTGCCGGCCGTCGAAGCCACGGACGTTGACCCCGGCCTTGATCGGATCGTGGTCACCTTCGACCTCCCGATCAAGCTGAACAGCCACTCGCTGGTCGTGGTCGGCGAGCTGGCCTTCCCCGAACTGGCCGGCGACGAACCGATTTCCTTCCCGGACAACAAGACCTGCGTCATCCGAGTCCAACTCGAGCCCAATACCGCGTATGGCTTGGGCCTCAACAGCCAGACGCGCACAGGCTTCAAGTCGGCCGAAGACGGCACCCCCGCGGCACCCTTTGAACTGCGCTTCAAAACCACCACCGCCGACCTGACCGGTGCGATTCGGGTACCGGTCGAACCGCAAGGCCCGCACGTCGTCAAGACGGACCCGCCGCACGGCGCCACCGACCTGGAGGCCGGCACCTTCGACCTGACCATCGTATTCAACGAGCCCATGAAGAAGGGGCAGGCCTCGATCATGACGCCGCCGGACGGCCCCCGCCTGAAGCCGGTCGGCCAACCCCGCTGGGAGGACGCCCGCACGTTCGTGGCCACGGTGATGCTCGAGCCGGCCCAGAACTATCGACTGGGCATCAACGTGCTCGAACCCAAGCGCTTCGTCACCGCCGGCGACGAAACCCCGGCCGAGCCGTTCGAGTTGAGGTTCAGCACCCAAGGCGCCCCGGCCGTCGGCGCGGAATCATCGGGCACCGCTTCGGCACCCGCCCCCCGCTCGATCGACCAGCCCCGGCTGCGTTACGATTACCGGCAGGGAGACACCGGCCGGATGATCCGCACGTCGGTCCTGGACATCACCCTGAATCTTTCGAACGGCCAACGCATACCGCTGGGCAACAAGATGGGCCTTAACTGCATCGAGGAGGTTCTCACGGTCGAGAATGGCCGCCCGGTGGAGGTTCGCAAGCTCGTCAGCGAGTACCTGCTGACCCAGATCAATCCGGAAACCGGCCAGCCGCAGGCCGCACCGAAGCTGGACGAACCGGTGGCGGTCAAGGTCAATCGCCGCTCCGACCCCGCCGACGTCACTGCCGAGCAAGGCCAGCCTCCCAGGGAACTGATGGGGCTGCTAGCGGAGGATTCCTTCGTCGATCTGTTGCCGGCCGGCCCGGTCGAGATCGGCCGGAGGTATGATCTGCCGCCGGCGACGGTCGAGGAAATCAAGCAGGCGTTTGACACCTCCAGCACCGGGCGCTGCGAGATCAAACTGCTCGCCCGGCGAATCGGCCCGCTGGAAGTCGAGGATGCCCGCAATGAGATGTACAAAGCCAAAGGCGGCGGCACACCGGCAACCTACCTCTTCAACGTCATCGAGTTCGGCGTGGAATGGAAACAGGACGGGGTGATGGAGGGCGGCGCGTCGTTCACCATGGAGGCGGACGGCAAGATCGTCTTTGCGATCGAGGCGGGCATTCTGTTGACCTCCGACATCGATGCCAAAATCACCATCAAGCCTATCCAGACCCAGGACGAGAACGGCCAGCCGCTCACCATCACCGGCGGCGGAACCTACACCGTCCGCAACAACTTCGAGCCGATCAACTGGACGCGCGGGGCGACGCGCAAAGGGGACAAGACCGCCGTGTCCGAACCGGTCAACGCGCCTCCCGGCGCAGCCCGCGAGCCGGCGGCGTCCGACCAGGGCGACCTGGGGGAGAAGCTCATGTGTACCCCCCAGGGTTCCATTGGTTATCAGCTCGGCCTGCTCAAGCAGGGCAACGTCGAGGCCCTGAAAGCGTGTTTTACCGAGGATGTCCGCGAACGCGTCACCGACGCCGCGGTCAAAGCCGGCCAGGACAACGCCGCGAACGTCACCCTCGACGATCTGCTCGGCGAGGTGATCGAGAACGAAGGTCTCGGCGCCACCCGCACCGTCAAGATCAAAATGAAGAACGGTCGAACGCTCACGACCCTCGTCCTGACCGACGGCAAATGGCTGGCGGAGACCATCTGGTTCAAGTAACCGCTGCGGAAGATCCGCATGGCAACCGGGCGACAGGGTCGCTCAACCATCCCGCTCACCGTGGAGAGTCCATCATGAGGCGACAGAAATGGTGCTGTTCCGCATGGGTGTTCGTGGCCCTCGCGACCGGCCTGACGCCATCGGCCGCCGCCGCCCCGCGCGTGGTCCGGACCAGTCCCCCCGATGGTGGTGACAACGTCGATGCGGCCACCGTGCAGCTTGTCGTGGTCTTCGACACCGCCATGAAGACGGACGGCTACAGCGTCCTGGAAGTCGGCGGGAGCGCATTTCCGGAGATGGTGGGCGATGACCCCATCGCGTTCACCGATGAGCGCACCCTGGTCGTACAGGTGAAACTGTTGCCGGGGACGGCCTACGCCTTTGCGCTGAACAGCGAGCGGCGGCAGGGCTTCAAGTCTGTCGAGGGCACGCCTCTGGCCCCCACCATCATTCGCTTCACGACCGGCGGCCGGAGCGAAACGGGTTTACCCAAACCTGAAGCGGGCGACGAGCCGCGCAGCCCGTTGGCGGACTTGCGCGATTCGACGCCGGAGAAAGCGCCCCCGCGAGCGGCTGTGCCTGCATCTGCCGGCGAACCGCTGAAACTGCCCCCAGGATGGATTCTGCTGGACGATAAGCTTTACGGCACCCAGGTGGCGGTCCCGCCGGGCTGGACACCGCGGATTCGCGGCGGGGTCGCCCTGTGCATCGACCCGGATGACGTGGAGAAGGCGGGCGCGTTTTTCGTGCCGGTTCTGCTCAAACAGCGTACCGGACCGGAGGAACTCGCCGACAGTCTCGACGCCATCCTCCGTCGCAGCATGCCCGACTACCAGACGCGCACGGAGAACAAGCCGACGGATGATTCCGTGCAGCGCAGCTTGTCGGGCACAAGCGGCAATATACCGGTCACCGGGACATACCGGGCGGTGGTCAGCCGATCCGGCATGGGTTTTGTGATGGGCTATCTCGGCCCGCCCGATCGGCTCGAACAACTCCGACCGACCTTCCACAAGATCCTGAGCAGTTACCGCTTCACCGGACCGAAGATGCGGCTGCAACCGTTCCAATCGGCGGCCGTCGAGCTGCAGATCCCGCCCGGTTGGCAGGTCCAGACCAGCGAGGCCAACGGCACCGCCAACCAGGATATCGATTGGGTCGCGCATTGCCCGGACCTGCCGGGCGCACGAGCCTTCATGTTCACGCCCAAGTATTGCACGACGAACTGGGTGACCGACGCCTTCAACACCTCGATCGATCAAATGAGCCTGGGCATCTGGCGAAACAAGGGTTATGAGGTGGCCGACATCGGATCCGACCAGCAGGCCTTCCAGGCCGGCCTGGGCAAGGTGGTGCCGGGGCTGCAGGTCATTCGCGAGCAGAGCCTGGATGAGCTGCGGAATCTTTTCTCGGCCATCTACGCGACGGGCGTCCAGACGCTGCGGCAGACCGGCGGACGATGGGACTTTTACGTTTATGAGCTGCAAGGCCGGCGGCAAGTCCAGGGGGTGAACCTGCGGTGCGTAGTCTACCTGGCGGCGAGCGCCATGATCACCCCGCACACCAAGGGGCCGATGGGCCTGTACACGGTTTCAATCCGCGGTTACGAAGCCCCCGCCGAGCAGTTTGCCCAGGTGGCCACGGTACTTGAACGCGTCTGCACGAGCTTCTCCTACAGCCAGTGGTGGATCCGCGAGGTACAGAAGGCCAATGAACAGGAGGCCCGCCAGATCCGCGAGTTCTGGGCCTACATGAACAAGGTCGACCGGGAGATCTGGGACAACCGCACGAGGACCCAATCGGCGATCAATGAGATGATGTACGACTCGCTGATTGCCGGCACGCCCGGGTATGTGAACAAGGAAACCGGCACGATCGAGAAGATTCCCACCGACCGGGTGGACGCCTTTCGCGATGAGTCCGGCCGCGTGGTCAGTCCGGAGGAGGTCATCGACAAGCACATCGACCCGCGGTGGGCCACCCGCGTGCGCGAGGCCGGCGCCGACGACTACATGAACTACGACCGGCGTGTCCAGGTCTGGCCGTGATGGCCGGAACCGGCAAACGGCCTTGGGGGAGGGGCTACAGGTTCGCGTAGCGGACGGCGCCCAGGGCGCGCTGGAGGCGCCGCCACCAGAAGAGCAGCGTGCCGAGGATCATCAAGCCGCATAGCCCGGCCAAAAGGTACGCACCCTCGAACAGGATGCCCAGCACCCAGATGGCCTCGTACTTCCAGAGCCAGGAAGCCAGCGGTTCGGTGGCCAGGAGCATGGTCAGCCCGATCGCCAGGAGCGTCGGCCACATGAGCGGCGAAGCGTAGTAGCAGACGATGGCCGAGTTGCGGTAGTCGCGGATGCCCAGGCGAAACTGGGCGACCAGGCAGGCCGGGAACATCATCATCGCCTGGAGCAGGAGGGGGACGATCACCGAGGCCACCGCTCCGAGCATCACCACGGCGTAGGTTTCCTGGTAGATCGAAGTAAACGGCAATACGAGCAGGTATTGAACGGCCGCCAGGATTCCCAGGCTACCGAGCAGCATGCACAGAAAGGTCCCCCACCAGAAGTGGCGTGCGGTGGTGAGGCCCTCGTGGACCATGATGCGGCGGAAGAAGTCCGGGTCGCGCAGCACCGGCCATTGCATGCGCACAAGATGCACGAGGCCGCGGGGCCGGAATTGGAGTTCCTGCCAGGGCAGCGGCCCGCGCCGGCCGCCGGGCAGCGAGTCGCGCACGGGCGCACCGCACTCCGGGCAGTTGGTGTCGGGTGGCAGACCGATGATGAGATAGCCGCAGGCATCGCAGCGAGGATGGCGCGGCTTGAAGGCCGGGCCATTCGGCGGTCCCACGTAGCGGGCCGCACCGGTCAATAGCGCCCGCGGCAGAAGCAACACGACGATTCCGATCAAGAGCAGGGCGAGTACGCCCGCCAGCCATTCCGGCAGTTGAAACCGGTCGGACGACTCAGACCGCCACAGGAACCCGCAGAGCAGGGCGATCGGCACCAGCAGCGTGGTCGCCCAGTAGACGTTCTTGAAGCTTCGGCGAAGGACGGAGCCGGCGCTGTCCCCACCGGCGCACCAGGGCATGAGCAGCACGGCCAGGCCGAAGATCAGCACTTGTGAAAGCGGCGCGACCGAGAGAATCAGCAGGAACGGCTCGACGTTCCAAGCGCTCGACTGGGCCGCGGCGGCGATCACCAGCTCGGCCACGAGCGTCCGCACTTCGTGCAGCGTTCGCAGTTCCGGGTAGGTACTTTGCAGGGCGATGGCGGTGGCGGGGACGCTCAGCGCGAGCCCAGCGAGCAGGCTGCTGACGACATGGGCGGCCAAGGCCCGCCGCCATGATCCCACGGCCAAGTGCGGCCCCAGCCGACCGGGCAGCAGCCAGTAGAGCAGCATCGCCTCGAGGAAGGCGATGCGCCTGGCCGGCTCCGGCACCGGCGCGGTGGCCGGCAGCAGCTCGGCAACCACGGCCCGGTCATCGATTGCTGGTGGTGGGATCTGCCCCACACTGGTCATTCTTCCAGCTCCTCTCTGCTCGCCAGGCTGAACACCACGTCACGATTCTCGTCATCGTGGAAGTCATCAGGGCGGTTGCCCGCAGCCACACCGCCGTCATCGTTGCCATTGAGCCCAATGCTGTAGAGGACGTATTCCTGCCCTTCCACGCGATAGCGAAGCGGCTGACGATCGCCGTAATCGACTGGCATCCGGTGGAGGTAACGGGGGATAAGCTGATCGAGCTGGTCGGGGTAGGCGCCTTCGGCCTGACGATACTGTTCCAGGGCCAGCATGGTGACGGCGGCATCCAGCTCGCAACGGGCGATGTAGGCGTTTTGCAGTGCATGGATGTTGTAATCAAACGAGTAGCAGCCACATCCGCTGGCCAACCGGCTGAACCCGTCGAGCGCTCCCGGTGGTAGCGGAACAAAGATGCCGTTGAGTTGTTTGGCTTGCTGGCAGATGGCGATGTCGGTGCAGACATTCAGGGAGGCGATGTAGGTATCGACGTTGGCCCTGGAGGTGGCCAAGTCGTGAAACAGCGGCGAGGTGAGGTTCCAGAGTCTGGAGACCCGCTGGCCGCTCGGAGAGCCGCCGGAGCCCCAGTAGCTATATGCAGCGGCGGCGTTCACCGCCAGCCAGTCGCCGCCTTCCTGGACGAAGACCGATTCCAGGTAGTGATGCATCCAGAGGTGCTCTCCCGCCAGGAGCTGTGAGGGGGGCTCCAGCGGCCCCAGGATCGCGTCCACCTCGCGAAGCAGGGCAGCGGTATCGACGTCCCCCATTCCCTCGCGGGCGGCGAGCAGCATCTCTCGGGCGACATCACCATCCATGGCTGTGGAGTGGGATGCAGCCAACCTCAATCGCCGAGCCTGCCGGCTCAGCCTCAGGGCGATCAGCCAGTCTTCGACCACGATGGCGGGATCCCCTTGCGCTTCACGAATCCAGCGGGAATGGGCCACCAGCCAACGGCTCCAGTCGCTGTACGTCCAAAGCGGAGACAGTTGTCCGGTTGAAAGATCAATCTTCTCACGCCAGCCGTTCCGCACCGAGTCGCCCAGGGTACGGCGAGCCTCCTCGAACCCGTCCCAGGAAAAGATCGCGGCCGCGGCGGTCATGTCCGGCCGGGCCGCGTCCCAGGGACCCTGGACCACCGTCAGGATGTCGCGACTCCGGTTCGCCCACTCCGCGGCCACGGCCGGGCGGGTGGTAACGCCGGTCTCGAAGAAGAAATCCGTCGGGGCCTCGTCCCACATCCAGGGCGGAGAGCCGAGCAGATCCATGGCCTGCTCGGCGATCGCCCGGTCGTCCGGTGCGGGGTCGAGAGCCAGAATGAGGTCCTCGTAGTAGTGCGGTCGGGGGGTCGGCTCGCGGGTGATCCGCAGCCAGGCGAATCGGCCGAACCCGATCCCCAACACGGCCGCAACTACGAGCAGGACGATCGGCGTTCTTCGGCGCCGGCGGCGGGGGGATGGCGAGGGCGGGTTGGCGAGAACCTGGTGCATGGGCGGACTCCGGAAGCAGGGACCATTATACACCGGCGGGCCCGGCGGCAACACTCCGGGCGGTTGTGCCGCGGCACCGCGAAGCGGCGAGCCGGGCGGCGGCGTGGCACGCGAAAGCGCGCTGGACCCGGTTTATTCACGATTGGGATCAAACCACAGATGAACACGGATGAACACAGATCAAACAAGAGATCGGCATCAAACACGGCGCGCCGGAGGATCAGGATGCGATGTGTTCTCCAACTCCTTTTCTTATCAGTGTTTATCTGTGTTCATCCGTGGTTTCAATGAATAGTTCGGGCTGGGGGTGCGGCGCGGTTCTTCGCTCGTCCGTGCGAAGCCGCAAGCGGCGGAAAGGGGGTTCTGACCGTGCGAAGCCGCAAGCGGCTTTTGACCGCACGGGGGGGCGTCGGGTAACCTGCCCGCGATGCGACCGTCGCAGGGAACCAGGTGAGCGTCACAGGAAACCACAGGTTCGGGGCGAGGTTTTTTTCCTGGAACCGAAGGATGTGGCCTTTCATACGGGAGGATTGCGGGATGAGTATGAACTCCAATCGTCGCGAGTTTCTTCAGCATTCGGCGGTGGCGGCCGCGGCGGCGGTCGGCCTGGGAGGAACGGCCATGACGTCTGCTCGGGCGGACCACTGCGGAGAGCACGCCGCCAAGGCGGTGCTGCGGCTGTCCAGCCAGGAGGGCCGCGTGCCGGGCGCCAATCTGAGCGAGCAGCTCGATTTCATGGAAAAGCACGGGTTCGAGGGGCTCGAAGTGGGCGGCCGCGGGCTCAAAGGTCGGGTCAAGGAGTTGAAGGATGCGCTCAAGGGCCGGCCCATCAAGATCAGCGCCATCTGTGCGGGCTTCGAGGGCTGGTTGATTGCCGGCGACAAGGCGATCCGCGACCAGGCGATGGCCAGCATGAAGGAGATCCTGACCGCAGCCGGCGAGCTGGAGTCGGTGGGCATGATCATCGTGCCGGCGTTCAACAGCCAGGCGGCGCTGCCGCACAAAGAGGCCCGCGAACTGCTGACCGGGTTCGCACGTTGGGACCGGCGGGCGGAGAAGCCGCCGACCGGGCTGCTGGTCGAGCTGGCCGACTTCGCCGCCAAGGCGGGCACCACGGTGATCCTCGAGCCGCTCAACCGCGACGAATGCTACTTCATGCGCACCGTGGCCGACGGGGCCTCGATCTGCAAGGATATCGAGAACCCGGGCCTGACCGTGATGGGCGACTTCTGGCACATGACCTGGGAGGAGACCAGCGACAAGGGGGCGTTCCTGACCGGCGGGCGCTACCTGAGCCACGTGCACATGGCCAGCCGGCGAACGCGCAACACGCCGGGCGAGGACGGCGAGGCCGACAACTACGTCGACGGCTTCAAGGGCCTCAAGATGATCGGCTACCAGGGCTACGTGAGCATGGAGTGCGGCTGCAAGGGTGACAAAGCGGTGGCGGTCCCCGCCGCGGTGAAGCTGTTACGTGAGCAGTGGGACCAGGCGCAGCTGTGATGGGATAGACCACCTCGTGCCCCCCGAGGGCTAGAGGCGTTGCCGAGGCAGCGCCGGCACCGACCGGTTTGAGACCCGCCTGCGCGGGGCTCAGTCCGTGGCGGGTTGGGGCGCCGGCTCATCCGGGACGTAGTTGTAGGTAGGCAGGAGCGTCACCGATCCGGAACTCCGGTCCACGACGCAGATTTCCTCGACGCGGTTGATCAATCGGGATTCGATCTTGATGGGCCCTTTGCGTTCCTTGCGGAAGACGGCGGCGCGGTCGCCGAAGATGACCTTGACGCCGGGGAAGACCGTCGAGGTCACAAGGAGGCACGGAATCTCGGCAGGGCTGCACGAGGCGATCAACTCTCTTTTGTGATTTTCATACTCGTCGACCTGGGCGTCGATTTCGTCGGCCTGATACATGAGCTCGGTGGCCCGCTCGCGTTGCTGGGGGTTGAGCTGCTTGAGCAGGGCCATGAGCGGCTGGATCTTCTCGCGGATTTTGGCCGCCGCTTCCTTTCTTTTGTGGATGATCTGGTCGATCTCGCCGGCCTTGGCCAAAGCGACCGGGTCCACACCAACGGCCACTTCGGTCTTCCGATAGGCGTTGTTACCAAGCACCTTGATTTCGCCGCCCTCCCGGGCGTAGGCATAGCCGCCGAGCAGGACCCCGCGCGGCAGCATGAGCCGCCCGCCGGTGTAAACCTGGCTGTTGAGGCTCTGCCGAGTCACGATGATGTCACCGTCGGCGTACAGCGTGGCCTCGTCGCAGAACTTGGTGCGGATTTGACCGCGGGCGCTGACGCGCCCGAGGCCGCGGGCCGCGATGCCACCGCTCACCTCCACGTCCGTGCCCGCTTCCACAGTGGCCGCTTCAATCGCCCCCCGCACGCTGACGCTCTTGTCGGATTTGACGGTAAAGGCGTCCCGCACGGTGCCCTGGATCAGCACATCCGTCGGAGATTCGATGTTCCCGGTCGAGAAATCCACGTCGGTCTTGATCTCGACGACGGCCAACACGCTGAGCTGTTGCCGGGCCAGGTGTACCTTGCCCGCGGTCTTGGCCAGGATCGTCCGGCCGTCGTCGGCCAGGGTGACGTTCTCACCGAGCTGGATCGAGGTCCCGGTCAGGCTCCCGGGGATCGACTTGCCGAAGACATCGACGCCGGCCCGGGCAGACTCCTCGGCGGCATACGTGCCTACCACTGCGCCCTCGGCGACGGTGAGGATCTGGCTCTGGTAGAAGTCCGTCCGCCCCTCCTCGTCCTCCGGATCCGTCTCCTGCTCATTGGAGGCCAGGACCACACGAGCGGGGGTGCCCGGTACCGCGGGCCGGCCCTCGGCCAGGAGAAACGGTTTGAGCGGAATCCGGTCCTCCCCAACCAGGGCCGTGAACTGCTTGATGCGCGCCAGGACCTCCGGGGTGATCGGGATGCCGCGGTCTTTCAGAAGCGACTGAATGCTTTCCGAGCTGAGGCTGTCCGATTCCGCCTGGCGGACGAGGAGCTCAGCGCGGAGGCGATCCTCCGAAACTTCGATGGTGACGGCGTTGCGGACCGTTGTGGTCATGATGATCTTCCGCCCATCGACCCCCTGTCGTGTCCGGGTTCCCCGCCCGAGGCGAGCCGTTCCTGCTTGACGCCAGGCGCGGATCGTCCCCACGACCCGTTACGTACATCGGTTCCTCGAAGGTGACGCTGCACTTTGAGGTGCCCGGCGAATCCCGGGTTCGGACACCGCGCGATACGTGGAGGATTGAGGTCCCTCGCAGGGCCGCAGGGGCCGGCACTATCGGACCGCGGCGAACCGGCCTTCGGCTGGCCGCCGCGTGGTGAAGCGGATGCAGCCGGCCACCGATAACAGAACAGTCGGCTGTCCCGCGCACCGCATGCGCCCCTGGGTCCGCCCGATTGGAGAATCGCATGAACACCGCCTCCTCGCTGCTCGTCGCCCGGAGTCAACCCGTGGCCAGCCCGGCCTCGTCCGATCGCGGCCAGGCGGGCCGACCGGGTCCCTTCCACCCCCGGCCCCCCGGCAGCCTGACCGAAGCCGGCCTCACCGACTCGATGGTCGATGCCATTGTCTTCAAGTACCTCCAGGCGGTGGGATCGGCGACCGGTGCTCGGGTGGCGGCCACGCTCGCCCTGCCGCACCCCCTGATCGTCGAGCGTCTGGCCGACCTGAAAAGGCAGCAGCTCGTGGGCTACGTGGGCGGCGCCAGCATGGGCGACTTCACCTACACGCTGACCGATGCCGGCCGTGAACGGGCCCGCAAGTGCATGGAGGAATCCCTCTACATCGGGCCGGCCCCCGTGCCGCTCAGCGCCTACGTCGAAGGGGTCAAGGCCCAGTCCATTACTCAGGAGCGTCCCAACGAACAGGTGCTTCGCGAGGCGTTCAGCGACCTGCTCATCACGGACCGGATGTTCACCACACTGGGGCCGGCGATCAATTCCGGCCGGGGCATGTTCCTCTACGGATTTCCCGGCAACGGCAAGACCAGCATCGCCGAACGCATCACTCGCTGCTTCGGCTCTGAGGTCTTCATGCCCCGCACCCTGCACGTCGATGGCTTCCTCATCCGGCTCTTCGACGCCGAGATCCACGAGGAGATCCCCACGTTACGCAACAGCATCCTCAAGACCGACCAGATCGATGAGCGCTGGGTGCGCATTCGCCGGCCCACCATCGTCACCGGCGGCGAACTGACCATGGATGCCCTGGAGATTCGCTACAACCCCACGACGCGCATCAGCGAAGCCTCGACGCAGCTCAAGAGCAACCTCGGCACGCTGGTCATCGACGACTTCGGCCGGCAGCGCATGAACCCCTTCGAGTTGCTCAACCGCTGGATCGTACCGCTCGAAAAGCGCCACGACTTCCTTGCTCTGGCCAACGGGCAGAAGATTCAGGTGCCCTTCGACCAGCTCCTGATCTTCTCCACCAACCTCGAACCCCGCGACCTGGTGGACGAAGCCTTCCTCCGCCGCATCCCTTACAAAATCAACGTCGTCGACCCTACGGAGGAGGAGTTCCGCGAGCTGTTCCGCATCATGAGCGCGCGGCTCACCATCCACTGCGACGCCGAGCTGATCGACTACGTCATCGAGGAGTACTACCACAAGACCGGCCGGCCCTTCCGCTGCTGCCAGCCTCGTGATTTGCTGACCCTGGCCATCAACCAGTGCCGGTACCGCGGCATGCAGCCCCAGGTGACGCGCGAGAGCATCGACTTCGCCGCCGGCGTCTATTTCACGGTGATGTGAGCGCCCCACGCAAGCGCCCCCCGGGTCACGAGCCCCGCATGCCCCGCTCAGAGGCACGGCGGGCCATGACGGAAAATCGTCACCGGCCGACGCCCGGCAAATAACGCTCCCCCAACTTGACAACTTCTATCTTTTGGTACATATTACCATTGGCGATGGGCACGTGTTCAGCGTCCCCGGAAGGGGGACAGGCACTTTTTTGCCTTGAAGGTGATCTGACGCGACGGCGCTGCCATGCCGCCGGGTGACGAAACTGCGTAGAACGACCTCACGCCGGCAAAAAAGAGCCAGTCCCCGGACGCTCTACAGGTACGGAGATGGCGATGGACTGTGCCGCGAGACAGGAGCGACTCGACCAGTTCCGGCGCGTGTGCCGCGAGCACGGGCTGGCGGTTACCGTGCAGCGCCAGGCCGTGTTTGAAGCGCTCCTCGGCCGCGAGGATCACCCCACGGTCGATCAGGTGTACGCGCAGATGGGCAAGGCAATGCCCGGCATCTCGCGCACCACGGTCTACCGCATCCTGGATACCCTGGCACAACTGGGCCTCGTGGTGCGCATCTGCCACCCCGGCTCGGGGGCCCGATTCGATCCGCGGATCCGCCAACACCATCACCTGGTCTGTGCGCGTTGCGAGCGGATCATCGACATCGAGGATGACCGACTGAACCGGATCCGATGGCCCGACGTCAGGGCCTTCGGATTCGAGATCCACGGCTTCCACGTCCACTTCCGCGGCACTTGTGCAGACTGCCGTCGGCAGGAGAAGAAGGGAGGTGGCGCTGCACGACCCGTCAACCGGCATGGGGCGAAGGAGCCCGCATGCCACCCTCAACCGTCCAACCCCAGAAGGAGGATCAAGACATGAGCGCGTTGTTGGCACGTCTACGCAAACCGTTTCTGGCCGCCGCGGCCGTCATGGCCGTAAGTGGCGTGATCGCCCTGACTTTCACGCAGGCCTGGGCCGATCAGCCCTCCAGCTATTCCCCGGTGGTGATCAAGGAGGGATTTGACGCGACCGTGGCCCGGATGGCCGCCGCAAAGCCCGCGATCATGAAGCGGCAAATGGATCTGCTGGCGGAGCGATACGATCTGGCCGACCGCCCGGTCGCGGGCGTGACCATGTCCGGGGGCAAGGCGGTGCAGGCCGGCACGCGGGTCAAACTGCCCGCGGGCATGACCTGGGAAAAGCTCGCCGCCATGACCCCGGAGGAGATCCGCGAAAAAGGGTTGTACCCCAAGGGCTTTCTGCCCCTACCGCACCCCAATCATCTCGAAGGCGGCATGGTCTTTCCCCAGCACCATATCGATGAGATCAACGCCCAGGAAGCACGCGACCTGACACGTTTCGATCTGGACTACGACCTGCCGGCCCACTTCCTGCCAGATTTTCCCCCCGCCATTTTCCTGACCACCCGCCCGGACCTGGGCGACGTCAGCCAGGGCAAGCTGGTCACGATCATGAACTACTACGAGCTGTTCAACGGGATCCTGAACCCCAAGCAGCTCGAGGGCTTGCGGTTGCTGGTGACGCCCTTCCCGCAACAGCAGTTCAACCAGACCGAGGACCGGCGGTCGGCCAAGCCGCATCGCGGCGTGACCTGTTTCGACTGCCACGTCAACGGCCACACCAACTCGGCGACCCACCTGGTGGGTGACATTCGGCCGCAGGAGTTCCGGCACGGCCTGGACACGCCGCCGCTGCGGGGCGTGAGCATTCAGCGGCTGTTCGGATCCCAGCGGGCCCTCAAGAGCATCGAGGACTTCACCGAGTTCGAGCAGCGGGCCGCCTATTTCGACGGCGATCCGGTCATCGCCACCAAGAAGGGCGTCAATGTGCTGGAGCGCGGCAGCCAAGTGCACTTCATGGCCGAGTTCCAGGCCCTGCTGGACTTCCCTCCCGCACCGAAACTGGACGTATTCGGCCGACTTGACCCCGCCCAGGCGACGGAGTCCGAGCTCCGCGGTGAGGCGGTGTTCTTCGGGAAGAGCCGCTGCGCCGAGTGTCACCCGGCCCCGTACTACACCGACAACCTGATGCATAACATGCGCACGGAACGGTTCTTCAAGCCCCAGATGGTCAACGGGCGGATGGCGGCCAGCGACGGCCCGATCAAGACCTTCCCGCTGCGTGGGCTCAAGGATTCGCCGCCGTACCTGCATGACCGGCGGTTGTTGACCATCGAGGATACGGTGGAGTTCTTCAATCTGGTGACCGGGGTGAAACTCACCGAGCAGGAAAAGAAGGATCTCGTGGCGTTCCTGCGCTGCCTGTGAGGCCCATGGTTACTGTGGGCTGATCGAGAAGAGCCGCGACCCTTGAACAGAGCCGCGACCGTAAGGGAGCGGTTCCTCGACGCACGGGGACCGCTTCCTGACGGGCGCGGCTCTGACGGAGGACCGCTTCCTGACCCTTGACATCGCTGCGCGAGGCAAAGGGCAGGCGGGCGCGGTTCTGATCACCTTATCGTTCTGGAAATGTGGGTTAAGAGGAGTACAGCATGGATCGCAAGAAGAGCATCGAGTTACTGAACAAGGCGGTGGCCGACGAGCTGCAGGCCGTACACCAGTACATGTATTGGCACTTCCATCTGGATGACCAGGGGTTCGGCCCGCTGTCGGCGTTGCTGCGGCGCGTGGCGATCATGGAGATGGGGCACGTAGAGCAACTGGCCGAACGCATCCTGTTCCTCAAGGGCGACGTGAATATGGTAGCGGCGGCGCCCGTTGAGCGGATCAGCGACCCGGAGGCCATCGTCGCTCGTGCCGCCCAGATGGAGCAGGAGGCGGTCGAGATCTACAACAAGTTCGCCTTGGAGTGCAGCGCCCACGCGGACTCGGCCACGAAACAGGTGTTCGAGTCGCTGGTCAACGACGAGGAGGCCCACTTCGACGAGTTCGACAAGCAACTGGAGAACATCAAGCGCTTCGGACCGAGCTACCTGGCGCTGCAGTCTTTCACCGCGGCTCCGCCGGAAGGCGGCGGCTCCGGGGCGTAGTATGACAGCGATGGATGGAGCTTTCTGGTAGCGGCCGCCCCCCGTGGCGGCCGGCGCCTGAAGCGGTGTGGCACCGGCGTCTCGCCGGTGCCCGGCCGCCACGGGGGGCGGCCGCTACCGCGTGCCACTGCTTTTGGAGCAGTGCGAAAGCGTGCAGCGCCGGCTCCGCGGAGATCGCTCAGCCCTGGAACTCGGCCTTGGGGCGGGCCTCGTGCATGGCGTGCAACACCTGCATCAGGTCGTAGGCGGTCAGCTCGCAGAGCAGCCGCGTGACCTGGGCGTGCAGGCCGTCGTCCAACTGGGGCTCGACCGCCTTCATGAGCTGGACCAGGCGATCCTCCTGCATCCGCAGCTCGTCGGTCTCGATCACGCCGTCCGCCATCGCCTCCATGAACGAGCCGAGCTGGCGGGCGTACTGCTCGATGACCGGTTTCTGAGCGGCCTCATCGAGCCAGCCCGGCCGATTCGCGCTGATCTTCCGCACCACCGTCGCCTTGGGGGCCGCCTTCGCCGCGGGGGCCTTCCGGGCAGCCGACTGCTTCTTGCCGGCCACCTTCGCGGCCCGCCCGCCCGCGGCCTTCTTGACCGCCTTCTTCTTGGGTGCCTGTTTCTTGGCAACCTTGACGGCTTTGGCCTTTACCTTGGCGGCCTTGCCGCGCACCTTGCCCGCTTTCTTCGCCTTCGCCTGTTTCCCGGTCTTCTTCTTGGCCATGCTATTGCCCTCGCCCCGTGTCCAACATTCATCGCTGGGAACGTGTACGAAAAGTCGTCGCCGCGATCAGAGCCGCGCCCGTCAGGAAGCGGTTCTTGAGCGCCTGGGCTACCGCTCCCTCACAGTCGCGGCTCCGCTCGACGTTCTCGCCCTCATCACTCATCACTCAGCACTCAGCACTCAGCACTCACTGCCCTTCCAGCAACTGCCGGATAGCCTGCAACCGTTCCTGCAGCAGACCGCGGCCGTTGGGCTCGGTAACCCGGGCTCGCCAGTCGGGCGGCAGGAAGCTCAGTTGCGTGCACTCCAGGACCGATGCCAGCTCCTGGAGTTCCTTCTCCAATCCCTGGACCGACGGCAGGAACTCGTCGGCCGCGTGCTTCAGGTCGTCCGGTTCGACGGTCGCGCGGCCGGCGGTCAGCACGCGGCGATGGGCGGCCAGCAGGATGCTCTCGATATCCGCCCCGCTGAGCGACCGATCGGCCGGCAGCGTCGGCAGCCCCTCGGCCGGCAGGGTGATCCGGTTCTTGCGGGCCAGGGCCCGGAGCATGCCCTGCACCTCGGCCTCGTTCTGCGGGTAGAACAGTGGGATGTGCACCTCGGCCCGTCCCTGCCGCTTCAGGTCGATCGGCAGCAGATCGGGCCGGCAGGTCAGCAGCATCCACACGATCCGTCCCCGGTACCGTGTGTCGCCCATCTGGCCGGCGATCATCGAGAACACCCGGCTCGACGTGCCCGAGTCGCCGTCCGCCGACCGGTTGCCCAGGGCCGCGTCCGCCTCGTCGATCATCACCACCACCGGCCCCAGCGACCGCAGGACGGTCAGCACCTGTTCGAGGTTGCCCTCCGTCTCGCCGACGTACTTCGAGCGGAAGTTCCGCAGCTTCACGCAGGGGATGCCGATCGAGCCGGCGTAGCACTCGGCCAGGAAGGTCTTGCCCGTGCCCACGGGGCCGGAGAAGAGGTACCCCATGGGGGCGGCCTCCAGCCGACCCTGGGTAATCAGCTCGGCATCCTCGCGCAGCCGGCTCTTGGCCGCCTCCTGCCCCACGACCAGGTCCAGCGTGTGCCCGGGCTCGATGAACTCGACCAGGCCCTGGCACTGACGCTCGATCATGGTCTTCTTGAGCTGGCGGAAGCGGGTCAGGTCGCTTCCACCCCCGGCCACGCGGGCCTGGGCGAGGATGGCGTTGAGGCTGATGAGGCTCAGACCGCTGGACAGGTCGGCCAGTCGGGCGGGCGACAGATCGGCAGCGGCGGCCTGGTCGCGGGCCGTCCACTGGATGAAGCTCTCGCGGGCCGACCGGTCCGGCATGGGGATATCGATGGCCGCCACGTGGGCGCTCTGCACCAGGCGGTGGTTGACCTCGGTGAGTTTGTCGGCCACCAGGCAGAAGGCGACGTTCACCCGCTTGATGTACGGGTTCTGGGCCCAACTCAGCAGGCGCACGAGGCTCATGCCCTGGCCGCGGGCGAGGGCCCCGACGTCGCCCGCCGGCGCCAGGTATTGGGCGTAGTCGAACAGGATGCCGATGCTGCGCCGGTCACCGGGTTTGTCCTCGACGAGGTTGCGTTCGATGAGCCGGTCCAGCAGGATCAGGACTCGCTCCGGGTCGCGCGGCCACTGGGCCGCATCGCCGAGCCTGCCGGTGAGATACTGCATCATGGTCTGGAGCCGGCCGGCGTCCGTCCCCGCCAGCGGTCGCAGCCCCTGGCCCAGGTCGTATCCGAGCATGATATCCCACGAGCCGAAGATCTGGCCGGCCAGAAACTCCGGCAGGCTGCCGTAGCGCTCCTGGCCGCCGTCCTGGTAGGGGACCAGGTCGTGTACGTTCCCGTGCAGGACGAACAGGCAGGTGGTGCCGGCGAAGTACATCTCCGCCAGCTCCCGGGCCCATGCCGGGTACCACGCGGGGAGTGATGAGTACTGAGTACTGAGTGATGAGCGCTGAGTGATGAGTGACGGGGGGTGGGTGGCGAGTACTGAGGCGGGCGGCGCGGGTGGGGTGGGTTGATCGGTCATGAGTTTGCTCGCCTTCTCGCGACGGAGACCCGCAGTCCCCCGTATCACTCAGTACTCACGACTCTTCCGCAACCTTGGGCCCGAGCTGCTTGGCGGTTTCCGGGACGCCGACGGTTTCCGGCGTGACCAGGCCCATCTCGACCTCGAACTCCTTGAGGGCTTGGTCGGCCAAGCTCTGTTCCATGGCCTGCTCGCGCTGCACGTCGACGATGCCCTCGGTGGACATGTCGGCGGCGACGCGGGCCTTGGCCCGGTTCAGGCTGATCTTGTCGTTGATGACCTGCTCGATCTGCCCGAAGTCCGTGGTGACGTTGAAGTCGAAGGACGTGGCCAGCTTGGCCATCTCGGCCTCGGCCCGGCTCATTTTGAGCTCGGCGTCGTACCGGGCGATCTTCTCCTTGACCTTGGCCAGCTTGCCGCCGGCGTGCCGGATCTTCGTCAGGTTGTTCTCGTAGGACTGCTCGTGCATCTTGAGCTGCTCTTCGTTCTCGGCGAGACCCTGTCTGGCCTTCTGGAGTTCCAGGGCGAAACGCGCGGCCGACTCCCGGTCGCCCGCCTGCAGGTACGCCTTGACCTTGGCCTCCAGGTTACGGACGTGGCTGCGGTCGTTGGCCGCCTGCCGGCTCACCCGCTCGACCAGGGCCCGGTATTGCTCCAGCCCCTCCCGGCCCTCCTTGAGCTGGGCCACGGCCAGATCGTACTCGTACTGCATCTGGGCGATGGGGTCCGCCGTCCAGAACACGTTGGCCAACTTGTTGATCTGGGCCATGAGGGTGTGCCACAGCTTGCCGATGATCATTGCCGTACCTGACCTTTCCGTCGCGAACCGACTCTGCCGTGAGACATGTTCCACCACCCGGCACGGTGCCCGCCAGGCCCGCCCGACGGGTGGGCGGCACCGGCCACGCCCAGTGTATAGCTGGAGTCGCCCCGATCGTCAATCGCCCTCGCCCCGATCGCGATACCGGGAAGCGGGCCCTGGCCTTCTTGACACAAAGATAGCTCACGCAGAGGCGCAGGGACCGCAGAGAAAGGGCCCCCTGGGCGTAGCCGTTCACGGGGTGCCGAACCTGTAGTGTTGTTTCAACGGGCAGGGGTTCGTAGATTCGCTTGGGGGCCGGCTTTATCGGCGTTCATCGGCGTGTATCGGCGGTTCGTCACCTCCTCCCGGGGGACGACGGGAGAGAATCCCAACCGCCGATGAACGCGGATGAACGCCGATAAGAGACAAGCGGGGCTGACTTCCAGGCCACGTCACCGTTCACGAATCGAACTCCCGGGAGTCATCATGGAACAAAGAGGTCGCAGGGGAAACAGAGAGGTCGGTCCGTCCTCTGTTCCCTCCGTGTTCAAGACCTGAGTGGCTGTTCCGGTGCAAGGCTCAGAGTGACAGGGTCCTTGGGGTCCGTGCGTGAACGGTCACCCCTGGGCTTCTCTGCGTTCCTCGGCGACCTCAGCGGTCAAAACGAAGGCGTTGAACCGCGGAGGACGCCGAGGATCGCAGAGGATGGGGCCGGGACCGCTCGTCAGCCCACGGCGCGGATTCCGCCGGACTCATGGAGGGTTCTGCCAACGGGCGGCGACATGGTACAATAGCACATTCTGCCGGAACAGGTGTGCACGTGGCGCACATGGCTGCCGAGTGGGGGCTCAACAGGATAGATCGGATGGACGCGGATCAAATGCAATGGCCGGTCTTGATCACGATAAATCGCGGTCGCGACGAGTTCATACGCTTTTGGGATAAACTGTATTCGGGCTACGCCGAGGAATTCTACCGAGGGAACATCGGTAAAACCTTGACCGGCAATCGTATCCAAATGTGGTTCGAGTGGAAAAACGGCGGTCAACTGTCGATTCGCAAGAGGAGGTCGATCCAACAATACTCCTCCCCTGAAGAGCGTCTTCCCTTGAATGCCGATCAGGAGACAGTTCGGGCGTTCCTACGCAGGCCAGGTGGAGCCATCTGGCGCATTTTCTGGCTTCATCTTCAACACCCCGCCAAGTACCCGATCTACGATCAGCACGTCCATCGTGCGATGGCCTTTCTCCTCGATTGGGGTAATCTGGAGATCCCAAAACGCGATTCCGACAAAGTCCGGACGTACCTGGACAGCTACCTGACATTCTGTGAGAAGTTTCGTCCGCTACCGCACCGCCAGATCGACAGGGCCCTCTGGGCGTTCGGCAAGTTTCTTAAAAGTGGTTACCGGAAAACGCTAGAGAGCTCTTTCTAGGGACTCAGTAAGCATGAGCCGATCGTCCATCCGACTTGCGGAACGAGTCAGATTGTTGGGGTCCGTGATGGGATCGGCGGGCTCACCAAGGCGAGCGGCTGGGTTTATCCCCGCCTTTCCGCGAGGAGCGCCCGACCTCGCCGCAGTTTCTCTCGCCAGGAGCGCCGGACTGCATACCCAGCGTCCTCTCGCCAAGCGCCGGGACAAGCCCGACGGCTCGCCGATGCTGTCACGGCCCCAGGTTGTTGAGGGGGATCCCTGAGCTCTTGCTTCTGGGGGGCGTCCCTGCTAACATTCTTATTGGTAAGAGGGATGCATTCATGAAGACGTTAGCCACAACGCGGATGTCGTCGCGGGGCCAAGTCGTGATTCCGGAGAGCATTCGGCGGGATCTGGGGCTGCGCACGGGGGCTTGTTTCTTGGTGGTCGGCCGGGGGGACGTAGTCATCCTGAAAACGCTTGCCGAACCGGACCCGGGCACGTTTGACGAACTCGTCAAAGAAGTCCGCAAGACCGCCCGATCCGCCGGTCTCACCAAGACCCATGTCAAGCAGGCCATCCAGCGGACTCGTCGGTAGCGTCCCCCGCAATGGTGTAGCATAGGCCGTATAGTCGGCAGCCGTGAGATGTGCCGCCCCGCCGGCGGATGTCGGAGCCCGTTGCAGGAGCCATAGTGATGGTGACAATCACATTCCCTGATCGCGATACCGAGAAACGGGCTCTGGGCTTCCTGCTCGGCCGCTTTTCGGGCCGCGTGCTCCAATCCGGGGAGCACCTGGTGCCGGAGGCCGCACTCGAAGCTCTGGCCGATCAGAGCATTCCGTTCACCGTCAAAGGGAAAGCGGGGTCGATGGGGCTATGAGCAAACGCGCCAAAGTGCCGGTTGTGATACTGGGCAGCCTGGGCTGCTTGGTCCTGGCCTACATCGGGTGCTTCTGGTTCATCCTCCCCGCAGGATTGGGGATCGAGCCGTGGATCATGCGGAAACCGCGCTTCGAAGAAGCCGCCCGGACGGGCATGGTTGTAATCGAGGCCATCGAACGGTTTCAAGCCGACCACGGTCAGCCGCCGGGTTCCCTGGATGAACTTGTTCCCGACTACCTGCCAGAGAAACCTCACACGGGTATGCGGGATTACCCAGAATACACCTATACCGTCTTTGATGATTCCGAACAATCCCTGGTTTGGCATGATCTTGGCTCCCGGCAGGGTAAGCCGATGTCGGGACTCTGGGTCTATCCGGATGGCGACCGTGAGCATGCGATTCTCGTCTTCGAGCTCAATCAGGACAACTGCGTGATCGGAGCCCGTGTCGACCGCATGCCTGAGGAATCCGAGGCGATCGCCTTCGATCGGGAAAAGTGGACAAGCCGCGAGTCCCGCATCGAGATGGCGCGCGATATACCGCAACAACTTTCCCTCGAACATGCGACGCTTGAACGGGTGCGAGAAGTCCTCGGCCAGCCTGATGGGAGTCGAGTCCTTCGGAACACTCCGTGGGAGCTGGGCATCGACTGCCCGAACGGGATGCTGAACTGGGATGTGTTCTTCTACTGGCCCACCCAGGACTACCCGCAACGGATCTACGGCGGAACCGTAGAACGTATCGGTGCATGGTGTTATGTACATGAGTAGTGCGGCAGTCCCTCAGAACCGCCGCCACCCGCCCAACCGCCTCACGGTCGGCGGCCGGCAAGAAACCCGACCCGGCAAAGGAGAGAGGGCCTTGACGAGGCCCGGAGACCGGTCACAGCACCTCGATCAGTTGGATATCGAAGGTCAGGTCCTTACCGGCCAACGGGTGGTTCGCGTCAAGGACCACCTGCTCATCGGTGAGCTCGAGGATGGTCATCTCGATCACCTGACCGGTGTCGAGCCGAGTCTGCAGTCGGTCACCGACGGCGGCCTGGAACTTGTTGGGCAGCCGCTCGCGTTCGACGGCGACCACCATGTCCTCCCGACGAGCCCCGTACGCCCTGTCCGCCGGCACCGTGGTGGTTTTCGAGTCACCGGTCTCCATTCCGACCACCGCCTCGTCAAAACCGGCGATGGTCTGGCCCGCCCCGATGGTGAACTCCAGCGGGTCGCGGTCGGCCGAGGTGTCGAAGACACTGCCATCCTCCAGCTTGCCTGTGTAATGCACCCGAACGGTATCGCCTCGTGCGGCTTGAGACATCATCCAGCTCCTCTATTAGCTTCCCAGCGCCCAAAGGCGGGATGCTCACGCGCCGGGCCCGATTGCCACTCCCTCTATGTTAGCGCGGTTTCTCAAACAAAGGCAAATCCTTCCCCGGCGAGCGGGTTTTCGGGGGGCCGTGCCAGGATCGGTGAGCACGCAGGCGCGGACTACGGATGGGCCCCGTCGGGTTCGTGGGCCGATTGCCAGGGCATGTCGCGGGGAGTGCCGGCGTCACGCACGGAAACGGCGGGGTCGAGCCGGGCCTCGGTGCGGGCGCCCGGCTTAGTGATCGTTCGTGTCAACAGGTTGGACGAGACCTTCACCGGGCCGGTGAGGAACTCGGGCACGTTGAAGACCTTCAGGCAGGATTCGTAGAAGTCCGGGTCCCGTTGAGGCAGGATGAACGGGCGATGGGCTTGGCCCTCTTCGTCGAAATAGCTCAGATAGGGATGAGTGAACAGCCCGTCGCGTCGCTTGCTGCTAAAGACGATCCATCGGCCGTTGGCCGACCAGGAGTGATAGCTTTCCGCCCGAACGCTGTTGATGGGCAGCAGGTGATGCTGGCCGGTGGCGAGATCCAAGAGGTAAAGATCGCTGTCCGGCCGGTAGATGGAAAAGTTGCCGTAGCCGCACATGGTGAAAAGCAGGTAGCGCCCATCGGGCGAAACGCGCGGGTGGGTGACGCTCAGGCCGGTGTCCGCGGCGCTCAGCAATGTTTCGGGCTCGCCCCAGGTGTCTTGCTCCGCGTCGTAAGCGATGCGCATCAGGTCGTACTTCACGGAGTGGAACTCTTCGACCGGCTTCTGTGGTGCCCGGCAAAAGTAGAGGTACCGGCCGTCGGGCGACCACTCGGGATAGGTTTCGAGCCAGTCGGGGTCGGCGATGGCCGGTGTGGTCGTGACCTCGTTTTCATCAAGGCGGTAAAGGGCCAGGTCGGAAGCCTCGTCGAACACGTCGCGGGCGGGGCCGACGGCGTGGAAAAACTGCATGACCTTGATGGCCGCGAAGGCGATCAGCCGGCCGTTCGGATGCCAGCGGTTGTAGGCAGCGGCCGAGCGGTTGAACTCCGTGGCGGTGTAGACGCGTGCCGTCCGGCCCTCGTCGAGCACCAGCATACATGCCCCCACACTCTGGCTGCGGATCTGCAGGCTCATTCGCGTCGGGTCATGGTCATGGAACGAATGACAGTTGACACAGTCGTACTCGAACGTCCGGTTGTGCAGAATCGCGGATTCCTCGAAGGAGGTCAGATCGCGCTGCCGGACGCTCATGTGCCCCCAGCAGCCGAAGACGGGGTCGATGACTCGATAGACGAGATAAGGATCGACGGGCTCGCGGGCGACGCGGATCTCGAAGGGCTCGAACCGCACCCAGGTCTGGTCCGCCCGTCGGCCGGTGAAATCGAACCGGATGCGCCCGCCCGCCGAAGCGGCCAGCAGATCGCCCCAGTCGGACGCGGGGATGCAGACCTCCGGCGATCGGCCTTGTAGCAGCTTGCCGCAGCCCCGCTCGCCGAGGACTTCGGCGGACCAAGCCTCCACACGTTCCGCCAGACGGAAATGCAGGGGGGCGATGTTCGGCGGGATGACCACGTCCCGGTAGTCCGGTTGGATCTTCGGCGGCCGCGCGGCCGGCCGGCTGGTCGCGGGGAGATCCGGGGCCGCCGAGCGCAAGGCGAACCGGGCGAGCCCGGCCGCCAGGATCACGACGATGGCTACCCCCGCGATTGCCACACGGTTCATCATCGGCCCTCCTGTGGCGTTCCTGCCTCGGCCTGAAAGAAGGTATTGCCGAAGAGGTAGTAGAACCAGTAGGTATCGGCAAATCCCGGCCGAAGGGCGTCGCGCACCTGCCGTTGGGTGCTCCCGTTCAAGCCGCCCATCTGTTCGATGACCTGGTCAAACCGGCGGAACCGCTGGATGGTGGCCGGGCTGATTCGTCCGTCCCTCGGGTCCGGCTGCTCGCCGCTCAGCTTGGCGTGCATCAACACGGCCTCCTGCATGTACCGGGGAACGCGGTTGTAACCGAACTGTTCGATCACCGAGGTCCGGCGAGCAACCTGATCGGACTGGAGATTGAGCAGGTAATGGGCCATGAGGAAATCAAACGCGACGCGGTTGTGCGGATCGCTGCTGAGCAGCCGCAGCAGCATCTCCTCATCGGGATTGGCTCCGACCAGTGAGCCCACGAAGTCGTCGCGGTGCATGCGCGGCCGCACGCGAGCGGCCAGCGGATCGCGCAGCAGGCCGGGATCGACCTCCAGAGCCTGCCGGTAACGATGCGCCCAGGCCGCATGGGCCGGCTGCCGGGCCAGCGATTCGAGGAACACCCTGGCGGTCGCGGGCTCGTCCTTCAGCGCATAGATCAAGACCAGCCGCTGCAGCAGCCACGGCCGCGGGCCGATGTTGGCCAGCGCTTCGCAGGCCACGCGTTCCGCCTCGTTGACGTACCCGAGCTGCAACAGCACGTCCATGTTGTAGCTGTGTGCCACGTAGGGCCCGAGGTTGTCCGGCAACATGCGGACGGCCGACATACCCATGACCTGGGGATAGGTGAAGAGCTCATCGAGGAGGCGGCCCTGTTGCTGCAAAGCGAGGTTCACGTTGTGCAGCAGGCTCTCGTAGGAAGGACGCAAGGGCACGCTCTGCTGCGGTTTTCTCGGGAAGCGCACGGACAGGTAAGGCAGATAGATCAACCGTTCGAGCCGGTCGACCGAAGCCACCTGCGACCACTGGAACGGCCGGGCGACCTCGAGAACCTGCACCCACTGCCGTTCGCGGGCGTGTTGATCGACGCGGAGGATCATCGCCGAGAGAGGATTGCGAAAGCTGTACACCGCGACGACGGCAAACACCGCCACCGCGCCGGCGCGGATCGTCGCCGGAAGCAGGACGGCAGACGTGGATGCCGGGGAGCGTTGGCCCCGGCCCCGTGAAACCACCACCACCCATAGGGCGGTCAACGGATAAAAAGCATAGGTGGCAATGGAAACCACTTGCGGGTTCAGATCGTAGTCAAACAGCAGGTTGCGAAGGAAAGCATCCTGAACGTTGCCGTCCAGCAGCCGGATGCCCACGACGTACGCCACCGCCACGCCCACTGACGCACAGAAGCCCGCAAACACGAACCGGCGGCGGGCGGCGGCCTGCACGGCGGCCAACATCACGAAGAACAGGTAAGGCCCGGCGACCAGCGGATACAAAACCAGGGACAGCAACACGAAGGCCGCCGGCCCGCCCCAGCCCGGCTTCCGTGGAGCGGCACCCAGCAGCACCGCCCCCAGCAGGGCTAGGTCGAACGCCAAAATGGCTGCCACCGGCAGCGCGCCGCCGTCCAGCAGCACCAGCAACAGCACGGCCGGCACCCAGCCCGTACCTGCGAGAGTCGGACCCGCCATGCCGGCCAGCCACTGGTCGGACAGAACCGCGCCCGCCGCCAGCAAGGCCACCAACACCAGCGAGCCCCACCAGGGCCACTGGTAACTCTCCGTCAGCCAGGCGCCGCAAGACTCAACCAATCCGCCGGGCCCGGTGGACCAGCTCTCGGCCAGGCAATCCCCGCCGGCCATGAAAACCGGCGTTTGATGGTGATAGAGATGGGCCGGCCCGATCCCCTGCCAGATAAACGCATACGCCCCGACCAGCAGCAACCCATAGGGCAACACACGCACGTCCGCGCGCGCGATCAGCCACCGCACTGCGATTTCCATGCTCGCCTCTCCGCCACTCCCCGACCGCCGCTGAATCTAAACCCCCCGGTTGCATTCTGCAACAGGGCGGGAATTGAGAATGAGGAATGGGGAATCGAGAATGCGGAAAGAAGAATTGAGCAGGGCGTAACTCCCCATGCCCGGGCGAACTGAGGAGTCGAACGGGGTATGAGGCACACCCATCTCGTTTGCTCGGGCTATCGAGCCTGAAAGGCTCGTTCCATCAGCCCAGGCCGAA
>CAZEEJ010000045.1:0-32352 GCA_964511155.1 uncultured Planctomycetales bacterium | reverse complement strand
CCACCCATCCCACAAGCACCGGGCCGGTGTTCCAGGATCCCCTGGAGATGGTCACAGTCCCGGTGCCGCCCATCTCGGATCCGACGTGGACGGCGCTGGTCGTCCAGGTTCCGCCGTCGATGTAAACGTTGCCCGCGCTGGACCCGCCGACGACGACCAGGTCGGCCGACCATGGCCCGTCGCCGGCGTACTGGGCGCTGTTATCGCCGTTGGTCCAAACCTTGTACCTGTGGAGCTTCACGGACGCGGCGTCCAGGTAGGTACCCCAGGCCCCCATTCCAAACCGAATGGGCGTAACTCGCCTGCCGCGTACGCGATGATGGCGACTTCGGGGCGAAACGGGGACTGGCTCCGCCCCAGTAATGTCTGATGGAGGAAGGATCCTTCGATGCGGACCAAGTTGAGGGACCGTCACCAATCGTCCCGGCGGTGCCTGTCCCCATTTCGCCCCGCGGGAGGCGAGTTGCGCCCAACAGAAATCACTGAACCACCGGTTGAGCGTCGGGGCGGTGAGCCGGTCCTCCGACCCCAACGGGGTCGTTCAGAAAGCCCAGGGTGAAGCCCTGGGTAAGCGGTCACCTCCCATTCAAGGCGAGCCTGTAGGGCTCGTTCATGGCGCTCCGCAAAACAACGCCAGGTGCGCCGAGCGAGGTAACGGTATGAACGGTCCCTTCAGGACCGACCTGGGCGGGGCGATCCCGTCCCCAGGCCTTCGACCTGGGCTGACAGAACGAGCCCTTCAGGCTCGAAAACGCCCAGCACGCAAACCCGTTCTGTACGATTCGATCGCATCGTGGCATGACAACAAGCGATCAGGTGTGCCGGCATACGTCAGTCATTCGACTCATCCCCTTTGGCCCCTCAGTACGGAGCTTCGATTGGGGCAAACCGCAAGGAATTGAAATCGTACAGTTCGCGCTGGTTTATGATGCCGCTGTCAGCCACTTCGCCCGCGAACAGCTTACCCTGCTCCGCCCAGACCAACCGATGGCGGTCCCAATCGGCCCATTGCCAACCCGGCAGTTCACAGGTCTCGGTCGTGTCCTGATTACAGATCGTGTAGTTTGAGGATGATCCAAGTAAATGGCGCAAAAACCATCCACATCCGACAAGTTTCTCGTATCCGATCGTTACCGGGTGATCGACACCGCGTCTCTGATAAGACCCCCGTATGGCTGTCCACCCCAAGCTGATCTGGCGTGGGGGAGCATCACAGTAGACCTGCTCCAATTCAAGAGGTGATAATAGTGGTCGATGTTCCCGGACAACGGATCCCTGACACCACCCATGGATAACAAACCAGTTGTTGCTAACGAAAGTACCTCCGCCATCCCAGGTGTCGCCATGTTGCCATAGACCAATGGCCTTCAAATAGGGCGTTCGCGCCAGCACGGTATAGGCTCCCAATGTCGGGGATTCCCATTTGCCCTCCAGAACAAAGTAGATCCAGTGTTGGCCATCCGGGCTGATGTCACATTTGTCTTCGTAAATGCGTCCCTTCTTCCACTGCCCAATGGTGAAGGTGTCATCGGTACGGTTCCATAGAATCGAACATACCTGTTTGGATGGGCCGCGACGCAGGACCACCGCGACTGGTGCATCCCGGGCAAGCAGGACGTGAATGCGGGCGGGGACATGATCGTCAGCCATCGCGGTCCTCACTGATAGAAGATTCGATTGCGCGAACGGCAGCGATACAGCTTCGGGTAATGCAGTCTGGAAGGCGGGGGAGTTGGGTGCCCCCTGTCGGCCCTCCAGGTTGTCCGCTCCCACCGGTGGCCAGACAGGTGGTGCTCATTCGCGGAGTCAGCCCAGCACGCCGGGCGCTCGTGGACCGCCCACGGGCACTATATGTGCAGTGTACCCCTGGATGCCAGTCTGTTCAAGGTTGCAGGAGAGAGTGTGTTACTGAGTCACACTATGGAGCGGAGCCGCGACTGTGAGGGAGCGGTGGTCACGGAAAGGAAGAACCGCTTCCTTACGGTCGCGGCTCTGCTGGGTGCCGCCGGTCGCCGCGGGGGGCGACCGCTACGGTGGGTCGCGCGGCCCTGTGCTGGTAGGGTGCGGGGGGCGCTCGGGGGGTTGTGGAGCGGTTGCGCGGCTATGGAGCGGTTGGTGGTTGTGGTGCGGTCAAGCGGGTAGCGCCTGGCGGGAAGGTGGCGATGGGTTGGCCTTGGGGGTTGAGGCGGACGGCGGCGAGGGGGGCGGTGGTGGTGAGGGTGGTGAGGGTGGGGTGGCGGAGTTCGCCGTGGTCGGTGGCGCGGAGCAGGATGTGGAGGGTGGCGTCGGGCAAGGTCGCGGTGAGGGCGTGGCCGTTGGGTATGGGCTCGAGGCGCAGGTCGGGGAGAGGGGAGGCGGCGGCTTCCGGCGATGACACGTTGGCGGGTGAGGGCGCGGCGGTGGAGGCGGACGCGTCGGCATGGGAGGCGTCGGCTTTGAGCGTATCTGGAGAGCCTGTGGTTCCACCGGCGGGACGCCGGTGCCACACCGGTTTGGCGTCGGGCTCTTGGTAGGGGCGGAGGACGGTGATGAACTCGGCGGTGAGGGCTGGGGTGGGGGTGGCGGCGGTGAGATGGTATTCGGTCAGTTTGACGCGCGGGCGCGGGGGCGGATCGAACTGGTCGGTCTGGGTGATGACCAGGTCGGCGGGGTAAAGGAAGTCCACGCGGCAGCGGGCGGAGCCGTTGTGGGCGAGGACTTGCCGGCCGTCGAGGTGCATTTCATTGGGGGCGTGCAGCCGCCACTCGAAGGTGGCGGGCTCCCTGGCGATGAGTTGGTCGTGGATGACGATGAGGTCCGGCTTGGCGAAGAGCACGCGGCGGGTGAAGCGTTCGAGGAGGTCGCCGTAGGCGGAGCCGGCCTCGCCGACGACGTAATCAAAATGCTCGGTGGTGGTGAAGTCGAGGATTTCGCCGCGGGCGGCGGCGGTGCGTTTGCCCTGGGTGTGGCCATTCACGGTGATGCAGTTGGTGCTCTTGGTGTGCCACATCCAGTTGGTGTGGTGTTCGCTGCCGTAGATATCGCGCCAGCCGCTGCTGATGAAGAGCGGTTTGCCGAAGGCGGAGAGGAGGAAGGCGTTGTTGGCGTCGTAGCCGTGGCTCTGGGTGCCGAAGGGGCTGGATTTGAAGATGAAGCTGACGTTGTGGGCGGCGTCGAGGAGGCTGGTGTTGAGGACGGCCTGGCCGATGCCGCGAAAGCACCTGGAGGTCGGCAGGTCGGTGGGCGGTTGGGCGGGCACCTCGGGCAGGGTGCCGCGGAGGAAGCCGACGTATCCGCCGGCCGACGAGGCGGGTTTATGGGCCTCGACGTACCACTGCCAATGGGGGTTGGCGGCCTGGGCGACGAAGATGCGCATGAGGGGCACGTTGCCGCTGGATTCGAGGCGCCCGGTCAGGTCGCCGAAGCCGCCGCCGTAGGTGCCCGGCGGCTGGAGGTAGAGGGGGTAGTAACCGACCTGCGAGAAGTAGGGCTTGCGGTAGGCGTCGACATCCATGGCGGTACGCATGATGTCGGCCCACCAGGTGAAGCGGCTGATGTAGCTGCGCCAGTAGGCCATGCCCTCATGCCAGCCGCCGTCGGCGTCGCACCAGACGGGGTAGGTGTTGAAGAAGACGTTCATGGCGAACCAGACCCAGTCGGCGGCCTCGGGGACCTCGTCGAGGAAGGCGATGCCGACCTCGCCGAGGAAATGCCACGCCCGGTTGGCGTGGCTGCCGTAGGGTCGCCAGATGTGCCGGGGGGCGAGATGGTCGTACATTTCCTGGCCGCGGATGCGCATGACTTCGCGGCAACGGGCGCGGTCCTCCTCGCTGAGGTAGTCGTACAGGAAGGTGTAGGTGCGGGAGAAGCAGTAGGCATAGGGCATGCCCGCCTCGTCGTTGTAGCGGTAGCCGGTGGCGCCCTTGGTGTCCCACTGGGCGGCGTCCATGAGTAGCCGGCGGGCGAGTTGGCCGTATTCGTCGTTGCCGGTGAGCAGGCGGGTAAAGGCCAGGGTCGCGGCGGAGTCGAGGACGGCGATGGTGTAGACGCGGTTGCCCCACCAGATGGTGCGCCATTCCTCGCTCTTGGTCGAGGTGCCGGGCGGGTACTTGGGCGGTTCTGCGGTGGGCGGCGGTTTCTTGAGCAGGTTGTCGCACTGGCGGATGAGGCCCTGCAGGTTGTCCCTGAGGTCGCTCTGCGCCCGCTGCCGCAGGTCGGCGAGCTGTTCCGGGCGCATGCAGAGTCGGGGGTGCGTTTTGGGGATGCGGGCGAGCAGTTCGTCGCGCGGGGGCATGGGCATGACGGCGGCGTCCGGTTTGACGGTGAAGCTTCGCCCCTGGCTCCACGCGGACCGTTCACCGGCCTCGTTGATCGCCCGGAAGCGCCAGTGCCAGGTGCCCGGCTCGAGGGTCCGCGGCGGGCAATGGCAGTGCATGCCCAGGCCGCGGACCTCGTAGAGCTGGCGAGCAAACCCGGCGTCGGCGGCCACCTGGAGGTCGTAGGTGGCTGCCTTGGTCTGCGGCCGCCAGACGAAGGCCGGCGGGTTGACGTCGGGCGTGCTCTCGTCGGCCGGCCGGAAGCCCCATTCGCCGGGCTGGGCCGGCTGCTCGTCAAGCGGCCAAGGGGCTTGGGCGAGGACGGATGGCGTCGTCGCGGCGAGGAGAGCCAGGAACCCCAGGGCCGCGGATAACAGGGTGAAGGAATGGAGAATGGAGAATGGAGAATGTGGAACGGGGGCGGTGAGGCGTGAACGGCGGGAAGTGAGCAGTGAGAGGAGAGAAGTGAGCAGGCGATATCCGCGGGCGGAGCGGTGCGCAGGGAGCGTCAGGTGCTGCGACGTGAAGGATGATGCGTGCGTGTACGGCATGATCTTGCGCCTCCTGCGTGGTTGCGTCGTGAAACCACCCCGATCGGTGGGAAGGGTATCTTACGAGAAACATCATCTGCGGGAAAGCGCGCGCCATGTCAGGATGCGCCGTATGTATGCGTCGCGAGGCGGCAAGCCAATGGGAGCGGGATGATCCATCATGACGCGATTTCAGGGCGCGGGCTGGGTGGCGGCGGCGATGAGGGTGCGGGTCTTGGCGAGGGCGGTGCGGGCGACGAGGCGCGGATCCTGGCGGTAGTAGTCGGGGTTGAAGAGTTCGACGGAGACGGCACCGCAGTAGCCGACGGCGAGCAAGTCGCGGATGAGCTGAGCCAGCGGCATGATGCCGTCGCCGGGGTAGACGCGGTGGGCGTCGGTGATCTGGTCGCGGGGCGGGGCGTCGGCGGGAATGTCGTTGAGGTGAAAGCCGCCGTAGAGGCTGCCGTGCAGGCAGCGGATACCCCCGAGGCCTGAGCCGCCTTTGTGGAGGTGGTAAACGTCGGGCAGCACACACGCCCGAGGGTGGTCGGCCTCGATGGCCACGAGGGCGGTCTGCCCCAGTCGGTAGAGGTTGGGGGCAAACCCCCAGACCTCGATGGCCGGGGTCACGCCGAAGTCGGCCGAGATGTCCAGCAGTTCGCGGTAGCGCTGGGCCGCGGCGAGGAGGTCGACCTCCTTCACGTCGCCGGCGGGCGGCAGGGCCATGTGGGTGGCCTTGATTTGGGAGAGCCGGTCCAGGTGGCGCCGGACCTCCTCATAGGCCTTCGCCCGGACGGCGTCGTCATCTACCATCCAATGCGGGAAGGCGATGGCCCCGGTGACCGCCAGCCCGAGATCGTCCAACCGTTGGCGCAAGTCGCGCAGGCTGCCGCCGCCCTCGGTATAGCGATCGAGTTCGTCGGGCCAGGGCTCAATGCCCGCGTAGCCGGCCTGGCCGGCGATGTCGATGACCTCGGTAATCGGCAGCTTGTGCCCGCGCAGGGTGCTGGTGTTGAGGCTGATAGGCAGGCCGCACGAAGCAGGTTCCGGCCGGCCGGCCACCGCGTCCGATGCCGCCCCTGCCGGCGGCGCGGAACCGCTCGCCACACCCGCGACTCCCAGGGCCACCCCCGACGCCAGAAAACTTCGCCGCGATACTGGGCTGGACATGGAAGGAGCACTCCATAGTCAATTGAAAACAGGCAGACGCCGTGACCCCGCGGCCGCGGTTGCATTCTCCCCGACGGGCGCGATGATACTCGAACCGGCAGACAGTTACCGCTCAAGCTTGCGGGGCAGGGGAAAGAGGGCCGGCGGAAACAACCAAACGCGTACGCGCCGCGAAGCGGCAAGCCGTATCGTACGTTCCGCTCACGGGTCAAGGATGGATTTGTCCCTCCGACTCATTTATTCCCCAGCAGGGTCGAGGTATAATCGGAACGTCGCGGAGGTTCGTTAACTGGCGACTGATTCGCCCCGGTATAATGAAAGGTCGCAATCCCCCCGTCCGGCATGGCTCGACGAGCAGTGACACTCGGGAGCTCGTCTACGGGAGGTTGTACACACTCGGACACTGCTCAAAGAGCGGTGGCATACGGGAGACTGCGCACGGGTAGTGCGCGGGCAACGGGCAAAGGGACGAGACGCTGGCTTGCGGAGGCTATGATGAGACGGCTTTTGGTCGTTGAGGATAATCCGAAAGTGGCGGGGTTTATCGAGCAAGGACTCTCCGAGCAGGACTACGAAGTCGATGTGGCGGGGGCAGGGAAGGAAGGCGAGGAGCTGGCGGCCTCACGTCATTATGATGCGATCGTGCTGGACATCATGCTGCCGGACGTGGACGGCATCACGGTTTGCCGAAACCTGCGAAAACGGGGGGTGGCCACACCGATCCTGATGCTCACCGCGTTGGGCACGACGGCGGACAAGGTGACCGGCCTGGACGCCGGGGCGGACGACTACCTGGCCAAGCCGTTCGAGTTCGGCGAGCTGGTCGCCCGCATCCGATCATTGCTAAGGCGCGGGCAAGGGCAGCCGGCGACGGTGCTGCGGTGCGCGGACCTGGAGATCAATCTGCTGACCCGCAAGGCGACGCGTGGCGGCCGGAGCATCAAGCTGACGACCAAGGAGTTTGCTTTGCTCGAGGTGTTCGTGCGCAACCAGGACCAGCCGCTCACGCGGGGGATGATCGGCGAGCGGGTGTGGGATATGAACTTTGACTGCGACAGCAACGTGATCGACGTCTATGTGAGCCTGCTTCGCCGCAAGATTGACAAGGGCTTCCCGGTCGCGTTGATTCGTACGGTGATCGGGACCGGGTACATGATGCGCAGCGAGGAGTGAGAGGAGAGTGAGCAAGTGAGCAAGTTAGCGAGTTAGCGGGTTGGCGGGATCAAGGTATGCGCTGGCGTGGGCTTACTCTACGATCGAAGCTGACGCTGTTGTACCTGGTCGTGTTCGGGATGATCCTGACGGGGCTGTCGGCAGTACTGCTGACGATGCGTGAGTGGCACATCCGCCGTGACTTCGACGAGCGGCTGGTGGACCGCGCCCGGGCCATGGCGGAAGCGATCGAGTTGGCCGACGCTGGTGATGGCAGTCGCAGCGGGCAGAACCGGTCCGCCCACCTGATTCCATTCCGGTTCCCGGGTTACTACTTCCAGCTTCGCGAGGCGGATGGTGCGGTGCTGGAGAGGTCCGAGAACCTGGGCGAGCAAGAGTTGCCGTTGAGCTTGACCGGTCGGGCGTCGTGCAAAACGGACGAGCCGATCCTGGAGACGGTCGATGACGAAGTGGCAGTCGGGTTGCTGGGCAAGCAGGGACGACTTCGCGTACTGACCTGGTGCCAGTCACCGCCTGGGCTGGAGCCGTTTTTTTTGCAGATCGGGGTGAGCCTGGGCCCGCTGGAGGCCACGGTCACGAAGCTGCAGCGGCTGTTCCTGGTCGTGATACCGGCAGGTTTGCTGTTGGCGGGGATCGCATCCTGGCTGATCGCCCGGCGGGCCTTGGAGCCGATCGGCAGGATTGCGCGAGAGGCCCGGAAGCTGACCGCGGCGCATCTGGATCGCCGGGTGGCGATGCCTGTCGGACGGGACGAAGTCGCGGAGATGGTGCTGACGCTCAACGAGATGCTCGATCGCTTGCAGGCGGCGTTTATCGCTCAGGAGCGGTTCATCGCCAACGCGGCCCACGAGTTGAAGACCCCGGCGGCGATTCTGTTGGGGCAGGCGCAGGTTCTGGCCCAGCAGCGACGTACGGTTGACGAGTACGAGCGTTTTCTGGTCAGCGTCCAGGGGGAGACCCGGCGGATCGGTGGGATGGTGAACAGCCTGCTGACGCTGGCCCGAGCGGACGCCGGCCTGCCGCCGGCGGCGATTCACGAGGTTTCCGTCAACGAGGTGGTGATCGAGGTTGTCCAGTGGCACGTGGCCCAGGCGGGGGAACGGGAGGTTCGGCTGGTGCCCTCGCTGGCCATGCCGGTTCGCGACGAGAACGAGCCCGTGGTGGCCGGCGACCCGGAACTGCTGCGGGTGATGCTGGCCAACGTGCTGCAGAACGCGGTTCAACACTCGCCGGCCGGCCAGACCGTCGAGATCGCCGTGCGCACCATCGACGACGCACAGGTTCAGGTGACAGTGACCGACCATGGCCCCGGCATTCCGTCCGAACACCTTGAGCACATGTTCGAGCGATTCTTTCGCCTGCCGGGTGATAACCGGACCACAGGCACCGGTCTGGGGCTCTCCATTGCCCAGGGAGTCGCACGGATGCACGGTGGCCAGATTACGGCCGCCAACCTGCCGACGGGCGGCTGCACCTTCACCATGACACTTCCGCTGGCGTCGGGGTGACGAGCCGCGAGGAGGTCTCCGGCCGCGCTGCTCGGGCGTCGGAGGGCCATGGCCCTCTCTTTACCTTCCGTCAAGGTCAATCTGTACTGCTTTTCGCCGTCGTGGACGACCCTCTCCAGTTTGCGCGTCGAGCGCGTGTCCCGGACAGGCAATGCGGCTATCGCGCACAATTCAGGTCGGCCGGCTGGTCCGGACCGCTCAGGCAACGCTGGAAACGACCGAAGTCGGACTGGTCGACGTCGCCGTCGCGGTCGAGGTCGGCGGCGATGAGGCCGGCGAGATCCACGGTCAATGAGCAGCCTGGCGACAGGTTGTGCGAGTCGTAGGGTACCGAAGCGCCGGTCATGCACGCGGCGAAGATGGCGAAATCGCCGGCATCCACCAGACCGTCACCGTTCAAGTCGGCCGGATGGCCCGCATCGAGCAACGCCGAGATCGGCAGGGCCAGCGGGAGCGTTGGATCGGTCCCGGTGATGACGGCGGCCTGAATGACGGTCGGCGGGCCTGTGGTCGCCCATGAGCAGGCGGCCGGCACGACGGCCAGCGCCGGGGTGGTGAAGATGGCGTCTACGGCGGGATCGAGCGGCTCGTTGGCCGGGAACCGCGGGGCGCTGAAACCCATCACGTAGAGATCGCCGGTCGGAGCTTCCTGGATCGCGGTGATGCCGACCATGTAGTCTTCGCAGACAACGGGGCCGCAGATGGCCGGGATCGGCTGGGCGATCTCCACGACGCCGTCCCAGGTCAATCGGGGCGGGTCGACCTCGAACGCGAAGCGGTAGACCCGCGCGACCAGACCCGCTGACGCGTCGGCCGATCCGGTCAGGTACAGCCGGCCGGCCGCATGCGTTGACACACGCAACGCGGCAGGAGCGTGCGGCACGGGGAACGCCCCGCCGGTCACCACCTGCTTGAGATTCACGCGGGCGATCTCGTAACCGGAGGTCGGGGTGCCCGTGCTCTCGTTGTAGATCAGGAGCCAGTCGTTGTCGTTGTAGTGGCTGGCACTGGCCACGTAGATGTTGCCGTCCGGGTCAATCTCCAACTCGCGGACGCCGCTCAGATCGCAGAGCGGCCTTACCCACCCGGCATCGCAGGTCACGCTGGCATTCGCGCAAGGATCAGGATCGTCGGCGGGGTCGATTCCGAAGATCGCGGCCACCTCATAGTCGCCGTCTCCCTGCAATTGGAGTTTCGCAGCGGCCTTGTAGGTATGGCCTCCGCCGGGGGGTGTCACCACGACGGGGACCACATAGATGAAGGCCTCGCTGCTATCGCCGGGTGCGAAGGCGGCGTCCAGCAGCGACACGCCTTCACCCCAGGGATCCAGACCGATGCTCACGCTGCCGCCGTTGAAAGGCTTGGCGGCATGCGGCGAGACCAGCGGTGCACCGGTCTCCAGGTCCAGCACGCCGTACACGCCGTGGACCACGTACTCCCGGCCGGTGCCGTCCCGGATCAGGCCGGCCGCTCCCCGATCGCAGTAGGCACAGGGCAACGACTCGCCCGGCTCGGGGCAGCTACCGGCCGCATCGACGCTGTACACAAGGTCATCTTGGATGCCGGGCACACACGGTTTGGCCAGCACCTTGAGCACGTGCCCGGGCGTGCTGATCTGCTGCGGCGACGCAACGTGCAAGCCCTCAGCCGCGGTGGGCGGATTGCATGGGTCCGGATCGCATGTCGTGCCGTCGCCCTGATAGCTGCCGCTCACCTGCTGACAGCCGTACGGCGTGTCCAACGCGCATTCGCCGGAGCCCAGACAGCAGGCCCCTAATACGGGCCGCGAGCACAGGTCGTAGCCCTCGTTGTACACCACGTCCCAGGCCAGCAGGTCCCCGAAGTCCACGTAGCCGTCGCCGGTGATATCCAGGCACCACTTGCCCCCGGGGATCGACTGGCCAGCCTCGGCCAGCAGGATCAGGTAATCCACGTCCTCCACGTGCAGGACGTTGTCGAAGGTTCCGCACAAGCCCGAGCACCAGACCTGCGGATCGAAGTTGTCGATCCAGACGCGGGCCTCGCCCGGCGTCCGCACGCCGCCGGGTTCATCGGCGACCAGTTCCAGTTCGACGTAGGTGCCGCGGGTGAAGTTCAGCTCGTACACGCCGGGCACCACCCGCGGGAATTGTCCCATGAACAGGGCGAATTCGTTGCTGGCGGTGCCGCCGAGCATGAGCGGCGGCGGCGGGGTCAGTTCGGCAACCTTGAAGATTCGCTCGCCGGCCTCGCGCTTGTCGCTCAGATAGACGTTGATCTTCGTGCCCGGCTCGACCTCGCGGAACAGGTACTCGAACATGACCACGATGTCCTCGTCGCCGGCCCGGGCGAAGGCGCCCTTGGCGGCCACGGAGCCGCCGGGCAGACGGTTGGGCTCGCCCGTCTCCAGGTCGATCCCCCGCGTGCGCATCTCCATAACCCCGTCGCCGGGGCCGCGCACATCGTGGAGGTGCAGGATCGCCCCCTCTTTGCAGGTGGTGGGGTCCTTGGGCGGGAAGTTGCCGGGGCAGGTTCCATCGCAACGGCAATCCTGCTCATCGGCCGGATCGCGCCGCCGCTGGCGGATGCGGACGTCGAACTCGTTGAAGGGCGACGGGGTGGTGTCGTTCATGGCGATGATGGCCAGCGAGAAACCCAGCAGCGGCTCATCAACGATCTGCCGGCCGTCGGGCAGCGGCTGCTCCGGGTCCAGCGGCGTGCCGTTCTCGTCGGTCAGACTCTCGTAGTAGAGCGTCTGCAACGCGGTGTTGAGCACGGCACCGGGGTGCAGAATGAGCTGCTTGACGTAGACGGTCTCGGGATGCGGAGAATCGGTGCGAAACCGGAAGCCCGCCCGGTTGCTGAGATTCAGCTTGGCGCCGGGCAGAATCTCGAGCGTCTCCAGGACCCAGTTGCCGGCCGGATCCTGCAGAGGGTCCGTAAACCGCCCGATGACAGCGGCCGGGTAGGCCCCGGACGCACAGGTCGGGTTCACGCCCCCGGGATCGCACTCATAGTCGCGGGCCCGCAACTCGAGCAGCGTCCCGCGGGGCAGGGCTTGGTTGGTGCGGATCTGCACGTGGATGGTGTTGCCGATGATGTTCGGCGAGGCCGTCGACTGCGGGTCGGGGTCCAGGTCCAGGTAGCGGTCGCCCATCGAACGAATGACGTTGTACGCGATGGTTGCCGTGTCCTCAACGAAGAGTTCGCCGCCGGTCGAGATCGCGTCCAGCAGGTAGATATCGTTGTACTGGATGTCGCCGTCTTCGTGGATCTCCGCCTGGCGGAGCTGGATGCGGGCATTCTGGATACGCGATTGGCCGCGGGCGAGCAGGATGCCGTCGATGAGGATCTGCCCGCCGGCCTGCCCGCCCGGATCGACGCAGGCTTGCCCGACCCCGTCGGGGCGCAGATCGATGCACGCCTGCCCCTCGACGATCAACTGCTGGCCGGGTTGGATCTCGATCGTCCCCGTGCCGGTAACCCGTGTCCGAACGATCGTCGGGGTGTGCCACTCGGGATCCACAAACCCCGCCGCCACGACGAACACCGCCTCGGGCGACAAGTGCAAGTTCCCCGGCCCATCCAGAATGATCGAGTTCACGTCCAGCCGGCCGGCCGATACGGAAAACGTCGCCCGCAGGTTGACGGTGGTACCAATGATCACGTCGCCCCCCGCGGTCTCGCCCGGGGGAGCGGCACTCGGCTCAAAGACCACACCTTCGTCAATCTCGATACTCCCCTGGCTCCAGTCCTCGCCAATGTAGCTTTCCCCGCGCAGATAGACGGTATCCCCTCGACCATCCACTGCCGCGTTGTTCAGGAAGGTGCAGCCAGCCAGCCGATGGTGGCCTACTGACAGCCAGAGCGCCCCGCCTTGTGCCCCCCACACCGTATTGGTGACATGGTTCGCCTCAAACAAGCAGGAGTCAAGATCCACATCGACATGGCCCCATGCTGCGATCGCTCCACCTTCATGCGTCCAGGGCGTGTGAGTGAACGTGCCATTCTCGATGAATATGCAGTTGCTGGCCCGGAGCGCCGCCCGATCTTCTGGAATAAAACCGAGGATCTGGATCGCACCGCCCACTTCGGCAACATTGCCCGCAAAACTGCACTCGGACATTTCATGAATCGTGACTGCCGAGCCCGCCAATGCCCCACCGAACCAGCTTGAGTTGTCCGTGAATGTGCAGCGCGTCATGGTGATGAGGCTTGGAGCCCACGCTCCGCCAGCGGTGCAGTAGATCCCTCCACCCTGGTAGGGCGCGGTGTTGCCCCTGAATGTGCATTCGTCTAGCCGATGGTTACCCATCCCCATGCTGATGGCGCCGCCGGATGCGTTGGATAGCGCATCCGCCGACCGGTTGGTCTCAAAAGTGCAACCTTCGAGGTCAAGATTCCCGTAAACATCCGCCGAGATGGCTCCGCCCTCGTAGGCGGCCTCGTTGCCGTCGAAGGTGCAATAGCTCGCCCGGAGCGTCGCAGCAGAGACGCCCTGCCAGAAGTCCCCCACCATCCGCACCGCGCCGCCGTAATCGGCCGTGTTACCGGTGAACGAGCAGGCAAAAAGGTTGCACTCGGCCGGCCACTGGAAGGCGATGGCTCCGCCCTGCGGGGCATGGTTGCCGACAAAGTCGCAGTAAGCGAACGTCTGCACGCCGATCAAGGCGACCGCACCGCCGAGAGACGCCGCCGCGTTGCCGCGGAAGCTGCACCAGGCCACCACGGGATTGTCGGTGATGTACAGGCCACCGCCGCGGTCGAACCCGTCCAGCTCATCGCCGTTGGCCTGACCGCCGGTGATGGTAAAACCGTCAAGCGTGGCGTCCGGCACGGCCGCCGCCACCACGTGGTAGCTGTTGTCCTGGCGTGTCGGCTCGTCGACGGCGACGCTGCCGATGTCGTTGCCCAGCAGGTCGCCGCTCAGGACCGTCTCATTCGCGATGAAATCCCGGCCTGCGAGGTCGAAGGTGGCCGGGTCCTCGGTGCCGGAGAATCCGCCGTAGACGGCCACACCGGGCCTCAGAACGAACGATACCGTCCGATCGGTGGTCGTGGTCGGCTGATACGTCCCGGCCGCAACCCAGACCCGGTCGCCCGGCTGGGCCGCCGTCAAGGCCGACTGGAGATCCGTGAACGCATCGGCCCAGCTTGTCCCGTCGTTGGCCCCCGTGGCCGACGCACGAACGTAGTGGACGGCCTGGGCATGTACTCCCCCCGCGGCAACCAACGTCACCGTCGCCGCCAGCCATCCCGCCAATCTCGCGTTAGTTCTCATGGTACCTCCACCTGACAGGCGGCCATGTCAGCTTGTTCCTTATGGAACGGGATAATCGTGTAATGGTCCGTTGCGTGGATACCCTTGCGGATACGGGTCAGCCTCACGTGTCCGTCCATGAAGGCGAGGTTGTGGTGCATGGGCCGGCCGTGCCAGTCCAGGTGATCCTCGGGCGTGTAGACATCGCTCCAGGCGTTGTACCAGCCGTAGTCGCCCACCAGCAGGAGCCTGGCGGGGTCGGCGAGCTGCGAGACGTTCAGGCTGTCGATCCTGGCCACGACGCTCTGCCAGATCTCGCAGCACGCCCCGGGCAGCGCCTGCTGATTCGGCGGGCCGACCAGGAGGTGGTTCATCAGGTAGCTTGACCCGAAGCTGTCGAAGCAGCTCGGACGAATGGCGTCACTCCCAGAGTCTCGTGGGCATCGGAAGAGGTCCGCTCCCGTACGGACCACCGGGGGCAGCCCCAGGTAGCGGTTCAACGGCTTGTCCACCGGGCGGTCGGGGCGGGCTCCGTAGTCCTGGTGGCGATCGCCCTGCCGGCCGCCGAAGTTGATCTCCGTCTTGTCGCGGGCGCGCTGCGACTTGAGGAATCGACCGCCCGACTCCGTGAGGTATTGCTGCCACGCCCCCGCGATGGCCCGGAGGTTCGTCTGGCAGGCCAGATCCTTCGCATGCCGTTGAGCGGCACCGACGCTGGGGATCAACGCGGCGATCAGCAAAGCGATGATGGCCACGACCACCAGGACTTCCAGCAGGGTGAAACCCGCATTCGCACAACCTGACGGCGAAGAAGTGAGAGGTGAGAGGTGAGAAGTGAGAAAGGGGCACGGCCGCCAGCGCGGCGAGCGGCTTTCAAGCTTCCAGGATAGACTGTCAACCTGACGCATGAGTGCCGCTCCGTTACTTTGCCGTTTGCGTGGTTGCCTGGCTTCTGGCCACCGGACCGTCGGCCTCAAGCTGCTCGATGCGTGCCTGGACCAACGGCAACCAGAACCCCTGGTGCCGGTCGGCGTATTCACGGTAAACCCTGGCCGCTTCCTGTTCCCGCCCATTCATCATATATCGCTCGCCGATGAGAAACAGCAGCAGCGCCTCGTTCTGAGGGGCCGCCTGCCGTAACTGCTCGACGGAGAATGACTCATCCATCAGGAACCGAGCGGCCGCGTGAGCCGGTGTGCCGCGCGGGAGCTGATCCCCGATGACTCGGGCGGCCTCCCGCCGACCCGCCTGCCACTCGAGGAGGAACCAGCCGAGGGCGTACTCGTGCAGCTTCGCCCGGGCGGCCTCGACCTGATGGGTCAACTGCACATTGAAGCCGGCAAACTGGGTGTTGGCCTTGACCAGGTCCTGCGCGGCCCGCCGTTCATGCTGGAGGGCCTGGAAGGTAATGGCCGCGAAACCCAGGATCGCCGCCCCCAGGGCCACGATCACCGACGTGTGGAAGTAGTGGCGGGCGGCCAGCTTGCGCACGACGTAGAACGAACTGTGCGATCGGGCAAGGACTGGCCGACCCGCAAGCCAGGCCCGAAGATCCTCGCCCAACTCCCCCACCGACTGGTACCGCCGGTCGGGTTCCTTGGCCATCGCCTTGAGCACGATCGCATCCAGTTCGGACCGCAACTCGCGCTTCAGCCGCGAAGGACGCGGCGGGTCGAGCTGGCGAATGCTCTCCATGGCCTTGGTAATATCGACGCCGGAGGTCCGATAGGGCGGCATGCTCGTCAGCAGTTCGTACAGGATGACGCCCAGGGCGTAGACGTCGCTGCGGGTGTCGACGGCCGAGGAATCCCCCCTCGTCTGCTCGGGGGCCATGTAGGCGAGCGTGCCCATCAGTCGGCCGGTGATCGACACGCTCTCCGCGTTCGCTTCCTCGATCATGCCGCCCACGATCTTGGCCAGGCCGAAGTCCAGCACGTGCGGGACACCGTCCTCGTCCACCAGAATGTTGGACGGCTTGAGGTCGCGGTGGATCACGCCGTGGCGATGCGCGTAGGACACGGCGTCGCAGACCACGGTCATCAGCCGGACCGCGTCGCGGGCGGGGAGCCTCACGAGCCGCCGGTACATGTCCAGCGGCTGCCCGCGGACGAACTCCATGACGAAGAAATACTGGTGCTCGGCGATCCCGCTGTCGTGGATGACGACGATGTTCGGGTGGGTCAGGGCCGCCGCCAGCCGGACCTCGCGCTCGAAGCGCTGCCGGGCTTGTTTCGAGGCCATCGCCCCGCCCAGAAGCACCTTGATGGCCACCGAGCGGCCGGTGGACAGTTGAACCGCCTCGTAGACCACCCCCTGCCCGCCACGCTGCACTTCGCTGACGATCCGGTAACCTGGAAAGGTATCGGGCGAGAAGCCATGGTCCAGAGTGGGCGATACGGAGGACGCGGATCCGGGAGGCGCCCCAAGCATGCCGCGGACGACCGACAGGTGCTCCTGGAGCTCATCCGCATAGGCGGGGTTGTTCCTCAGCAAGTCGCCGACGGAGACCGCCTCACCGCGCGCCTCCCGATCAAGAAAATCATTGAGGATGCGCCCGATGCGCTCGGCATGATCGTCCCGGCACTCGTCCAGCTTCGTCGCCATCCACGCCTTCCCACCTGACACCGTGCCGCACCATCGAGAGGAATTGAGTTTCCTAAAGCTTCCTAGGACAATGTATCAGACCCGACGCTCGTTATCAAGTGCAAATGCAGGGGACCGGTGGGAGGCGGTGCGTGACAGCTTGTCGGGGCTTCATGTCCGGCTGAGGTACCGGGACGGGTTGCCCATGAAGCCACGCAACTTGAGCAGTGCCCGGTGACAAAGCATGTGGACCGCGGCCTCGCTGCGCTCCATGCGCCTGGCGACCTCGGCCACGGGCAGGCCGTGCAGAAACCGCCAATGAATCACCTGTCGCTGATCTTCAGACAATCGCCACATCTGCCCGACAAGCAGGGCGACCCCCTCGTGCCTGGCGGCCGTGGCACTCGGGGTGGGCACCGCGCCGGTGAGCTGCTGAACCAGATCGAGATACATGGAAGCCTGGCCGTCGCCGTGCGTGAGTTGCCGCAGCACGTCGTGCTTGTCGGCCAAGGCCCGCCTGCGCAGATCGTGCATCTTGTTGACCGCGATCTTCTCGAGCCAGCCGAGGAACGCAGCCGAGTTGATAAACTCGGCCTCTTCCAGGTTCGCCCAGGCGGCGGCGTAAACCTCCTGCACCACGTCCTCCGGCTCCAGCCGGACCCGGCGCAGAGTGTCATCCATCTTCCGCTCGACGAAGGCCCGCAGGGGATTGAAGAAGGCCACGAAGACCCAGTCCGCCGCGGCCATGTCGCCGCTGCGGGTCAAACCGAGCATTCGCTGGAACTCCCGCTCGTTCACGCTTTGACCTTACCGAGCACTTCGCGCAATCCGTGTTCGATCAATTGCGACCGGGTTTGTCCTGTCTTTTCGGCGAGGCGATCCGCCCGGCGCAGCACGCCCCGCTCGATGGTTACGGAGATCCTCGTGGCCCCCTCGCCGCGGACAGGTCGGCCGCGCTTCCGCTTCGCCCGGACCCAGCGCCGTTTCGCCTCAGGATCGGGTTTACCAAACGTATCCGCAACGAACTCCCGGTCGAATTCCGCGGTCGCTTCGGCCAACTCATCCTTGTTCATCTCGGTGTATGCTTTCTTCCTCATCTGCGTCTCCGACGGAACCGCCTTCTCTCCCGATCCGTCAACGGGCGTGCATGGATCACGAATACCGAGTCGCCCTCATCCAGGACATAGACGATCTGGAGCAGGTCGCCCGCGATCGTTGCTCCCCACACCAGCCACTTGTCATCCCCCCGCCTCTGCGGGTAGGGGTGGCGGGCTTGCCGAATGACCTCCTCGGCCTCTTCAGGGGTCACGCCGTGCCGCTGAAGATGCTGAATGTTCCACTCGTTCCATCGGTACAGCACCGCCCACCCCCTACATTAAGTATATATAAAAACACATGAAAGTCAAGTCGCGAAGGGGTCGTTTTGTCGCCTTAGCCTTCAGCTCTGGACCTTCCAGTCGTGTTCTTTGATCGCGGCGACGATGCTTTCGGCGAGTTCGACGGCGGCGGCGCCTTCCTCGGCGCTGACCGCGGGCGGCTCGCCGGTCCGTGCCGACCGCAGGAAAGCCTGAAGTTCCGCCCGCAACGGTTCGGCGTCGTCCACCACCAGCGGCTCCACCTTGACCATCGCGCCGAAGTCCACCCCCGCCAGTTGCGAGAGGTCCTCGGCATTGCGCTCCCGGGCCATCTTCAGCAGGTCCAGGTTGGCGTCCTTCTTGATCGCCAGCCCGGTCTTCTTCTGATAGTCCAATGAAAGGTAAGCCTCCTGGCTGAACACGCGGATCTTGCGCTCGGTCTTGAGGGCCAGTCGCGAGGCGGTCAGGTTGGCGACACAGCCCGTCTCGAAGGTGACGCGGGCGTTGGCGATGTCCTCGTTGCGGGCCAGCACGCTCACCCCGACGGCGTCAACCTTCACCGGCCGCGAGCGGACCAGCGAAAGCACGATGTCGATGTCGTGGATCATCATGTCCATGACCACCCCGATGTCCGCGGACCGGAAGGTGAACGGGCTGATGCGGTGCGTCTCGATGAACTGCGGTTCGACCTGCATCTGGTGCATGGCCCGCACCACGGGGTTGAACCGCTCGGTATGCCCGACCTGCAGCAGCGTGTTGTGCCGCCGGGCGACCGCATGCAATTCCCGAGCCGTCGCGGTATCCGGGGCCAGGGGCTTCTCGATGAGCACGGCCACGCCGCGTTCGAGGAACGGCTTGGCCACCTGCAGGTGGGCAACCGTGGGAACGGCGACGGTCACCGCCTGCACCCGGCCCAGCAGCGGCTCGATGGACGCGTAGGCGGTGGTGCGAAACTTGTCCGCCAGCTCCGCCGCTTTGGCCGCATCCGTATCCACGATGCCGATCAGGTCGGCCTCGGGCAACTCGCTGTAGATGCGCACATGGTGACGGCCCATGTGCCCGGTCCCGATGACGGCCACGGGGATGCGCTCATTCACGGCTGGGGCTCCTGGGAGGCAGTTCGCTGGTAGAAACTGGCTCGATCGGCGTCGCTGTCCCGGCGGAGGGTCTCAAGCTGCCGGCCGTAGACGCCCTCATGGGTGCTGCGACGCATGAATTCGCACAAATAGCGGACCTCGCCGTTGAGATCGGGGCCATTCTGCAGCTCGGTGAGGCGCTGAAGCTGTGAGCGATCGGCATCCTCGGCCCGCGGGCTGAAAAGCCGGCGGTAGGCCTCGCGCAGGCTGCGGATCTGCGGATCGGTGAAACCCCACCGCCTCATCCCGGTCTCATTGAAGCCGCGGACGCGCGAAGGGTTGCCCTCGACCTTCATGTAAGGGGGCACGTCGGTCACGATGCGGGTCAGTCCGCCGACGTAGGCCAGCGTGCCGATGGTCGTGAAGTGGTGGATGCCGACGACCCCGCCGATGGTCACACGGTCTTCGACGTGTACGTGGCCAGCAAGCTGAACGTAATTCGACAGGATGCAGTCGCTGCCGACGACGGCGTCGTGGGCCACGTGCACGCCGACCAGAAAGCAGTTGTGCGACCCGATGCGGGTCACGCCGCCGCCCACCTCGGTGCCGCGGTGGACGGTGACCTGCTCGCGAAAGATGTTGTCGTCGCCGATTTCGAGTCGGGTGCATTCGCCGCGGTACTTGATGTCCTGCGGGTCCTCGCCGATCACCGCGCCGGGGTGAAAACGGTTGCCGCGGCCGCAAACCGTGGGGCCGGCGATGCTGACGTGCTGGTGCAGGACGCACCCGTCGCCGAGAACAACACCGGGGCCCACGTAGCTGTACGGCCCGACGCGCACGTCGGAGCCCAGCTCGGCCCGGGGGTCAACACAAGCGGTCGGATGGATCATGAGGTTGCTCACGGACAAAAGGTCACAGCGGATCGGCATCCACCATCATGAACTTGATATCCGCCTCAGCCACGAGATCGTCGCCCACGCGGGCGACACAGGAGACGTGCCCGGTGCGCGATTTGACGCGCCGCGCGGTGGCCTCAAGCAGCAACTGGTCGCCGGGCATGACCGGGCGGCGGAACTTGACCCGGTCGAGACTGAGCAACACGGCCACCTTCCCGGTATGTTCGAGCTCGCGCGACAGCAGAAGCCCGCCCAGTTGGGCCATGGCCTCGATGATCAACACGCCGGGCATGATCGGCTGGCCGGGATAATGGCCCGTGAAAAACTCTTCATTCGCGGTCACGTTCTTGAGCCCGACCGCCCGTTTGCCGGGCTCGATCTCGATCACCCGGTCGACCATCAGGAACGGGAACCGGTGCGGCAAAATGCGCTGAATCTCGCGGATGTCGAAGGCGGGCTCGCTCTTGAGCAGCCGCTGCAGGCCCGACGCGTCCTCGAGCTCGTGCAGTCGCCGCACCAGCTCATGGTTGAGCGAGTGCCCCGACTGCCGGGCGAAAACGTGCCCGACGAGGAACTTCCCGAAAAGCGACAGGTCGCCGATCAGGTCCAGAATCTTGTGGCGTACGCACTCGTCGGGGAAACGCAGGGTATTGTCGATCGGGCCGTCGCGGCCGAAGACCAGAATGTCCTGATAACTCAGGTGGCGCCCGAGGCCGGCCGCCTGGAGCTGCTCCGCCTCCTCCTGCAGAACAAAGGTGCGGGCGGAGGCGATCTGCTGCTCGAAGTTCTCGGGCGTCAGACGGACCTTGTAGACCTGCTGCCCGATGGCCGGGCTCCCGCCGTAGTTGAGATCATAGATGATCTCGAGGGCCTCCTCGTCCTCGGCCGCCGGGGCGGCCATGACGTAGCTGGGGCCGTCGGAAACGCGGACCGTCTCGGGAATGCGATAGACCTGCCGCGGCTGGTCCTGATCGACGATCCCCGCCTCCTTGAGCTTGTCCACGAAGCCCCGGGAGCTGCCGTCCAACCCGGGCACTTCGTTACCGCTCAAGTCGACGAACACGTTGTCGATGCCCAGACCGGTCAGCGCCGACAGGCAGTGCTCGATGGTCTCGATCTGGACGGAGCCGTTGCGGATGGAAGTCCGGCGAAGCCGCTTGGCCACGTTGTCCACCCGGGCAGGGATATGAATGGGCGGTCGCTGGTCGTCGCGAACGAAGATAATGCCGGTACCCGGCGGAGCGGGACGGAAGCGCAGCGTAGCCGCCTCGCCGGTGAACAGACCGAGACCGGCGATCTCGACGGGGTGTTCAATCGTCCGCTGCACGCTCAAGTCGATCAACCCGTTCAGCCAGAGCCTTGATCTGCTCCGCCAGTCGCGGGACGCGGCGAACGCCGGCCCGCTGGCGGACCCACTCGTCAAGATCGACGGCCGGTACGCCCATCAGGCGCGCCCCTGCCCGGACATCCTTGGACACGCACGCGCAGGCCGCCACCTGGACCCCTTCACCCAGAACCGCATGGTCCTTGATGCCCACCTTGCCGCCCAGCACCACGCCCGAGCCGAGCCGGGCACTACCCGCGATCCCACACTGGGCCACGAGCAGGCAACCCGGACCTACCTGCACATTATGGGCCACCTGCACGAGGTTATCAATCTTCGTGCCCGCGCCGATCCGGGTCGTGCCGAACTTCGCCCGGTCGATCGCACAGTTGGCGCCGATTTCCACATCCGCTTCAATCTCGACCGTGCCGATCTGCGGGATCTTCACGTGCCTCCCGCCGGCGTAGATGTAGCCGAAACCGTCCGCACCGATCGTCGCGTTGGGGTGCACGATCACCCGGTCACCGAGCACGCAGCGTTCACGCACCACCACGCCGGGCCAAAGCTCGCAATCGCAGCCGACGCGGGAGTCGGCCCCCAGGAACACATGAGCGTGGAGCACCGCCCGGTCGCCGATGACGGCATTCTCGCCAACGACCGCCCACGGCCCAATGGCGACGTCCCGGCCCAGGCGTGCGGAGTCGGCCACGCAGGCGGTCGGATGAACGCCGGCCGGCGGCCGCGGCACCGGAGGCGCAAAATGCTCCAAAACGGTCACGATGGCCAACTCAGGCTTGGCGCACAGGATCGCCGGCATCGGCGTGGCTCCGGCCTGCTCGCCCGCCAGCACCGCCCCCGCCCGCGAAACGGTCAGCGCCGCCGCGAAACGGTCATCGGTCAGCCAGGTCAGCTCGGAGGGCTGGGCCTCCTCCACCCCGGAAACGCCGTTGACGCGAATACTCGCGTCGCCACGCACAACCCCGTCAACCCACTTGGCAATCTCCGCCAGCGTGTAGCCTGTGACCATCGTCGCCCCTCGCACGCACCTTATTGACCGAACTTGATCGACTTGGCCCCGCCCGACTTGGCGAACAGGTCGTTGAGCGTCACCAGCACCGCGTCCGTCAGGTCCAGCTCGGCATCGGCGTAGACCACCTTGCGGTTGAGGATCTGCTTGAGCAGGGTCTCGGTATCCTGCACGTTGGTCTCCAGCTCCTCGCGGGTGATGACCACCTGGATGTTGTTGTGCCGGGCGACGGCGGCGATACCCTCCATCACCGCCGCGTAGGTCCGCTCGATCCAGGCCCGGTGCTCGTCGGTCATGTTCTCCCGCTCGACCGCCACCCAGGCCTTGTAGTCGATCATCATCTTCTTGAGCGCCCGCATGCGCTGGGCATACTCGGCACTGTCCGGGGCGAAGCCCTGCAGCGTGTTCCGCTCGACCTCGAGCCGCTCCTCGCGGGCCTGCTTCTCCTCGGCCACGCGGAGCTTATAGCGCTCCATCTCCGCATTGAGGGCCTTGGTCTGCTCAAAGTCGTTGAAGACACGGACCAGGTCCACCACGCCGACGCGGGTACCCGCCCCCGACCCGCCGCCCTGCTGGGCCTGGTTCGAGGCCGTCGCCAACGCCCAGACCAAGGCCGCCGTCGCCACCACCGCCAATCCGCTCAATCGTGCGCTCATCTCATCGTCCTCTCGTCTGAAAGCCACATACCCCGGGGCCATTAGACCCGCCCCTCCAGCCCAGGGCAAGCCGGCTCGTGACCCGGGGACTTGCGTCCCCGGCTCTGAACCCGCATCACCCGGGGACTTGCGTGCCCGGCTCGTTGTGTCCCCCGTCCTGAACTCGCCGTCCCTACCCGCTGACCAACGCGGGCGGTAGGCTATGGTGCCGCTTGCGGCTTCGCACGACCGGGTGACGATCCCCGGACGCTTGTCCTCGGGTAACGAGCAGGGGACGCAAAGTAACGAGCCGGGGACGCAAAGTAACGAGCAGGGGACGCAAAGTAACGAGCCGGGGACGCAAGTCCCCGGGTAACGAGCCCCGGAAACTTGTCGGCGAACAGCGGCGATACCTGTGGCGGGAAGGTAATCAATGTCCGAGTCCTGGCTGGACAGTCTGAACGGTCCGCAGCGCGAGGCGGTCACGCACGGGGCGGGACCGCTGCTCGTCGTGGCCGGTGCGGGCACCGGCAAGACGCGGACGCTGGCCTGCCGGGTGGCCTGGCTGATCGAGAGCGGGGTGCCGCCGGAACGCATCCTGCTGCTGACCTTCACCCGCCGGGCCGCCGCCGAGATGAGCAGCCGGGCCGACCAGCTCACCGGACGGCGAACCACCGCCCGCGTCTGGGGCGGCACGTTTCACGCCGTCGCCCACCGCCTGCTGCGCTTCCACGGCCGGGCCCTGGGCCTCCCGCCGGGCTTCACCGTGATCGACGCCGGCGACGCCGCCGACCTGCTCAACCTGACCCGCAATGACCTCGGACTGGCCAAGAAGGACCGCCGCTTCCCCCGCAAGGAGACCCTGCTGGCCATCTACTCGCGCACGGTCAACAGCGGCGACAAGCTGACCGACATCCTCGAACGGCACTGGCCCTGGTGCGCCGAGTATGCCGACCCGCTCCGCGACCTGTTCGACGCCTACACCCGCCGCAAGCGCGAGCGCAACGTCCTGGACTACGACGACCTGCTGCTGCTCTGGCGGGAGCTGCACGCCCTGCCCGGCGCGGGCGACGAGGTCGCCGAGCGCTTCGACCACGTCCTGGTCGACGAGTACCAGGACACCAACGCCTTGCAGGCGGAGATCCTGCTGGGTCTGCGCCGCGAGAACCACAATATCATGGTCGTCGGCGACGACGCCCAGTCGATCTACTCGTTCCGGGCGGCCACGGTACGCAACATCCTCGACTTCCCCAAGCAGTTCCCCGGAGCGCGGGTCGTGACCCTCGAACAGAACTACCGCTCGACCGAGCCCATCCTGGCCGCCTCGAACGCGGTGATGGCCCCGGCCCGCGAGCGGTTCACGAAGAACCTGTGGTCGCAGCGGCCGTCCGAGCAGAAGCCCGTGCTCTACACCTGCATGGACGAGGCCGAGCAATGCCGAACCGTCTGCGAACGCATCCTCGCCCACATGGAGATGGGCACGCTGCTGCGCAAGCAGGCGGTGCTCTTCCGAGCAGGCCATCACAGCGACCAGTTGGAGGTCGAGCTTGCCCGGTGCAAGATCCCCTTCCACAAGTACGGCGGGCTGAAGTTCGTCGAGGCGGCCCACGTCAAGGACCTGCTCGCCCTGCTGCGCATCCTGGAGAACCCGTACGATGAGTTAAGCTGGTTCCGCGTGCTGCTACTCATCGAAGGCATCGGCCCGAAGAGTGCCCGGCGGATCATGGAGGCTCTGGGCGTCAACCGCCTGCCGCAAGCGCCTCCCTCGGCCGACCGGGAGCGCGGAGCCGCGGCCCCGCCGCCCTGGCACCGCTTGGCCGGGGATCCGCCCAAGGTACCCCCTGCCGCGTGCGAGATGTTCGCGCATCTGCGGACCACGCTGCTGCACTGCGTGGGCATGCCCACCGCACCGGCCGAGGAAGACGACGACCTCACCCGGCCCACCACGCGCGGGGCCTCCGTGGCCGCCCAGATCGAGCGGCTTCGCCAGTTCTACGAGCCCATCGTGCAGACCCGCTACGACAACTGGGTGATCCGCGTGCGCGACATCGAGCAGCTCGAACAGATCGCCGCCCGCTACCGCTCCCGCAACCGCTTCATCGCCGACCTGACGCTCGACCCGCCGACCTCGACCGCCGACCTGGCCGGCCCGCCGCTCATCGATGACGACTATCTCATCCTCAGTACGATCCACTCGGCCAAGGGCTGCGAATGGGACGTGGTGCACATTATCCACGCCGCCGACGGCATGATCCCCTCCGACATGGCCACCGGCGACGACGCCGGCGTCGAGGAGGAGCGGCGGCTGTTCTACGTGGCCATGACCCGGGCCCGCGACATGCTCTACATCTACTTCCCGCTGCGCTACTACCATCGCCGCATGCACCTCAGCGACGCCCACAGCTACGCCCAGTTGACGCGGTTCCTGCCCAGCAGCATCTATCCCTTGCTCGAGTCGCGCACCTGCCCCGCCGCCAACGAACGCCGACGCGATCGCCCGCACATCGACCTCGACGAACTCCACAAGCGACTCAAAAGCCGATGGAGAGAGTGAGCGAGTGAGCAAGTGAGCGAGTTAGCGAGTCAGCAAGGCAGCAAGGCAGCGAGTCAGCAAGTGAACGCGGTGGGCCCTGTTCCCGGCTTGCCGCTTCGCGGTCCGCCAGCACCCACACGCGGCCGTCCTCGCTCGCTACCTCCCCGCCTTGCTAACTCGCTAACTTGCTCACTTGCTAACTCGCTCACTTGCTAACTCGCTACCTTGCTACCCGGACACCCCGCCCAACCTATAATGCCCCACATCGCACCGGTCGGCGGTCGGCCGGGCTTGCGGTGATCGGTCGCTCGGCGGAGTGCGAACATGAGGCGATGGAGACATCATCGGGTGGCGATGGCCATGGCCGGTGCGGCTTTGCTGGCCGGCGTCGGCGGCTGCGGGTGCAACGAGTTGGGCTACGTCACTACCGCCGCCTTCGGGCACCTGGAGCTGCTGGCCGCCACCGTGCCCATCGAGGACGGCCTCGATGACCCCACGCTCAACGACGAGCAGCGCGAAAAGCTGCACCTTGTCCTGCTGGCCAGGGACTATGCCGAGGAAGTTATCGGGCTCAACGTCGGCGGCAGCTACCGCACCTTCATCAACCTGCATGGCAAGCCGCTGGCCTGGAACCTGTCCGCCTCGCACAAGGACGCTATCGAGGCCTATCTCTGGGATCTGCCCTTCGTCGGGCGCATCAGCTACCTGGGCTACTTCGATTTCGACGCCGTGGTCGCCGAGCGCGACCGGCTGGTCCGCATCGGATACGACACGTTCATCTACGAACTCGACGCCTACAGCACCCTCGGCATGCTGCCCGACCCCGTCACCTCCGCCCTGTTCCGGCGAGGGATCGCCTCGCTCGTCGAGACGGTCATCCACGAACTGCTGCACAATACGATCTATCGGCCGGACGATCCCGTGTTCAGCGAGTCGCTGGCCATGTTCGTCGGGCGGGCGGGGGCGATCGCCTTCCTCGGCGAGCAGTTCGGCACCGAGAGCGACCTGGTACGGCAGGCCGCCGAGGGCTACGAGGACAGCGACCGGTTCAACGCCTTCCTCGCCGACCTGCGGGCGGACCTCGAGGTCCTGTACGGCAGCGACCAGCATCGTGACCTCAAGATCGCCGCCCGCCAGCCCATCTTCGAAGACGCCCGCGTCCGGCTGGCCGAGGAGCTGCTGCCCACACTGAACCACCCGGCCTCATACGAGCCCTATACCGACGTGACGTTCAACAACGCCTTCCTGCTGGTCAACGTGCGGTACAACAGCAGCCTGGACCTGTTCGAGCAGGTGTTCGAGCTGTCCGACCGCGACTGGGGCCGGGCCTTGGCCGTCTTCCGCCAAGCCGCCGTCGCCCCCTCGCCGTTTCTTTTCATGGAGCAATGGATCAACGCCCGCGCGGCCACCGCCGTCCCCATCACGGTTCCGTGAGTACGTGCGTCCCGGGGACTGGCCCCCTTCCCAAGACGCACATACTTCTTCTGTGACGCTTCCGTACCGCGACCGTAAGGGAGCGGACTTTGCGCGGGAACGCCACGCACACCAGGTCCGCTCCCTTACGATCGCGGTACGGAACAGCCTTGACCAGCCGGGTCCCAAAAGCCCCCCAATCTGTCACGGACCCTTTCCGTCATGACCTCAGCCGCGCGCTGGCATCGAGCCGGGCGAAATGTTACAATACAGCTCCAATCTTACGGCTAGAAGTGAACGGGTCTGCGCACGGAAATATGTACGCAGGGCATCGCGGAGAAGGGGTACACCATGAGCAAGACCGGGCGAGGAGGGCGCATCGGGCTCATACTCGTTGGGCTGGGCGTACTGGCCCTGGCGGCGGTGACCGTCCGGGCCCAGGAGAGTCCGTATCTCTACGGCATCCACGACCACGACACCGGCCAGCAGGAGTACCTCAACCGCCTGAACGCCCAGGGCGTGACCGGATGGGTGACGGCCACGCTGGGCATCGGAAGCGATCCCAACAACCACAGCGGCGGCGACTTCCGCTCCATCTCCGACCAGGGCCACACCGTCATCGCCCGCCTGAACAACGGCTACGGCAGTACCGGCACGATCCCGGTACCCGCCCAATACGCGAACTTCGCCCAGCGCTGCGCCAACTACGTCGCCGCCAGCCAGGGCTGCAACATCTGGCTCATCGGCAACGAGACCAACCTGGCCAGCGAGTGGCCCGCCGTCGGCGGCTACCGCAACTACATCTCCCCGCAAAGCTACGCCGATTGCTTCCGCCTGTGCTACAACGCGATCAAGGCGGTCCGCCCGAACGCCAAGGTGCTCTGCCAGGCCCTCGCCCCCTGGGCGGGCCCGTACGGGGCCGGTGCGGACCACGATGCCATGCCGCTCGGCTGGACGGCCTACATGCACCAGATGTTGACGGCGATCGGGGCCAGTGGCGGGCTCGACGGCATCGCCGTGCACATCAACTCGCGGGGCTACACCTACAACGACGTGCACTCGACGGCCAAGGTCAACGGCCAATACTTCAGCTTCTACGTCTACCAGGACTGGGTGAACCTGGGCACGCCGGCCCATCTGCGCACGCTGCCCTACTACGCCACCGAGTGCAACGGGGCGTGGTACTGGAAGGGCGGGCATGCCGAGTGCGGAAGTTGTGCCAATCCGTCCTGCTGCTACCAGCCCGGCTGGATGCAATGGATCCACGAGGAGATCAACGCCTGGAACCAGTCGCGGGCCGCCAGCGGCGAGGGCATCTACCGCTGCCTCAACATGTACCGCTGGTGCAGTTGGTGCGACGGCTGGAACATTGACGGGACGCCGCAGAAGGGGCAAATTCTCGCCGATCTCGACGCGGTCGCGGCCCAGAAGTACCGCTGGGACACGGGGCCGGTACCGCCGCCGACCGCCGACTTCACCGGTACCCCCACCAGCGGGCAAGCCCCCCTCGCGGTCAGCTTCACCGACCTGTCGTCCGGCAACATCACTTCGCGGGCATGGGAGTTTGGCGACGGCGGCACATCGACCGCGGTCAACCCAACGCATACCTACCTGGCGGAGGGCACCTACACCGTGCGTCTGACCGCCTCCGGCCCCGGCGGCAGCCACACCCGCACACGCACCAACTATATACAGGTCTCCGCTCCGGTGCCCGGAAGCAACCTGATCTCCAACGGCACGTTCGATACCAACCTGACCGGCTGGACGGCCTGGACGGAGCGCAATACGGCCGGTGATTTCTCCGCCTCCGTGGCCAGCGGCCAGTTGCGAACCACCGGCTCCAACTACAACGGCGGCGTCTGGCAGCAGTTCGCCACCGGCGGCGCGGGCCGGGTCATCGACGTCACCGGCTTCTGGCAATCCAACCCCACCGTGGCCGAGTACCAATGGGCGGAGGTGCGGATCATCAACGGTCCGCGCACGCCGGTCAACGGCCAGGACGAAGGCGCCCAGCCCGACAGCGTCCTCGTCTACAAGAACGACACCTGGGGGACGCCCGGCGGATGGAACGGCACCATGTCCGCCACTGCCCCAGTCGCCAGCGTCAGCCGGTTCACCTCCGCCGGCAACCTCGCCACCATCGTCCTCAAGAGCGGCAACCTGGGCGGAACCTCCTCCGGCGTCCGCTGGGACAACCTCGAAGTCCGCGACGCCAACCGCCCACCCGTCGCCGCCGTCCAGGCGAGCCCGCTGACCGGCGACGCCCCGCTTATCGTGCACTTCGATGCAAGTGCATCACACGACCCGGATAGCGATCCGCTCAATTTCGCGTGGAGTTTCGGAGACGGCCAAGTCGGCAGCGGTGCGGTCCTCGACCATACCTACACCAGCCCGGGCACGTACACCGCAGCCGTGACGGTCAGCGACGGCCGCGGCGGTACGGACTCGGTCGGCGTGCAGATCAACGTCACCGGCGATGCCCCGGCGGTCATCATCATCGAATCACGCAGCGGCGGGCAGAACCACGCCTGGTACCGCGAAGAGGGCACCTGGGCGGACATCAGTTCGACCAGCACCGCCCCCGGCGTGACGGCGAGCCTCGGCTCGCGTTACGGGTCGACCTACCGCTCCGTCGCGGGGCTCAAGGCCGCGGTCTTCGAGCCGGTCATCCCCTCGCCGGGCCAATACCGCGTCTACGCCACCTGGCCGACACATTCGCTGACCCGTAATCCCATCTTCTACCGGATCACCCACGCCGACGGTGTGGCCGAGCTCGACGTCGACCAGACGCAGAACGCCAATACGTGGTTCGATCTGGGCGAGTATCGCTTGACGGCCGGCAGCGGCACCGCGGTCCGGCTCTCCAACGAGCACACCGACGAATCCGGCAGCATGTTCGCGTCGGCGGTGCGCTTCGTGCAGGTCAGCCTCACGCCGCAGCAGTACAGCCGGGCGGACTTCGATCGCGACGGCGACGTAGACCTCGACGACTACGCCCATCTCCAGCTTTGCCTCAGCGGCGTCGCGGTGCCGCAGAACGAAGCAGCCTGCACCAACGCCCGGCTTGACGCCGGCGACAACGACGTGGACCACGCGGACGTGGCCCTCTTCCGCACATGCCTCTCCGGAGCCGATATCGACGCCGACGTGGACTGCCCGTAGCGCCCGCCGGGTGTGGCACCGACCGGTGTGGCACCGGTGTGGCACCGGCGTCTCGCCGGTGCAAGTGGTCACCGGTGTGGCACCGGCGTCTCGCCGGTGCAAGAGTCGGGTGGCCCATCCATCGCAACGCGATGGGTGGGGTCGCGATGATGGGGTTCGCGGAAGGCATCCCAGCAGAGCAGCAACTTCCTCGCGTTTGATCATCGCGAGCCCACCCTTGCTGCGCAAGGATGGGCCACCCGGCACGCGGCAGCTTTGCACGCACCCCTCACTGCTCAAAGAGCAGTGGCACACGGTAAGTCATGCTTCGGAACATCCACGAGAGACACGGTCTCTCACTTCTCACTTCTCACTTCCCCCCTACAAACTGATCGTCCGCACGAGCGTGATATACGCCTGGCTGCGTAACTGCTCGACGACGGCCGCGGGCACCTCGCGGGTCACGCGGATAAGGAACATGGACCGGCGGCGGGCGTCGCTGTGCGAGAAGGCGAAGCTGTTGATCTGCAGCCGATGCTGGTCGAGCACGCCGGCGATGCCCGAGACGACGCCGAGCCGGTCGCGGCTGCGGATGGCCAGGAAGTTGCCCGCCGGCTCGACCTCGAAGGTGAAGTCGTCGATCAGCGTGACCCGCGGATGCGGACCAGCAAAAACCACCCCGCCGATCGCGAACTCCTGCTCGCCCCGCCGCAGAATGCACTTGACCGCGCTCTCGTAGTCGGTGAAACCCGCGTCGCTCGTATTCGCCACCTGGAGCCCGATGCTCGCCGCCCGCTGCTGGGCGTTCACGTAGCTGACGTACTCCAGCCGGCTCTTGAGAAACCCCTTCAAAAACGCCAGCCGCAGCAGCGTGCAGTCCTGCCGGGCGATCGAGCCGCGGTACACCATCTCCAGATGCGTCGGCTGGAAGTCCATGAACTGGTCCGCACACATGCCCAGCCGCTCGGCCAGCACCGTGTACGAGGTCATCAGGTCGCCTTCCAACATGCGGATCTGCGGCATGTTCACCGGGTAGTCCACCACCCCGCCGCGCAACGCCCGCGGCACCTGCGCCGCGATGCTCTCCGCCACCCGACGCTGGGCCTCCGCCGTCGAGGCCCCGATGTGCGGCGACATCACCACCTGCGGAAGGTCGCGGAAGGGATTGTCCGCCGGCGGCTCGACGCTCCACGTGTCGATCCCCGCCCCCGCCACGTGCCCCGACCGCAACGCCGCCAGCAACGCCTGCTCCTCGATGATTCCCCCCCGGGCGGCATTCAGCAGCACCACCCCCGGCTTCATCTGTTCAATCTCCGCCGCCCCGATCATCCCCGTCGTCTCGCGGTTCTTCGGCGTGTGCACCGTGATCACGTCCGACTCGCGGATCAGCGTATCGAGGTCCACCTTCTCCGCCCGGTTTCGCTCGAAGACCTCGTCGGCAATGTACGGGTCATAGGCCAGCACGCGCATCTCGAACCCGTTACAAAACCGGGCCATCCGATGCCCCACATTCCCCAGCCCGATGACCCCGATCGTCTTGCCCAGCAGTTCCCGCCCGGTGAACCGGTGCCGATCCCACTGCCCCTGCCGCATCCCCTCGTTCGCCTGCGTCACCTTCCGCATCACCGCCAGCAGCAGCCCGAACGTCAGCTCCGCCGCCGAGTTCGTGTTCTTCCCCGGCGTGTTCAGCACCAGGATGCCCTTCTCCGTCGCATGCTCGACGTCGATATCCCCCACCCCCACCGCCGCCCGGGCGATCACCTTCAGGTTCGTCCCCCGGCCGATCAGTTCCCGCCGTACCGGCGTCTCCGACGGCGTGATGATCCCGTGATAACCCCCGATGATCTCCAATATCTCCGCCATCGGCAGGTCCGGCCGAAAGTCCACCTCGATATCCGTCTCCTGCCGCAGCAGGTCCACCCCGATCGGATCAATCGCCCCAGTAATCAACACGCGGTACATCACGGACTCCTCGCTCCTGCCCACACCCTTTACCCTTCAGCCCTTGGTCTTCCCCCCCTTCAGCCCTCAGCCTTCAGCCTTCAGCCTTCAGCCTTTAGCCTTCAGCCTTCTCCCCCCCATTATCGGCAGAATACACCGCCCGGGCGTTATCCGCACCTCTACCCACAAACCTGCCGTGTGCCCATGCCCTGCTGTCATCCGGAACGCGTGCAAACTCACCATGTGCCACTGCTCTGTGAGCAATGCCGCCGCGGAAGCCTGCCTACGATGCGCCCGCACATCTGCCGTCGGGAATTGGGAATTGGGAATTGGGAATCGGGAATCGGGAATCGGGAATCGGGAATCAGGGGTCGGGAGTCCGGGGTCGGGGGTCCGGGAACCGGGGACCGGGAACCGTACCGCCTTCTGCCTCCCGTCTTCTGTCTCCTGTCTCCTGTCTCCTGTCTCCTGTCTTCTGCCTTCTGCCTTCTGCCTTCTGCCTTCTGCCTTTGT